>NZ_CP149130.1:1760833-2080277 GCF_037811135.1 Aeromonas rivipollensis | reverse complement strand
GGCGACTCTGCAATCCGACCCGACCTGATCCCCGCCATCACAAGAAGAGCGCCAACAGGCGCTCTTCTTTTGGGGGTGTGAACCGACCATTCAACGTTGGCGGTAGCGCCGCTCCGGCCGCCCGACGGTGCCGTATTCGAGCTCGGGGCTCGCCAGCTGCTGGCCCACCAGAAACTCCAGATAGCGGCGCGCCGTGGTGCGGCTCACCCCAACCCGATTGCCTATCTCCTCGGCGCTGGCCCCCTCCTGATTGAGGGCCGCCAGCACCCTTTGCAGGGTGAGGGCGTCTATCCCCTTGGGCAGGCCGCCCGCCGCCACCTGTTGCAGCGGGGTGCCAAAGAGCGCATCCACCGCCTGCTGATCGATGTCCGCCAGGGCCGCAAGCGCGGCGCGGCTCTCGGCATAGTTGCCCAGGGTATCGCGCAGCCGCTCGAACACCACGGGTTTCAAGATGAAATCCACCACCCCGAGGCGCATCGCCTCCTGCAGTGCCGCGGCCTCACGGGCGGCGGTAAGCAGGATGACGTCGAGGTGGGCCCCGCGCTGACGCAGCTCCCGCAACAGGGAGAAGCCCTCCCCGTCCGGCAGCCAGACGTCCAGCAACACCAGATCGGGCTGGAGTATGGCTATCTGCTCTCTGGCATCGAACAGGGTG
The DNA here is from genome assembly GCF_037811135.1 of Aeromonas rivipollensis. Taxonomy (NCBI): domain Bacteria; kingdom Pseudomonadati; phylum Pseudomonadota; class Gammaproteobacteria; order Aeromonadales; family Aeromonadaceae; genus Aeromonas; species Aeromonas rivipollensis. The sequence continues at coordinate 2,079,622 of NZ_CP149130.1, read as the reverse complement.
AGCGCCACCCCCAGCACCTCGAACCCCGCCAGCCGCTGCACGAAGCGACGGTGGATCTCGGCAATGGCCGGATCATCCTCGACGATCAGGATCTTGATCACTCACACCTCCTTGGGAATGTAACAGACGACGCAACTTCCCTGCGCCGTGGCTTCGATGGCGATGGCCCCCTGCAGGGCATCCAGGGTCTTGCGCACCAGAGCCAGCCCTATGCCGTGGCCGGGCTCCACCTTGCTGCTGACCCCGCGTTCGAACAGGCTGTCTGCCAACCGGGGATCGACGCCGCCAGCCCCGTCCTCCACCTCCAGGATGAGATCCTGGCCGAGATCGCTCAGGGAAACCCGGATCGGCTGGTAGGGAGCGCCGTGGCGGCGGGTCGCCTCGAAGGCATTGTCGATGAGGTTGCCAAGCAGGGTCACCAGCTGGGAGCCGCTGACCCGGGCGGGAATGTCGTGCAGGCGGGAATCCGGATCCACCTCCAACACCAGTCCCAGCTCGTGGGCCCTGTGGTACTTGCCAAGCAGCAGGCCCGCCACCTTGGGCTTGGCGATGGCTCCCATCAAAAAGCTCAGCAGGGTCTGCTCGGTGGCCGCCTCCCGGCCGATGAAGGCGAGCGCCTCCCGGGTGGCGCCCAGCTCGATGAGACCGGCTATGGTGCCGAGCTGGTTGTTGTGTTCGTGGGTCTGTACCCGCAGCAGATCGCTGTAGGCCTGCACCTGGGAGAGCTGGGCACTGAGTTCGGCCAGCTCGTCCTTGCGCCGAAAGCTCGAGACGGCGCCAATCAGCCGCCCCTCCTGCACCAGGGGCAGCCGGTTGACGATGAGGGACTGGCCGTTGAGCACTATCTCCTCGTCGTACTGGGGCCGGGGATCCTGAATGAGGGAGAGCATGCGGCTGCCGGGCAGCAAGCGGGTGACGGGCTGGCCTATGGCGGCCTGCGCGGCCCGCTCATCGAGGCGCAGCAGCCGGATGCCGTTGGGATTGAGGGAGGTGAGTCTGCCTTGCCCGTCTATGGTGAGTATCCCCTCGCGCACGGTGCGCAGGGTGCAGTCGAGCTCCGCATAGAGACGTCCTATCTGCTCGGGCTCAAACCCCAGCAGGGCCCGCTTGTAGCGCTTGGCCAGCCAGGCCGCGGCGGCGCTGTTGAGCAGCACTATGAGGAGGGTCATGGCGAGGCCAAAACGCAGGAAGCCCTGCAGGTCCGCCTCTATGTCCCGCACCAGATAACCGACCGAGACCACGCCTATGACCCTGCCCATCTCATCCCGGATGGGCCCCTTGCCGCGCACCGAGACCCCGAGGGAGCCTTGGGCGCGGGAGATGTAGAATTCCCCCCGCAGGGCGCGGGCAGGATCGTCCCCCATCATGGGTTTGCCTATCCGGTCCGCATTGGGGTGCACCAGGCGGCGTGCCTCCTCATCACCGATGACGATGTAGCTGGCACCGACCTCGGCCCGCATCCGCTCCACCAGCACGTTGAGGCGGGCGCTATCGACCCGCTTCACCCCGGCGATGACGCCGGGCTCACGGGCCACCAGCCGCGCCACGTCCAGGGCCTGATCCCCCACCTCCCGGTAGCGCTGCTCGGCAACGTAGTAGTAGCTGGCCCCGCTCAGCAGCACCAGTTGCAGCAGGCTGACCAGGCAGAGCATGAGCAGGATGCGTCCTTGCAACCCCAGCCTCATGCCTCCCTGTCACCTCGCAACAGGTCGAGCAGCAGGCTGCCATCCCGCAGGGCCTTGTGCACCTGCACCGAGGTGGGCTTGGTGGGATCTTCGTAAAAATGGGTGGACTCGATCTGCAGGCGCACCAGGTATTCCGCCGGCAACTGGCTCGCCAGGGACTGGTGCAGCATGGGGAACAGCAGCCGATCGGCCCGGGTGATCTCTCCCCCCAGCAGCAGCTTGCCCGGGTTGAGCAGGCAGATGAGGTTGGCAAGCACCCGGGAGAGCCGGCCCGCCGCCTGATGCAGTATGTCCTGGCACAGGCTGTTGCCCGCCAGCGCCAGCTCGCACAGCTCGCGGATGTTGACGCTCGCCGGCAGATCGTGCTCCTGCATCCGCTCGCGCAGGTCCCGATATTGCGCCTCCAGGGCCTGGTTGGTGACCAGGGTGCAGGCGCAGCCGAAGCCACCGCAGTAGCAGCGCTGGCCATAGGGTTCGAGCTGCAGGTGGCTGAGATCCCCGAGCAGGGCCGACTCGCTCTCGATGAGCTGGCCGTTGACCACCATGCCCACCCCTATGTCGTTGTGGACGAACACCAGCACCGCATCGGCGCAGTTCCTGGCGGCGCCCCACTCCCGCTCGGCCTGGATCCAGGTGCGCACGTCACCGCTCACCAGCACCGGCACCTCGAAGGCCTCCTCCAGGCTGGGCCCGAGCGGCCAGTTGCGCAGATCATAGAAGGGGAAGTGCTTGACCATGCCGGAGTGGCGCTCCACCTGCCCGGGCAGGCAGAGGGCGATGCAGGCCAGCCGCAGGGCCTTCTTCGGCAAGAAGCCCTCGATGGCCCGCACCAGGCTGGCCAGCAGGTCTTCGCGTTCCGACTCGCTGAACAGGTGGCGATGACGGGCCAGGGAGTGACCGGCGAGATCGAACAGCGCCATGTCCACGTAACCGCGGCCAAGGCGCATGGAGAGAAACTGGAAGCGGCGCTCGTTGATGCGCAGCAGGGTCTGACGACGGCCACGGCCCACCGAGCTCTCGCCACAGGTGATCACCAGACCGCCATCGAGCAATTCGCGGGTGATCTTGGTGATGCTGGCCGGCGAGAGGCCGGTCAAACGGGACAGATCGGTACGGGACAGTTCCTTGTGCTCTTCCAGGCTGGCGTAGACCAGGCCGTAGTTGAGCTGACGGATCAAATCGATACTGCCTTTCACGATCTCATTCATAGGGTAGGGGCTAACGAAAGGAACGAATGGCGCGATTTTCCCACATTCTGCGCCGATCCCCAAATTTGCCGTCTGGAAATGACGTCCAGACGGCAAAAATGTGACTAGTAACGGAAGCGGGAGACGAGTTGACGCAATTTGTCACCCGTGTCGGCCAGGGCGCGGGTGGTGGTGTTGGACTCCCCGGCGGCCTCGGTCAGCTCGCTGACGATCTGCTGGATGGCCACCAGGTTCTTGTTGATCTCCTCGGAGACCGCATGCTGCTCCTCGGCGGCGGTCGCTATCTGGATGTTCATGTCGTTGATGGTGCCAACCGCCGTCACCATGCTGTCGAGGGAGCTGGCGATGTGGCTCGCCTCCTGCACCGTCTCCTGACTGCGCGATTCGCTGGCCTGCATCACATCCACCGCCTGTTTGACGCCGCTTTGCAGTCGTTGCAGCATCTCGTTGATCTCCTTGGTGCTCTGCTGGGTGCGACCGGCCAGCGATCGCACCTCGTCCGCCACCACCGCAAAGCCGCGCCCCTGCTCACCGGCCCGGGCCGCCTCTATGGCCGCATTCAGGGCCAGCAAGTTGGTCTGATCGGCGATGCCGCGGATCACCTCCACCACGGATCCTATCTTGCCGGTCTCCTGGGCCAGCTGCTCGATGACGCCGGAGGCGGTGTGCACCTCCTCCACCAGGCGGTTGATGCTGCCGATGGCGCTGCCCACCACCTCACGGGCCGCATCGGATTCCCGTGCCGCGTCGCTGGTGGCCGTGGCCGCGTTGGAGGCGCTGGCCGCCACCTCCTGGGCGGTGGAGCTCATCTCGGTCACGGCTGTGACCACCTGATCCGTCTCCCGGCCATGGCCGTGCATCTGCCGGTCGGCGTGCTCGCTCAAGCTGTGCAGCCTGTCCACGGCCCCCAGCAGCTGATGGCTGGTCTCCCCGACCTGGCTCACCACCGACTGGATCCGCTCCACGAAGCGGTTGAAGGCGCTGGCCAGCTGGCCCACTTCGTCCTCGCTCTGCACCTTGAGGCGCCGGGTCAGATCCCCCTCCCCGTCGGCGATGTCATTGAGGGCCGCAACCGCATCCGCCAGCGGCCGGGTGACCCGGTTGCCGAGCACCACAGTCACCGCCAGGGTGATCCCCAGGATCACCAGAATGAGCAGCACGCTGCCTTGCAGGGAATCATGCATGTTCTCCTCGCGCTCGCTGCGCAGGGCCGCCAGCTCGGTGTCGATGTCATCTATGTAGAAGCCGGTTCCCACCACCCACTGATACTTGTCGAGCACCAGGTTGAAGGAGAGCTTGGGCGCATCCCGCCCGATGGAGGGCTTGTTGGTCCAGTACTCCGAGTAACCATCCCCCTCACGGGCCGCCTTGACGATCTCCTGAATGAGGAAGGTGCCCTTGGTATCCTTGTCCTGCCAGCGGTTCTTGCCCTCCACCTCGGGGCGGGTGGGCAGCAGCAGGGTATTGCCCTGGAAGTCGTAGACGAAGAAGTAACCGTCACTGCCATAACGCAAGGGGCGCAGGAGCTCCTTCACCCGGGCACGGGCCTCTGGGCTGTCCGGCTCGGCATAGGCCTTGTCGATGGCCGTCTTGGCGAGCATCAGGTAGCTGCTGAGCAGGGCCTTGCGCTCCTTGACCGCCTTGTCCCTCGCCACCACCAGCTCGGACTCCAGGTCGCTCCTGGCCACCAGATAGTTGCTGAGGTTGACCACCAGGGCCATCAGCAGCACGGGGATGGCCCCCAGCAACAGAATTTTCTGCTTTAGCGTCATCTTGTACTTCCTTTAGCCATTTTATTGTGGGTGCTTCGTTCCTACTCGCTCAGCCATGGAGTGCTGGCCGAAGGGGAAGTGCCTTAGCTACAATCCCGCCACCTTCTATTATCGACCCGATGAACTGACCCATGAGCCAATGTCCTTGCGGTTCCTCTCTTTCCCTCCCCCAATGCTGCGGCGCGCTTCACGAAGGCCAGGCCGCCACCACCGCCGAGCAGCTGATGCGCTCCCGCTACAGCGCCTTCGTGCTGGGGCTGGGAGAGTACCTGGTCCACAGCTGGCACCCGGACTATCTGAACGGACTGACCGCGGAGCAGCTCTCCCACACCGATACCAACTGGAACGGTCTCGAGATCATCGCCGCCCAGGGTGGCCCAGCCGATGAGACCGGCATGGTGGAGTTCAAGGCCTGGTTTCTGGAGGGGGACGAGCGCCACTGCCTGCATGAGCGCTCCCGCTTCGTGCGCCATCAGGGGCGCTGGGTCTACACCGACGGCGAGCAGGATCCCGCCCCCCTGCGGGTCGGTCGCAACGACCCCTGCCCCTGTGGCAGCGGCAAGAAGTTCAAGAAGTGCTGCGGCTGAGAACCTGGCCCACGCGGCTGCGGGGCGGCCATCGCCTCCCCGCCGTCCATCTGGGGCGAGCCGCCATCTGTCCCTTCCTCTCTCTGCTCGGTTCTTTGCTCTCGACTCTCTGCTCTATCCCGTATTCCCCTTACCGCTCTTCTCTTTTTTGAGGGGCCGGCCCTGGCCCCGCCCTGATCGGGATGTGACTATGGTCACAGTTCGCTCATCAACCTCACCATTAGTGAGCGTTTGCGAACATTAATTTGGCCCATATCAAACATTTTCAGCCAGACAGGCGCCACACTGGCCCCATCTGGACGAGATGAGACGGGCAAGAATGAAAAGAATAACCACAGAAGTCGTCATCATAGGCGGCGGCGCTACCGGGGCCGGCATCATGCGCGATTGCGCGCTGCGCGGCATCGACTGCATCCTGCTGGAGCGGGATGACATAGCCGCAGGCACCACGGGGCGCAACCACGGCCTGCTCCATTCGGGGGCCCGCTACGCGGTGACGGATCCTGAGTCCGCCCGCGAGTGCATTCAGGAGAACCGCATCCTCAAGCGGATCGCCAGCCACTGCGTGGAGGCGACCGGCGGCCTCTTCCTCACCCTGCCGGAAGATGACATCCACTTCCAAAGTACCTTTATGGATGCCTGTGCCCTGGCGGGCATAGAGACCCGCCAGCTCGATCCCCGCGAGGCGCTGCGCCTCGAACCCAACGCCAACCCGGCGATGATAGGCGCCATTCATGTGCCGGATGGCACCGTCGATCCTTTCCGCCTGGCCGCCGCAAACGTCTTGGACGCCAAGGAACACGGCGCCCGCATCTTCACCCACAGCAAGGTGCTGGGGCTGCTCCGCACGCAAGATCGGGTGCACGGGGTCAAGGCCATCAACACCCGCACCGGCGAGGCGTTCGAGGTGGAGTGTCAGGAGGTGATCAACGCCGCCGGCATCTGGGGCCAGCAAATCTGCGAATACGCCGATCTCGGCATCCGCATGTTCCCGGCCAAGGGCTCCCTGCTCATTATGGATTACCGCATCAACCAGCTGGTGCTCAACCGCGCTCGCAAACCGGCGGATGCGGACATTCTGGTGCCGGGCGATACCATCTCCCTCATCGGCACCACCTCCAGCCGCATCGATTACAACAAGATTGACCAGCTCACCGTCGAACCCGAAGAGGTGGAGGTGCTGCTGCGCGAGGGGATCAAGCTTGCCCCCATCATGGCGCGCACCCGTCTGCTGCGCGCCTACGCCGGGGTACGCCCGCTGGTGGCGGTGGACGGTGACGACACCGGCCGCAACATCAGTCGCGGCATAGTGTTGCTGGATCACAGCGATCGCGACGGCCTCAAAGGCTTCAACACCATCACCGGCGGCAAGCTGATGACCTACCGCCTGATGGCGGAGTGGGCCACCGATCTCGTCGCCAACAAGCTGGGCAACTCCCGGCCCTGCCGCACCGCCGAACTCAATCTGCCCGGCTCGCGGGATCCGGAGAAGGTCTCGGCCCCCGGCCTCTCCGTGCCCGCCGAAGGCTCTGCCCAGTACCGCCACGGCGAGCGGGTCATCGCCTTCTTCCGGGACAACCCCAAGGCCAACGCCCTCATCTGCGAGTGCGAGATGGTGACCGCAGGCGAAATCGAATACGCCCTGCGCGAGCTCGACGTGGACAACCTGGTGGATCTGCGCCGCCGCACTCGCCTCGGCATGGGGCCCTGTCAGGGGGAGCTGTGCGCCTACCGCGCCGCCGGTCTGATGCAGGAGTACGGCAAGGCCGACGGCCGTGAGGCCTGCGTCATGCTGCGCCAGTTCCTGGAGGAGCGTTACAAGGGCACCCGCCCGGTGCTCTGGGGGGATGCCCTGCGGGAGGCGGAGTTTACCTACTGGATCTACGAAGGGCTCTTTGGCCTGGGGGAATGGACGGCCCCCCATCTGGTGGCCGAGCCGCCCTTCCCGCTCGATGCCAGCACCGCAAAACCCACCAAGGAGCGCAGCCATGAAATTTGACACTATCGTGATAGGCGGCGGCATGGCGGGCCTCTCGGCGGCCCTGCGCCTGGCCGAGGCCGGCCAGAAGACCCTGCTGATGGCCTCGGGCCAGAGCGCCCTGCACTTCTCCTCCGGCTCGGTGGATCTGCTGGAGAGCGAGGGAGATCCCCGCGCCGCCCTGCCCGCCTTTATGGCGGCCCATCCGGATCACCCCTACAGCAAGGTGGGGATGCAAAATATCGAGGCGAGCCTCGCGGATCTGCAGCGCCACTGCGCCCTGCAGGGCTTGCCCCTGTTTCGCCAGGAGCACAACCACCAACGCCTCACCCCCATCGGCACCCTGAAATCCACCTGGCTCTCTCCCGAGACCTGCGCCTGCGTCACAGAAGCCCCCGCACCGGACGTCCTGCTGCTGGCGACGCTCGAGGGCTTTCGCGACTTCCACCCGGCGCTGGCGGCGGCCAATCTGGCAACCCACGCGCGCTTCGCCCACTGCCGCATCCTGACTGGCGAAATTCGTCTGCCCCAGCTCGCCGCGTTCAGCCGCAATCCCCACGAGTTTCGCTCCGCCGACATCGCCCGTCTGTTTGACAGGCAGCAGCACGACAAGCAGGACCTGCTGACGGATCTGGCCCGCGAGATAGGCCGCATGGTCAAGGAGAGTGGCGAGCCGGGCTGCCGCCATATAGTGCTGCCCGCCTGCCTGTCGCTGGGGCTGGTCGGCCCCCGCCTGGCCGAGCTCGAGGCACGCACCGGCTGCACCATCAAGGAGGTGGCCACCATGCCGCCGTCCCTCATCGGGATGCGGATGCAGGAGGCCCTCAAGCGCCGCTTCCTGGCCCTCGGCGGCACCTTCCTCACCAGCGAGCGGGTGCTGGGCGCCCGCTACGACGGCGATCGGGTGATCGGCGTACACAGCCAGAATGGCGACGATCAGCTGTTCGAGGCGGACCACTTCGTGCTCGCCTCAGGCAGCTTCTTCAGCCGCGGCCTGGAGTCCCGCCTTGGGGGCATTCGCGAGCCCATCTTCGACGCCGACGTCTTGAGCCTCTCCGAGCGCGACGCCTGGGCCGGTCGCCGCCTGTTCGATCACCACCCCTTCATGGGCTTCGGTGTCAAGACGGACGACCAGCTGCGGGTGCTGCGCGGCGGCAAACCCCTTGCCAACCTCTATGGCGCCGGCAGCGTGCTGGCCCACTACGATCCCGTGCGAGAAGGTTCAGGCTCCGGGGTCGCGGTCGCCACCGGCTGGCAGGCCGCCGGTCATATCCTGGGCACGGCCCAATGATTACTTCGTCCCATATCCCGTGTCTTCATCATCGCCGGGAGGAGAACTGACATGCTACTGGATCACGCCAATCAAACCTTCGATCAGTGCATCAAATGCACCGTCTGTACCGCCTACTGCCCGGTGGCCAAGGCCAACCCGGCCTACCCGGGCCCCAAGCAGGCGGGCCCGGATGGGGAGCGGCTGCGGATCAAGAGCCCGGAGCTCTTTGACAGCGCCCTCAAGCACTGCACCAACTGCAAGCGCTGTGAAGTGGCCTGCCCGAGCGGGGTGCGCATCGGCGACATCATTGCCAAAGCCAAGCACCAGTACAGCGGCTTCAAACCAGGGATCCGCGAGTTCGTGCTCTCCCACACCGACCTGATGGGCAGCATGTCCACCCTGATGGCCCCCGTGGTCAACTTCACCACCGGCCTCAAGCCGATGAAGCTAGTGCTGGACAAGGCGCTGGGGGTCTCCTCCCACCGGGATCTGCCCAAGTATTCCCAGGGCACCTTCCGCGGCTGGTACAAGAAGCAGAAGGCCACCCAGGCCAGCTATGAGCGCCAGATCGCCTACTTCCACGGCTGCTACGTCAACTACAACCACCCGCAGCTCGGCAAGGAGCTGGTACAGGTGCTCAACGCCATGAACATCGGTGTGCAATTGCTGGAACGGGAGAAGTGCTGCGGCGTGCCGCTCATTGCCAACGGCTTCATGGACAAGGCCAAGCAGCAGGCGGCCTTCAACATCAAGCAGATGGAGAACAGCCTGCTGGGCAACGAGATGCCGCTCCTGGCCACTTCCTCCACCTGCGGCTTCACCCTGAGGGACGAATACCCCCACCTGCTGGAGCAGGACAACCGCAAGGTGCGGGATCGCATCTCCCTGGTGACCCGCTTCCTGTGGAACGAGTTCTACAAGGGCAACAAACCGGCGATGAAACCGCTCAATCTGCACATTGCCTACCACACCCCCTGCCACATGGAGAAGATGGGGGGCGTCATCTACACCCTCGAATTGCTGCGCGCCATTCCCGGGGTCAAGGTGACTGTGCTCGACTCCCAGTGCTGCGGCATCGCCGGCACCTACGGCTTCAAGTCGGAGAACTACGAAACCAGCCAGACCATAGGTGAAGGGCTCTTTGATCAGATCAACCGCCTCTCCCCCGATCTGGTGATCACCGACTGCGAGACCTGCAAGTGGCAGATCGAGATGAGCACCGCCTTCCGCTGCGAGCATCCGATCCACCTGCTGGCCCAGGCGCTGGCCTGACAGACCCAGGTGCCCCACTGATAACAAAAAAAACAATCCACGCAGAGATCCGGTTACGCGGTGATCAACCCGCAGTAACAAACAGGCAGTGATAAAAAAAGAGCCGGCAATTGCCGGCTCTTTTCCATGGAGCTGTCTCCCTCAGATTCAGGGGTGCTGGATGATCAGGCTGTGCTGATCCAGCATGGACTGCAGTATGTCGTGGGAGGAGGAGCCGCTCAGGTTCCAGCCGCTCAGATCCACGTCCTTCAGGGTGATCTGCTGGGTCACCTGACCATCCCCCGCCGGGGAGACCGACAGGCTCACGTCGCTCAGGCCACCGCTGCCGGCGGTCACAGACGCAGAGAGGTGGCCCAGCAAGCCATCCACGCTGTTGTCGGTCACCCCCTTGAGCAGGTCCGCCAGATCTATCTTGTCCCCCTCCTCCGGGTGGAAGTCGGTGACGGTGTCGATGGCCGGCAAGGCCGCCGTCCCCTCATCGCCACTGCCCCACACGAAGAGATCGCTGCCTGCACCACCGATCAGGATGTCGTTGCCCTGACCGCCCCGGAGCACGTCATCCCCCAGGCCGCCCAGTATGCGATCGTCGCCGGTGGAGCCGAACAGCCAGTCACTCTGATCCGAGCCCAGCAGGTCATGGCCGCTCTGGCTGTGGATGTTGAGGGTCTCCTCGGCCGATCTCAGGGTGCTGCCACCCGCGCTGGATTCCGCACTCAGGGTCAGGGCATGATCCCCCGCCGTCAGACCGCTGAGGTAGAGGGGCACGGACTGATCCCCCGGCAGCAGCCAGTCGCCGTTGCTGTCCGCATGACCCACGCTCTGGCCGTGCTCGTCCACCACCTGGGCGCTCCCCAGATTCTGGATGCGGATGGCGAGTTCGCCGGTTGCCGGGTTGACCACGCTGGCGCTCAGGTTGAGTGGCACCCAGGCCCCTTGCAGGGTATGGATGTCGTGGGTGCCCAGGCTGAGCTGGGGATCGTCTGCCTCTGCGGTCACCTGGATGCCAATCTGGGCGCTGTCGGTCAGGACGCCGCCCGACCCGGTATTGCCCTGATCCGAGGTGGTGATGGTCAGATTGTCCTGTCCCCAGAAGTCCTTGGCCGGCTCGTAATGCAGGTTGCCATTGATGAGGTTGTTAAGATCATCAAGGGAGCCCACCAGGGTGATCTCGCTGGTGCCCGCCCCCTGCACCGAGACGGCGCCCGCCGCCCCGAGCAGGGTCAGCACGCCGTGCTCGACCCGCAGCACCATGGAGATGGGGGCAGTGCCTGCATCCACATCCTTCACGCTGATCCCGGAGAGGGACAGTGAACCATCTTCCTTCACCTGCATGGCGCCCGGCACCTGGGTCACAGGGGCATCGTTGACCGCCTGCACCTCGATGGGCAGCACGTCTGTGTCGACCAGGGCGCCACCGCTGCCGGTGTTGCCCTTGTCGTTGGTCACCATGGTCAGGGCATCCTGGCCATTGAAGTCCTGCTCACCCTGATAGGTCACGCCGCCAGCCAGCAAGGCATTGATGGCATCTTGCGATCCGCTCAGCACCAGGGTATCGCTGCCGCTGCCGACCACTGTCACCCCGCTGCCGTCCGCCAGCACCAGGGTGCCGTGCAGGACCGACAGACGCACTTCCATGGGGCTGCTGCCTGCATCCACGTCCTGTACCTGCAGGCCCTTGATGACGAAGGGAGTATCCTCCTGCGCCACCTGAGGGGTGCCCGGCAGCAGGTTGACGGGGGCATCATTGACCGGTTGTACCTCGATGGGCAGCACGTCGGTGTCACTCAGGGCGCCACCGCTGCCGGTGTTGCCCCTGTCATTGGTGATCATGGTCAGGGCGTCATTGCCGTGGAAGTCGCCGTTGCCCTGATAGGTCACGCCACCGGAGAGCAGAGCGTTGAGATCCGCCAGGGTGCCAGTCAGCACCAGAGAGCCGGTGCCGTTGCCAGTCACGGTCACGCCGCTGCCTGCCGGCAGGTTGAGGGTGCCGTGCTCCACCGACAGGCGCACCTCCATGGTGCCGCTGCCCGCGTCCACGTCCTTCACCTGCAGTCCCTGGATGACGAAGGGCTTGTCCTCCTGGGCCACCTGGGGATCCGTTGGCAGCACGTTGATGGGGGCGTCGTTGACCGGGCTCACCTCCACCTGGATGGTGCCACTGACCTCGGGGCCGAGGGCGCCGTTGTCCAGGCTCTGGGCCGTCACCTTGAGATCCAGGGTGCCATTGGCGTCGTTGGTCACCAGCTCCACGGCCGCCAGCTTGCCGCCCGTCGTGGTCACTTGCCAGACGCCGCCACCCAGATCCACCACAGTGCCGGTCACCCCGCTCGGCAGACGGATCTCTGCCCCATCGGGAACCCCTTCTATGGTGACCCGCACCTGCTCCGGGCCATTCTCGTGAACGTTGGTGGCGCTGCCGCCGGTGGCCTGGGTGTCCTTGGTCTCCAGTCCCAGGTTGAGGGTGACCACGTCCCCCTCGGTGCCGCTCGCCTTGTCCTGAATGTCGGCGATGATGGCATCCCCCACCGGCTTGACGGTGACGGTGAAACTGTCGCTGGTATCGAGGGGCATGGTCAGCCCCTTGTCAAGGGTGAAGGCGCTCAGGGTGAGCTCCACGTTGCCACTAAAATCTGCGGGCGGGATCAGGGTCAGCTTGGAGAAGTCGGTGCCCACAGGCACCTGCCAGACGCCACCGCCGTTGTTGACCGCCGGTGCCGACAGGGTGAAGCCGTCCGGCACGCCCTTGATCTGCAGCGCCACTATCTGCTCGGAGCCATCATTGTCGATCAAGGTTGCGCCCAGGCCGCCGAGGCTGACGCTGCCATCCTCGTTGCCGCTCACATCCTTCACCGTGAGCTGGACCGGGTCATTGACCGGCAGCACCTCGAAGCTCGCATTACCGCTCCAGCTGCCGCGATCCGTCCCCGTGGTAGCTGTGTCCAGAATGTCAACCTTGATGCCCAGGGGCACCTGACCGCTGAAGTGCTCCCTGGGCACGAACACCAGATCCTTGAGCGCCGCCGGGTCGTTCACCACCAGGGTGTTGACCGGCTGGCCGTTGCCATCGAGGAAGTGGCCGTACCGGGCATCCACTGTCAGGGTCACCCGCTCCACCGTCTCGAGGCCGCCGTTGGCCACCGAGGGGCTGATGTCCGCGAGCTTGACCGAGAGATCGAGGTGGATCTCGGTGTCTTCCAGGTTGCTCGGCTGACCGTTCACCTCCTTCACCTGCAGGTGCAGCTCGGGCTGACCATCCGCGCCGCCCTTGATGTCCACCTCCGGCGTGATGGAGAGGGAAACCTCCTTCTCCACCGTCCTGGTGTCGCCGCTCACTGTGTCGGTATTGACCAGGCGCACGTTGAAGCTCAGGCCGCTGCCGGCGTAATCCTCCGGCAGGGTCAGGGTCAGCTTGTCGAGGTCATTGAGGCCACCCGGCAGCTTGATGAGGTACTCGCCGTTGACGAAGTCGAAGGTGAGCCCCTGCACGCTCACACCGGGGGGCAGACCGGTGAGGACTATGCTGAGCTCGTCATCACCGATGTCCGCCGTTCCCAGGGTCACCATGCTCTTGAGCTGGGTGCCGAAGTTGACGCCATGATCCTCCACCCCTGTGATGGGGGTGCTGTTGTCCAGATCAACAGAGGCGGCTTTCTGACCAGAGCTGGTCGCATCTTTGAACTCGGCGCTGGCGGTCATTTCCCGATAGGCCGGTGCACTGACATCCCCTTCGTTGTTGTCGCCAAGATCGATCACCTTGGCGCTGACCTTGAAGGTGACTGTGCCCCTGTAGTCATCCGGCGAGCGCAGGGAGAAGCTCCCGAGGGCGCTGTTAGGCACTGTCCAATTGCCCTGGCCGTCGTTGATCCCTCCCACCACCACAAAGCCGGGGGGCAGATCGCTGATCACCAGGTAGTCGATGACCTCATCGCTGCTGGGATCCAGATCCTCGAACACGAAGACGCCATTGAGCGGAATATCGTGCCCGTCCGGACTCTCCAACGCGCCCCCTGTCTGCACCAGGTTGCCATCGGGTTCGACCACGGCCTGGATATCCACATGCAGATTGCCGTCTATCACCTTCTGGGCGGTGGCACTGGAGTCCACATCGACCTGCGTCACCGTGACATGGCTCTGGATATTGGTATCCCTGTCGCTGTCTTGTGGCCCCTTCACCAGCAGCTGGCCGCCGCCGAGCAGGCTCTTCAGATCAGCGTCGCTCAACTCCACCGCACCGCCGTTCACATTGAGCGGGGTCTCGACCCCGCCCACCCGGATCCAGATCTCGTAACCCGGCTCTATGCCGGAGAGACTGAGGTGAGTCACCTTTTCGGCGCTGTCGGTCAGGTCAGGCTGCCAGTCGAGCACCACGAACTCATCCTCCAGACCATGGCTGGTCCTGGCATAGTCAGCGGCGTCGATCACCGGCTCCACCTTGATGGTAAGCGGCACATCGAAACTCTTGTGGTCCCCGTCGTTCTCGGTCACCACCACGTGGCCGATGAGGTGGATATCGGCGGTGCTGTTGGGGGGTGGCTGGATCTGCAGGTTGCCCAGACTAGAGACGTCGACCTGATAGGTCGGCTTGCCCTGGGCGTCGAGCCCGGCGAAGGTCAGGGTGAGCTCCTTGCCGTTGCCATCGAACACCTTGGCCCCTTCCGACAAGCCTTCCAGCACCAGGTTGAGGGTTTCGGAACCATCGCCCGTCGTCTCCCCCGACGCCAGCTTGAAGTCCAGCGGCGCCTTGCCATCTTCCCCTATGGTGGTGGTGTAACCCTTGCCATCCTGGCTCCAGCCTGTGCTGTCCAGATTGAAGTGAGGCTCATCCACCACCCCCACCAGATCCACATGCAGGCCCTGGCTGCCGGTCACCTTCTCGTTGACCACTGTATGGGTCTGACCATTGGCATCGGTCAGGGTGGCGGTATCTTTTACCACTCCCTGGATGCCGAGATCGAAGTCGACGTTGCTGTCCTTCGGCGGCTCTAGCTTGAGCTCCCCGATGCGGTCATAGGGCACCTCGTAATAACCGTTCGCATCCAGGGTGACCGCCACGCCGCCAAGCCAGAGGGTGGCACCGGCGGGCAGACCGCTGATGCGCACGAACATAGTCTCGGAGCCATCCGAGGTATCCCCCAGATGGGCGAGCACTATCTTGCTGCCCAGATCCAGCAGGTTGTCTTCCTTGCCCTGGATGTCGCGCACCGTCAGCTTGGCGTCATCCGCCAGCGGGTTGACGTTGATGATGAGATCGATGGGATCCCCAAGGGCCGTCTCCTGCCCGGTGACCACGGGGGTTTTCTCGGTACTGACCGGGGTCACGACAAGCTTGATGTCACCGCTGTAGTCCTTGCCGGGCACGACGGTGATCTTGTTGATGTCCCCCGCAGAGACGGTCACCAGACCGTTCGCATCTGCTGTGAGCACCTTGCCGTTCAGGGTCAGGCTGCCCTCGCCGGACACCCACTTGATCTGGTAGCTCAGGGTCTCGGAGCCATCGGTATCGGTGAGCCTGGCCTGCACGTTGAGGGCGATGCCGGTGCTGTCCTCGTTCGTGCTGTAGTGCTGGTTGGTGCCCGCCCCATCCCAGAGCGGCTTGTCGGCAATGCCCTGCACAGTGATGTCCAGGTTGCCGGTCAGCACCGAGGGTTTGCTCCCCTCGGTGACGCCGACCTGTAGCTGCACCGGGAAGCGCAGCGGGTTGCCGCCATCGTTGTAGCTCGAGTAGTCGTGATCGGGCACAAAGGTCACGCCCTTGAGTTCGAACTTGTCGTTGGTACCGACAACGGCTTGCATCGCCGCTGGCGGCACCTGATACCAGGTCTTGCCACCCTGAGTGATGGTAGTGAGCGCAACACCGTTGAAATAGAAGGAGCCATGGGTATTGGCAGGGGCCTGGATAAGCAATGTCTCGACAAACTCGCCCCGATCGTAGTCGCCTATGTCCAGGTTCATGGTGATGGGGATGCCATGAGTGGGGTCGCCGGCCCCCGCATCCTCGGCACCGGTGACGGCACTGACGGTCAACTTGCCCGCCTCATCCCTTATGGTCAGAGTCAGCACCCCGTCATCGGTATCCCCATCCCCGTCCACCAGGTGGAAGTCGACCTTCTGCACCAGGGTGTTGTTGCTGTGATCTATGTCCGCCTTGGCGGTGAAGCTGTAATTCCCCTCGGCGTTGATCACCAGAGTGCCTATGGCCTGGCCAGTGCTGTCTGTGACCGCAATGGTGGTATTACCGCTGGCGGCGATGGGGTGTTCAACCCCGTTGATGGTGACCGATCTCACCACCGCATCGTCGGCACCCTCGCTGGCGGTAGCCAGCAGATCGCCGCTCACTTTCGCCCCCTGGTTCAGGGTCTTGCCGGCATCGACCGCGACGGGCACATCGTCCTGCACGCTGACGTGACCTATCACCTCGCCGCTGAGATCCCCATCGCTGTCCAGGGCCTGCAACGGCAGCTGGATATCCAGCAGATCCTTGCCCTGGGCGCTGTGGTCCAGGTTACCGGTCAGTTCGAAGGTATAACGGCCGGAGACATCCAGGGTCAGCTTGAAGATGAGCTTGCCCCCGCTGTCCTTGCCCAAATAGACACCCGGCTGGCTGTCGGCACTGATGCTGACGGCCTTGCCCCCGGAGCTGAGCTGGTTGAGGGCGTTGAAGCGGGCCACATCCAGTTGCAGGGCGGCCACCCTGTCGCTCCCGGCGGCGATCACCACCTGACCGACAGCCAGCTCCCCGGTCCCGGACGGGCTGGTGCCGCCGTGCTGGCCAGAACCGCCATTGAGATCCGACTCCTTGACGGTGACACTCCCGATGGAGCTGATCACGGGGTCGGCGGCATCGGTGATCACCGCCGTGGTGTTGCCGGTGATCACCGAGCCATCGCTGTCGGTCACCCGCACCGGCAGGGTCAGGTTGAGCTTGTCGTCGGCGCCGTGATCCAGGTTGGTGTGCACCCTGACTTGGTAATCCAGGGTCGCCGAGCTGTGGGCCGCTATGCTGCCCGGCACGCTCGGCAGGGTCACGCTCAGCACCAGGGTGCCGCTCGCTGTCACCCCCTGGAAGCTGTGACCCTTGCTGCCCGGCACCTCCTGCCAGGTCAGGGTCTCGCCATTGTGGGTGATGGCCTTGCCGCTGGCGTCCAGCACCTGGCCGGAGAGGGTCAGGCGTACGTCCACAACGGGATCCGAGTCCGCCTTGATGGTGAGGGTGCCGCTGGCCTGCTGGTCGTCCGCCGTCTGGTTGTTCGCTGCCCCATCGAAGCGCCCTTCATTCAGGGTCACCCCGGTGAGGCTGAGAGTCGGCTTGTCCCCTTCCGCAATGCTGATGTTGAGGGTGCCCGAGGTGCTGTCGTTGTTGCCTGATCCCTTGTCGCTGTCGACGACGTTGACCTTGAACGGCAGCTCGGTGCTGCTGCCATTGGCCTGGTGCACCCCCTCGAACAGGGTCACCTTGTAGTCGAAGCCGTTGCTGGCGGCGTTGTCGAGCTTGCCGCTGATCTCCACCTGCAGCACCTCGACCCGCACCCCGTTCACTTCCACATAGCCCTTGAGGATCTGGTTGCCCGGGATGCTGGCATCGCCATCCACCAGTTCGTATTTCACGCTCTGGCCCAGGGCGGTCAGGGCCGGCTGCTCCGCGATATCGGCGAACGATACCTCGCTCACCCGATCCGAGCCTGCGTCCACGGTGAAGTGACCTGTGCCGGTCAGGGGGCTGCTGCCATCGAGGTTACCCTCGTCCAGGCTCACCCCGCTGCCCGCCACGAAGCCCGGCGCATTGCCGTCCTTGATGGTCAGCGGCAACTGGGTGGAGACCCTGTCCCCGTCCTTGTCCGTGAGGGTGATGGCCAGGGGCAGGTCGAGGGACTCGCTGCCCTGGTGATCCAGCTCGCCGCTCAAGGTCACCCTGGTGGTGACGCTCCAGTTACCGTTGTTGTCCACGAGATCCAGCTCGGCGCGCAGCACCTCGCGGCCATCGGCGCTGGTCCCCACCAGCTCCCCGTTGGCATCCAGGGTGAAGGTGACAGGGCTGCCGTGGCTGCTGTATTTGCCGTCCAGGCTCTGCTGGATGGCGTTGATATCGAACCTGAGACTGTCGGGGGCCAAGGCATCAGCACCGTGGTTCACGGTGAAGCTCATATTGCCCACCACGGCGCCGTCGCCCTGGTTGGCCTCGGTCAGGCTGGTGCCGGTCACGGCGCTGATCACCGGATTGGCCCCATCGCCGATGGCGACGCTCAAGGTGGAGGATACGGTGTCCCCATCCGAATCAGTCAAGGTGAAGCCCGCCTTGAGCAGGCTATCCACACTGCCTTGATCCAGCGGCTGATTCAGGGTGAAGACGTAGTGACCCTGCTGATCCAGCGTCAAGGTGAAGACGTTCTGGCCGTTGACGGCGCCGCTGATGCTGTTGCCGCTGATGCTGATGACCACAGGCTGCCCACCGCTGGTGAGCCCCTGCAGGCCCGGCTGGCTGGCATCGAAGCTGATGCTGGCAAGGGGATCGCTGCCGGCGGTGATGTTCAGATCACCGGACAGGGTCTGGGCCGCGCTCCAGTCGCTGTCCTCCACCAGGGTCAGGGTGACGGGGTCGACCTGGGGCAAGGCGCCGTCGGTGATCTGGATGTTGAGGGTACCGAGGTTGCTCTGGTCGCCGTCAAAGTCGGTGCCCTGCACCTGCAGCCCCAGGTTGACGCTGTTGCTGCTGACCGGTTGATCCAGCACGCCGTCGAGCTTCACATGGTACTTGCCGTCCAAGTCCAGGGTCACGGTCAGCACCGTCTTGCCGCCCGCATCCAGCAGGGTGATGACATTGCCATTGACCTGATAGCTGGTCGGCTTGCCGCCACTGGTGAGACCATCCAGGGCGGGCTGGCTTGCCTCGAAGTTCAGGGACACCAGGCGATCGCTGCCCACATTGACCGGCAGCTGGCCATCCAGGGTCTGGCCAGAGGCCCCTTCCTGCAGGCTGATGCCGCCGTCGATGCCAAGGCTCGGGTCGGCGGCATCGGTGATCACCGCTGTTGTGTTGCCGGTGATCACCGAGCCGTCGCTGTCGGTCACCCGCACCGGCAGAGTCAGGTTGAGCTTGTCGTCGGCGCCGTGATCCAGATTGGTGTGCACAGTGACCTTGTAATCCAGGGTCGCCGAGCTGTGGGCCGCTATGCTGCCCGGCACGCTCGGCAGGGTGACGCTCAGCACCAGGGTGCCGCTCGCTGTCACCCCCTGGAAGCTGTGACCCTTGCTGCCCGGCACCTCCTGCCAGGTCAGGGTCTCGCCATTGTGGGTGATGGCCTTGCCGCTGGCGTCCAGCACCTGGCCGGAGAGGGTCAGGCGCACGTCCACCACGGGATCGGAGTCCGCCTTGATGGTGAGGGTGCCGCTGGCCTGCTGGTCGTCCGCCGTCTGGTTGTTCGCTGCCCCATCGAAGCGCCCTTCATTCAGGGTCACCCCGGTGAGGCTGAGAGTCGGCTTGTCCCCTTCCGCAATGCTGATGTTGAGGGTGCCCGAGGTGCTGTCGTTGTTGCCTGATCCCTTGTCGCTGTCGACGACGTTGACCTTGAACGGCAGCTCGGTGCTGCTGCCATTGGCCTGGTGCACCCCCTCGAACAGGGTCACCTTGTAGTCGAAGCCGTTGCTGGCGGCGTTGTCGAGCTTGCCGCTGATCTCCACCTGCAGCACCTCGACCCGCACCCCGTTCACTTCCACATAGCCCTTGAGGATCTGGTTGCCCGGGATGCTGGCATCGCCATCCACCAGTTCGTATTTCACGCTCTGGCCCAGGGCGGTCAGGGCCGGCTGCTCCGCGATATCGGCGAACGATACCTCGCTCACCCGATCCGAGCCTGCGTCCACGGTGAAGTGACCTGTGCCGGTCAGGGGGCTGCTGCCATCGAGGTTACCCTCGTCCAGGCTCACCCCGCTGCCCGCCACGAAGCCCGGCGCATTGCCGTCCTTGATGGTCAGCGGCAACTGGGTGGAGACCCTGTCCCCGTCCTTGTCCGTGAGGGTGATGGCCAGGGGCAGGTCGAGGGACTCGCTGCCCTGGTGATCCAGCTCGCCGCTCAAGGTCACCCTGGTGGTGACGCTCCAGTTACCGTTGTTGTCCACGAGATCCAGCTCGGCGCGCAGCACCTCGCGGCCATCGGCGCTGGTCCCCACCAGCTCCCCGTTGGCATCCAGGGTGAAGGTGACAGGGCTGCCGTGGCTGCTGTATTTGCCGTCCAGGCTCTGCTGGATGGCGTTGATATCGAACCTGAGACTGTCGGGGGCCAAGGCATCAGCACCGTGGTTCACGGTGAAGCTCATATTGCCCACCACGGCGCCGTCGCCCTGGTTGGCCTCGGTCAGGCTGGTGCCGGTCACGGCGCTGATCACCGGGTTGGCCCCATCGCCGATGGCGATGCTCAAGGAAGAAGAAACGGTGTCCCCATCACTGTCGGTGAGAGTAAAGCCCGCCTTGATCAAGCTATCCACACTGCCTTGATCCAGCGGCTGGTTCAGGGTGAAGACGTAGTGACCCTGCTGATCCAGCGTCAAGGTGAAGACGTTCTGGCCGTTGACGGCGCCGCTGATGCTGTTGCCGCTGATGCTGATGACGACCGGCTGCCCACCGCTGGTGAGCCCATGCAGGCCCGGCTGGCTGGCATCGAAGCTGATGCTGGCAAGGGGATCGCTGCCGGCGGTGATGTTCAGATCACCGGACAGGGTCTGGGCCGCGCTCCAGTCGCTGTCCTCCACCAGGGTCAGGGTGACGGGGTCGACCTGGGGCAAGACGCCGTCGGTGATCTGGATGTTGAGGGTACCGAGGTTGCTCTGGTCGCCGTCAAAGTCGGTGCCCTGCACCTGCAGCCCCAGGTTGACGCTGTTGTTGTTGACAGGTTGATCCAGCACACCATCGAGCTTCACATGGTACTTGCCGTCCAGGTCCAGGGTCACGGTCAGCACCGTCTTGCCGCCCGCATCCAGCAGGGTGATCTGATTGCCATTGACCTGATAGCTGGTCGGCTTGCCGCCACTGGTGAGACCATCCAGGGCGGGCTGGCTTGCCTCGAAGTTCAGGGACACCAGGCGGTCACTGCCCACATTGACCGGCAGCTGGCCATCCAGGGTCTGACCGGCGGCCCCTTCCTGCAGGCTGATGCCAGTGTCGATGCCAAGGCTGGGATCCATGCCGTCATTGATGGCGACCTGGAGATCGGCGCGGGTCTCGTCACCGTCTATCTCCTTGGCAGAGATGGAGAGCCCCAGAGAGAGCTTGTCGCTGCCCTGGTGATCCAGGGGGCCATTGAGGGAGACGGTGACCTTGCCCTTGACGTCGCTGCCCGACTGGCTGGCGTCGAGTTCGGCTTTCAGCACCTCGATCCGGTTGCCGTTGGCATCCTGGTAATAGCCGGTCAGCAGGCGATCGCCGCTGAACTCGAAGCTGAGCACATGGCCGTCACTGCTGAGCCCGCTGCCGCTCAGGCGGGTGAGCGTCGCGGCCTGATCGGCAAAGGCAAGGGAGTCTGCCAGCAGGGGATCGGCCTGGTGGCCGACCACGAACTCGCTCTGACCCACCACGGCGCCCTGCTGGGTGAAGCCATCCTCCGTGAGCGAGATGGGGGCTATGGTGAAGTCCGGCGGCGTACTGTCCACCAGCTTGACGGTGAGATTGGCACTCACCAGATCCCCGTCGCTGTCGCGGTATTCGAGGGAGAAAGGCAGGCTCTGGCTGTCCTGGCCGTGATCCAGACTCTGTTGCCAGAGGATGCGATAGCTGCCGTCATTGGTCAGGGTCAGGGTGAAGACGGTGACCCCCCCCGCGCTCGCGGTCAGGGTCTGGCCGTTTATCTGGTAGCTGAGGGCAGCGCCCTGGCTGGTGAGGCCGAGCTGCTCGAGGGCGCTCTGATCGGCGCCGAAGCCCACCTGCAGGTTGCCATCCAGGCCCGCCCCCGTGTGCAGGGAGCCGGTGGCGCTCACCGGGCCCTTGGCCAGATCCGCCTCGGACAGGGTCAGGGTATCGCTCTGGCCGATGAGGGGGGCGCCATCGATCACCCGGTTCCCGGCCAGATCCGTCACCTCGGCGCGCACCTCGAAGGGGCCTTGAATGCCGGAGAGATCCAGGCCATTGAGCTGCCAGCGACCATCGCTCCCCACCAGGGCGGAGCCGCTGTAGAGGGTCTGGCCGTTCTGGCCGATGAGGGTGATGGTAACGCGCTGGCCCGCCTCCACCTCGGTGGTGCTGCCGCTCAGGGTGACATTGCCCTGGCCCAGCAGGCTCTGGGTGTCGAGATCGTCGATGTCGATGGCGGCACGGGTGTCGACGGTGACGGTCAGGGTGTCGCTGGCTCTGTTGCCGGCGATGTCCACGGAATCGACGCGAAAATCATAGGCGCCATCGGCCAGGGTAGTGGGGATCTGGTATTGCCAGTTGCCGTTGCCATCCACGGTGAGCACGGTCAGAACCTCCCCGCCGAGGCTCAGGGTGACGGTGGCACCGGGCTCTCCCTTGCCTTGCAGGAGCGGCGTGGTGTCGCGGGTCAGATCGTCCACCTGGCTGGCACCTGTGTCGCTCTCGTCGGTCAGATCCAGGGTGATGGTGGTGATGGTGTCGAGCAGGGTCTGACCGGTGTCGCTGGCCCGGTTGCCGGCCGCATCCTGGGTATCCGCCTGTATGGTCAGGGGGCCGTCCACCAGCTTGCCGGTGACGTCGCCGAAGTTCGCCTCCCAGACGAAGCCGGGCAGCACCACAGTGGTTGTGGTCAGGCGATTGCCGTCCTGGTCTATCAGGGTAACGGTGACGGTCTGGCCGACCTCCACATCCTCGACAAAACCGCGAATGATGACGCCGGTCGCCTCGTCGGCGTTGATGATGTTGTCGTCGGTCTGGGGCTCGGTGATGGTGATGGCCGCCAGGAGATCCTGATCTTCCGAATAGAGCAGCTCGTCCCCTGGCTGGGCGCCCTGATGATCGGTGTCAAAGCCCGACTCCGCCAGGGTATATTCGCTGTTGAGATCCACCACCACGAAGCCGCCGGCGCTGGAGCCGACCACACCGCCACCCGTGGCGGCTGCCGCGTTACCGGCCGCGGTCTCCTCGAACAGCTCGGTCGGGTCGGCCCCCTGACGGATGGCCTCCTGCAGGCTGGCCAGCTCGGGATCCATGGCCAGGTTCGGTTCTGTCTGCGCCAGCTCGGGCTGGTCGGCGTCCGGGGTCTTCGCGGGATCGGCCAGCTCGAAGCGCCCGTCCCCTTCGGTGAGCAGGCGCATTCCCGGCAGCAGCTGCATCCCCAGAGTGGCGCGGTGCAAGGAGCCATCGGCATCCATCACAAGCACTGTGCCCTCCACCTGGGTAACAAGAGTCGGTTTCTCTATTCGCAGCTCAGCCATACATCCTCCAACGGGTAAACACAGACAGCCCAGACCCACAAGGGTATAGGACGTCACCGTGACAGGCGGCCATTTTACCGCCTCCACGGGCACAGATCCCTTCGCCATTTTCGAAAATATCGAAAGTAAATGCCGCAAACCTTACGATTAAATTCAATAAAGTGCTGCCATTCACGGGATATCTCAGGATAGATACCCTTTTTCGCGCCTCAGATGAAAAACATGGCTCTCTTGGTACCCATCCATACGACAACTTCTGACCTGGCCGCATCCGGCCAGGCTTCCCCACTATTTCACCAGGGGAAGGCAAGGCCCCCGTCCCCAGCAGAAATTAAGAATAAATATTCACCCATACTTGACAGCACCCCAGGTCGCAGAAGCCATTCCCCTGCTCTTCCACCTTTTGGCACTCCCCTGCTTCCCCGAAACGCCGCCCAGCTTCAGCGCATCATCATGGGGAGGTGATGAGGGTAACCACCCGATTGGGCTCAATAATTCAACCTGGATCTCACTTTTTGCATTAGCCCCCCATGCCAATTGATCTAGCGCAACTCCCACAGGGATAAATGATTATCCATTTTACCCATTTGGTATTATCTCCACGAGCAAATGCATAAAAATCATTTTCTATGCAGTCATAACAATTAATCGGCCTGCCATGCCCATCGACCATGGGCACAGATGTCCACGCACCAAGATGGAACGGTCAGGCTCGGCATGGACATTTTATCTGGGAGTGATGACCGTGGGTTCACATAACAAGCCATTTCGGCCGGGTCTGGCCGCACTGCTGCTGACTGCCCTGCTGGGCACCAGCATGCTGGCACAGGCAAAGGAGGCCGCCCCCGAGGGCAAGATAGAGGCGCGCAGCGAACTGTTCGCCAAGGATCACGCCGATCAGTTCAGCAGTTGGAAAAACACCAGCGAGAGCCGGGAGCGCACCGACGCCCTGGCGGACGATCCGCAGATGGTGGTGCTCTGGGCCGGCTACCCCTTCTCCAAGGATTACAACAAGCCCCGCGGCCACTTCTATGCCCTGACGGACGTGCGGGAGACTCTGCGCACCGGCGCCCCCAAGACCGCCGAGGATGGCCCCCTGCCCATGGCCTGCTGGAGCTGCAAAGGCCCGGACGTGGCCCGCGTCATCGATGAAAAAGGTGAAGATGGCTACTTCAAGGGGATGTGGGCAAAAGGCGGGCCCGAGATCGTCAACACCATCGGCTGCGCCGACTGCCACGACACCGCCTCCAAGGAGTTCAAGGAGGGGAAACCCGCCCTGCACCTCTCCCGTCCCTATGCCGACCGGGCCATGACCGCCATCGGCAAGCCGTTCAAGGAGCAGGGGCGCTTTGATCAGCAGTCCCAGGTGTGCGGCCAGTGCCACGTGGAGTACTACTTCAGCGGCCCCACCAAGGCGGTGAAATTCCCCTGGGACAAGGGCACCACCGTCGAGCAGATGGAAGACTACTACGACGAGATCGGTTTCGCCGACTGGACCCACGCCCTCTCCAAGACCCCCATGCTCAAAGCCCAGCACCCCGAGTACGAGACCTGGCGCGCCGGCATTCACGGCCAGAACAACGTCGCCTGCGTCGACTGCCACATGCCCAAGGTGCAAAACGAACAGGGCAAGGTCTACACCGATCACAAGGTAGGCAACCCCTTCGATCGCTTCGATCAGACCTGCCGCAACTGCCACACCCAGAGCAAAGAGATGCTGCAAGGGGTGGTCAAGCAGCGCAAGGACGCCGTCACCGAAATCAAGCTCAAAGTCGAGAAGCAACTGGTGCACGCCCACTTCGAGGCCAAGGCCGCCTGGGATGCCGGCGCCACCGAGGCCGAGATGAAGGACATTCTGCAGGACATCCGTCACGCCCAATGGCGCTGGGACTTCTCCATCGCCTCCCACGGGGTGCAGATGCACGCCCCTGAAGTTGCGCTGCGCATGCTGGGAACCGCCCTGGACAAGGCAGCAGACGCCCGCACCAAGCTGGCACGCCTGCTGGCCGCCAAGGGGATCAGCCACGAGATCGCCATTCCTGACATCTCCAGCAAAGAGAAGGCCCAGGCCGCTCTTGGCATGGACATGAAGCAGATGAACAGCGACAAGGCCCAGTTCCTCAAGACCACTGTCCCCGCCTGGGATGCCGAGGCCAAAGCGGCCGGACGGCTCGCACAGTAACGAGATTTGCGGGCCCGCCGAGTCGGGCCCGCAATCGGATGGAGGCTTCCTATGGGTGATTTAACGATGGATTTCTTACGACTGATGCTGATGGCAGCCATGCTGCTGACCAGCCTGCAGGGCCAGGCCGCCGATGCGACGAGCGCCCCCGCAGCCCTGCCCGCGAAACATGAGGTGGCGTTCTTGCGCAGCCCCGACAAGGCCTGCACCGACTGCCACAAGGAGCAGACCGAGGGGATGCACGGCAAGCATGGTCAGGCGACCAATCCCAACAACCTGGCACCTGTCACCTGCACCAACTGCCACGGCCAGCCCTCCCCCCAGCACAGGGAAGGGGTCAAGGACGTGATGCGCTTTAGCGACAGCTTCAATGAGAAGCAAAGCGCCCTGGCAGAGGAGCAGAGCACCGGGACTTACCCCATCACCGAGCAGAACGGGGTCTGCATGAGCTGCCACGAGCCCAAACCCCTGCGCGAGGCGCTCTGGGCCCACGACGTGCACGCCACCAAGCTCAGCTGCACCAGCTGTCACGCGCTGCACCCGGCCAAGGAGCCCATGGTGGGGATAGCCGAAAAATCCCGCATCAAGCTCTGCGTCGATTGCCACAGCAAGCAGCATCAAGCCAAGGCGGCCGGCCTGCAGGTCAATGCGGGCAAGGAGGCACAATGAGCTGCTCTCGTCGTCACTTCATGGCGGGGATGAGCGCGGGGGCCCTCATCATGATGACGGGGCCGACCCGCTCCCTTGCCACTACCCTCGCCCACAGCCAGACCATAGACGGGGTGCGCTATGGCATGATCCACGACGAGACGGCCTGCATCGGCTGTACCGCCTGCATGGATGCCTGCCGGGAGGTGAATCAGGTGCCAGAGGGGGTCTCGCGCCTCGAGATCATCCGCTCCGGCCCCATCGGCACCTTCCCCGATGCCGAGTACCACTTCTTTCGCAAGTCCTGCCAGCACTGTGACAACGCACCCTGCGTGCACGTCTGCCCGACCGGTGCCTCCCATATCCGCAAGGAGGATGGCATCGTCGACGTCAACCCGGATCTCTGCGTCGGCTGCATGTACTGTCTGGCCGCCTGCCCCTATCAGGTGCGCTTTATCAACCCTGTGACCAAGGTTGCCGACAAGTGCGACTTTTGCCGCAAGACCAACCTGGCGGCGGGCAAGGAGCCGGCCTGCGTGGCCTCCTGCCCCACCAGGGCGCTGGTGTTCGGCAATCTGGATGACCCGGACAGCCCCATCGCCAAACGGCTGGTGAAGGAGACCACCTATCGCTACAAGCAGGCGCTCGGCACCTCGCCCAAGATGTACCGCGTGCCCAAAGGGGAGATAACGTCATGACCATGCAAGCGGCATTTCACTTCCCTTCTCTTGTCTGGGGATTTGCCCCATCGCCATCTACCACGGCAATAACCCATGGAGGGAATGACCATGTGGTATGACGCATTTCACTTCCCTTCCCTTGTCTGGGGATTTGCCCCATCGCCATCTACCGCAGTAACAGAGGGAGGAATGGATCATGTGGCATGACGCATTTCACTTCCCTTCCCTCGTTTGGGACTGGCCCATCGCTATCTATCTCTTTCTGCTCGGCATCTCCGCCGGGGCCACCAGCCTCTCGGTGCTGCTGCGCCGCAAGGGGGCCGGCAGCGAGAGCGGCATCATCAAGGCGACCGCCATTCTGGCGCCGGTGAGCGTGGTTCTGGGGTTACTGATCCTTATCTTCCACCTGGCCCGCCCCTGGACCTTCTGGAAGCTGATGTTCCACTACCAGTTCGACTCAGTGATGTCGATGGGAGTCATGCTGTTCCAGCTCTATATGGCGGTGCTGTTTGCCTGGCTGGCGGTGGTATTTCGCACCGAGATCGAGACCCTTCGCAGCCGGTTCCTGAAAGAGAAGTTCGCCTTTGTGGATGGGCTGATCGCCCTGCTGGCACGCTTCGAGCGGCTGCTGGCGCCGCTGTTGCTGCTGCTCGCCGTGCTGCTGGGGGCCTACACTGGCTTTCTGCTGTCGGCGCTCAAGACCTATCCGCTCTTGAACAACCCTGTGCTGCCTGTGCTCTTCCTGGTCTCCGGCATCAGCTCAGGGATAGCCTCCACCATCTTGCTGGCGGTGACCCTGTTCAAGGAGCACCACCACAGCCCGGGCGTGAGCTTTGTGCATCGCTTCGAGCGGCCGGTGCTGGCGGTGGAGGTGCTGCTGCTGGTCTGCTTCTTTACCGGTCTCTATTTTGGTGGCGGCCAGAAGGAGGTAGCCATGTGGGCCGCCATCGGCAGCGGCTTCTGGGCCCAGGTATTCTGGGTCGGGGTGGTGGGCATCGGTATGCTGCTGCCCCAGTTGCTCTCCCTGCTGGCTCCGGCCGCGCTGCGGGAGCGAAACGGCCACCTGGTGCTGGTGTGCAGCCTGACCCTGGTGGGGATACTGCTGCTGCGTTACTTCGTGCTCTATGCCGGTCAAATGACGGTGGTATAAGGGGAAATGCATGATTTGTAGCAAAAGCGACCATACGACCTCGGCTTGCAGCATGACCCTGATGGATATGCTGCTGTCTGATGCTGCATCATCCTCGTATGCCGGTCAGATGACGGTTGTTTAAAGGTATGATCATCAGCGCCAGCCGCCCTCGGGGGGCTGGCGCTTGTTGTTGTCGAGTCGGTGGATGTTATCCCCCAGCGCCGGTACTGTGCAGACGCTGCGGCATAACATAGACGAATGATTGACTGGAGGTTGTGTGCTGGCGGAGCTCGGCTATCTCTCACTGCTGCTGGCAACGGCGCTCTCCCTGCTGCAAGGCGCCCTGCCCTGGCTGGGGCTGCGGCTCGCCTCCCCGACCCTGCTGGGCTGCGCCAAGCCACTGGCGCTGAGCAATGCCATACTGCTGGGCGCTGCCCTGATGCTGCTCGCCAGTTGCTTCGGGCTCGATGACTTCACCCTGGTCTATGTGGCCCAACACGCCAACAGTGCCCTGCCCATGGGCTTCAAGCTGGCGGCCGTGTGGGGCGGCCACGAGGGCTCCATGCTGTTCTTCGTCTTTGCGCTGGCCCTCTGGGGGGCGCTGGTCGCACTCTGCTCGAAACGGGTCGATCCGCTGATCCGCGCCCGGGTGCTGGCCATCATGGGGCTGATCGTCGGGCTCTTTGCCCTCTATACCCTCGCCTTCTCCAGCCCCTTCGATCGCGCATTCCCGGGGCCTCTTGAGGGACGCGATCTCAATCCCATGCTGCAGGATATCGGCCTCATCATTCACCCTCCCCTGCTCTATCTCGGTTACGTCGGCTTTGCGGTCAACTTCGCCTTCGCCATGGCGGCGCTGCACTCGGGCCGGCTCGATGGCGCCCTGGCCCACTGGAGCCGCCCCTGGGCGCTCGGCTCCTGGGTGTTTCTCACCGCCGGCATCGTACTGGGCTCCTGGTGGGCCTATTACGAGCTCGGCTGGGGTGGCTGGTGGTTCTGGGATCCGGTGGAAAATGCCTCCCTGCTGCCCTGGCTGCTCGGCACAGCCCTGCTGCATGCCCTCGTGGTCTGCGAGAAACGTGGGGCCTACGGCCACGGCGTCTTGCTGCTCTCCATCTTCACCTTCTCGCTGAGCCTGCTCGGCACCTTTGTGGTGCGCTCCGGGGTGCTCACCTCGGTGCACGCCTTCGCGGTGGATCCCAGCCGCGGCCTCACCCTCTTGCTGCTGCTCGGCCTGTTATTGACCACGGCACTCACCCTGTTTGCCCTGCGGGCCGATACCCGTACCCCCTACGCCCGCTTCGGCTTCTGGTCAAAGGAGGGGCTGCTGGGCGCCACCATACTGCTGCTCTGCGTGGCCTGCGCCAGCGTGCTGCTCGGCACCTTCTACCCCATGGTGTTCCAGTCGCTGCATCTGGGGTCGCTCTCGGTGGGCGCCCCCTATTTCAACGCTGTTTTCGTGCCGCTGGCACTGGTACTGATGGCGCTAATGACCCAGATCCCGCGTCTGCGCTGGCAGGGGCTGATGGCATCCTCCCGCCTGCGGGTGCTGCTGCCGCCCCTGCTCGGCCTGCTGGGGGGCGGCCTGCTCAGCCTCGGCTATCGCGAACAGGGAACTCTGGGCTGGAGCGGCATCCTCGCCAATATGGTGAGCCTCTGGCTCATCGCGAGCCTGCTGCTCAATGTCTCATTCAATACCCGCGATCTGAGTGCCAACCGGCTCGGAAGCCTGCTGGCCCACCTCGGGGTAGCGGTCTGTGCCCTCGGCATAGCGCAGGTGAGCCACCATAGCCAGGAGGGGGGCACAGTGCTCAGTCCGGATACGCCCTATCGGCTCGGCGCCCATGAATTTCGTTACGAGGGAAGCGAGCCCCGGCTCGGCCCCAACTACACGGCCGAGCGCATCACTGTCAGCGTGCACAAGGATGGCCGGGAGGTGGCCAGGCTGGCCCCGGAGCGGCGCCACTACAGCGTGCGCACCATGAACATGAACGAACCCGGCATCCAGGGGGGGCTGTTTGGCGATCTCTACGTGGTGCTCGGCGAGAAGATGGGGCCTGATGCCTATGCCATGCGGCTGCATCACAAGCCGCTGGTGCGCTGGATCTGGCTCGGCGGCATCTTGATGATGGCGGGTGGCGCCTTGCGTTTGCTGGGGCGCAAGCCGTTGCTGGCATCCCGTCCAGCCAAAAGCCCGCAGCCCCTGCGCGAACAGGAGGCACCATGAGCCCGCGCCTGCGCCTCTTCCTCCCCCTGATAGTCACCCTGGGCCTGGGGGGTCTGCTCTGGCTCGGCCTTGGCAACGATCCTTACCGCCGGGACGAGGCGACCCAGGGGCGCCCTCTGCCGGCCTGGCAGAGCGAAAACCTGCTGGATGGGAGCTCAATCCAGACCGCCAGCCTCAAGGGAGAGCCCTTTGTGCTCAACGTCTGGGCCAGCTGGTGTCCGAGCTGCCGCGCCGAGCATCCGCTGCTGGCCGAGCTGGCGGGCACAGTGCCCCTCTACGGTCTCAACTACAGAGACAAGGGTGACGCCGCCCGCGCCTGGCTGACACAGGCGGGCAACCCCTATCGCGCCGTGCTGGCGGACCCGGACGGCAAGCTGGCGCTGGAGCTCGGCGTCTACGGCACGCCGGAGACCTATCTCTTTGCCGCCGACGGCACCCTGCTTAGCCGCCACACGGGGGAGCTCACCAAGGAGATCTGGCAGCGCCAGTTTGCCCCCCTGCTTGCCAGGGCTCGTACCCTGACCACCCCACAGACGGAGGGGCAGCCATGAAGATCCGCCCCCTCATCAACCCGCTGCTGATGACCATCACGCTGATCATCGCACTGAGCCCGGCGGCCACGGCCAGCGGCGTCGATACCTATCAATTCCAGCACCCGGAGAGACAGAGCCGCGCTCAGGATCTCGCCCGTGCCCTGCGCTGCCCCCAGTGCCAGAACCAGAACCTGGTGGAGTCCAACTCCCCCATAGCCCGGGATCTGCGGCTCGAGGTCTACCGCTGGGTCGATGAAGGGCAGAGCGACGAGCAGGTGATCGCCCGCATGACGGAGCGCTTCGGCGACTTCGTGCGCTACGATCCCCCCTTCAAGGGCAGCACTGCGCTGCTGTGGGGAGGACCCGTCCTGCTGCTGGGGCTGGCGCTCAAGCGCCTTCGTCGCCGCCTGAAGAACAGGGGGGAGCAGGCCATCCTCCCCGATGGCAGTATCAACCTGCGTGAGAGAGATACCCGCAGCACATTGAATCGCCTCATCATGACAAGGGAGCTGGCAGGCCTCTCCCCCCATGATCCCCTCTATCGGGAGCTGACCGCCGCCCACCTTGCCAGTGCCACGCCTGTCGCCGAGCTGGCCCTGCGCGAGCGGCTGACCCAGGCCTCCGGCAGCAACAGGCAGCATACCCGCGTCCTGCTGCTGCTCGGGATAGTGGCGATAGGCGCCGTTGCCGCCTGTTATGCCAGCAGCGGTCGTTATCAGGCCTGGCAGGCCTATCAATCCCGTCCCGACCCGCTGGCCGGGTTGAGCCCACGGGATCTGCAGGACCAGACGCTCGGCGCCCTGCACCAGCGGCTGCAGCGCAGCCCCGCCGACCTCGAGGCCTGGGCCGAGCTCGGCCAGTTGTATCTGTATCGGGACGAGTACGACAACGCCCTGCTCGCCTACCAGCGTCTCGCCCTGCAGGAAGGAGGCGCCAGCGCTGCCACCCTGGCCGCTCAGGCAACGGTGCTCTACTACCAGGCGGGCCAGCGACTCACTCCACAGTCGCAACGCCTGCTCGATGACGCCCTCAAGCAGGACAAGGGGGAAGTAAGCGCCCTGATGCTGCTCGCCTCCGATCACTTCCTGCACGGTCGCTACCGCCAGGCCATCACCCTGTGGCAACAACTGCTCGATAGCGAGCGCCCCCGCATCAACCGGGCCGCGCTGATCGAGGCCATCCAGACAGCCCGCATCATGGGGGGCTAACGGGGGACAGGGCGGGACGCAAAAAAGGGGACAAGGGGCGCCGAACAACCCCATAATGCAAACCGTGATTTCATGACGACAGGGTACAGGCATGATCCCCATTTGCTGCCACGCCGTTGCCGGGGTGGCGCTATCGAACATCGATGACCAGATAAAAATGCTGCTGATGAACAGGGTCAAGGGTGGCTTCTGGTGCCATGTGGCGGGCACG
The DNA here is from genome assembly GCF_037811135.1 of Aeromonas rivipollensis. Lineage (NCBI taxonomy): Bacteria > Pseudomonadati > Pseudomonadota > Gammaproteobacteria > Aeromonadales > Aeromonadaceae > Aeromonas > Aeromonas rivipollensis. The sequence goes on along the minus strand of NZ_CP149130.1, from coordinate 2,047,652 downwards.
GTCGAGGCGGGTGAAACCGGCTGGCAGACCATAGTGCGCGAGTTTCGCGAGGAGACGGGCATTCTGGTGAGCGAGCTCTATAACGGCCAGTACCTGGAGCAGTTTTACGACGCGGCCACCAATACCGTGATGGTGGTGCCTGTGTTCGTGGTCTATTGCCCGCCCCATCAGGCTGTGACCCTCAACCATGAGCACACCGAGTACCGCTGGTGTTCGCTCAGCGAGGCCAAGGCGCTGGTGAGCTTTCCCGGGCAGCAGGCGCTCTATGACCATGTCTGGCACCATTTTGTGGCGCACCGCCCCTCGCCGCTGATGAGGGTGGCGCTACGCTGATCCGGGTCGGCTGACATCCCCCTCGCAGCCCCTGCCGGCGCCTTTCTTCCCGACACAAAGAGGATTAATGGCGTGTTCGACCCAATGCCGTCCCGGAAGGCGCAAAAAGAGTAGCAATGATTGGTCAGAAAGGGCATATAGTGCGCCCCATGACGGGCCGAACCCGGCCAGTGTGCGCGCCATGCATGGCTCATTATGAATCCTGCAAGAGGGCGCCATAGCCGTGAATTCGGCTATTTCAAGGTGAGCCATCCCATAAAATGGAAATATCGGGCCGTCAGACGTTGTGAAGCGTCAATTACCGTCATATAACTTAGCCAAATGTCCCTGTCAGTCGTAGTAGAGCCAAACCATGAACCTTCGTCCTTTTCTTCCCCTGCTGCTCGGCGCCTTCCTCCTTCCCGCCAGCATGGAAAGCGCCCATGCCAACCCCTTTTCTGCGACCTCCTCCTCCACCAACAGCCTGATGGCACCGCGCACCAATCTCGCCCTGGGATCCGATGCCTTCGTGGTCGCCAACCCCAGAACCGGGGAGATCCTGGCTGAACGCAACGCCAATAGGGTGATGGCAATCGCCTCCATCACCAAGCTGATGACGGCGCTGGTGGTGCTGGATGGCAACCAGCGCCTCAACGAGATGCTCACCGTCACCATGGACGATGTGGACAGGATCAAGGGCACAGGTTCCCGTCTGGCCATTGGCTCCCGCCTCAGCCGCGCCGACATGCTGCACATCGCCCTGATGTCATCGGAAAACCGGGCCGCCTCGGCCCTGGCGAGACACTACCCAGGCGGTCGCCGCGCCTTCATCGAGGCGATGAACGCCAAGGCCCGCATGCTCGGCATGTGGAGCACCCATTTCGCCGACAGCACAGGCCTCAACCCGCGCAACGTCTCCAGCGCCCACGATCTCGCCAAGCTGGTGGCCACCGCCTCCAGCTACCCGTTGATCCGCCAGTACTCCACCACAGAGCACAGACTGGTGCGCAACGGCAAACGCCAGATGCAGTACCACAACTCCAACCGCCTGGTGCGGGAAGGGAGCTGGCCCATCATGGTCTCCAAGACCGGCTACATCCGCGAGGCGGGTCGCTGCCTGGTGATGGACACCAGGGTCAACAATGAACCCGTGGTCATGGTGCTGCTTCACGCCACTACCACGGATGAGCGGGTGGCCGACGCCAAGAAGATCAGAACCTGGCTGGAGACCTCGGGCCGCATGACCCTGACCGCCCAGTCCACGCCCCGCGCCAAGCTGTTCAGCAACCAGTAACGGTCACAGAAGGCCCCGCACCGACAGGCGCGGGGCCTTCTCATTGCGCCTCTCCCCTCGCAAGCCGGAACGACCCCTTTCCCGTCCCACTGTGATCCCATCCTGGTTGCGCTTCGTTATGCAGGCAGAGATCGGTCAACCCAGTGAACGAGGCGGAACATGCACCTCAAACCCCATCTACCCGAGAAAGTCTGCCCTGTCTGCCTGCGTCCTTTTGCCTGGCGGCGCAAGTGGGCCCGCTGCTGGCCCGAAGTGCGCTACTGCAGCGAACGCTGCCGCCGTCATAAGGAGCACTCCTGATGGAGCTGCGCCTCATCCTAGGAGACCAACTGAACGCCGGTCACAGCTGGTTTCGCACGCCGGATCCCGCGGTCTGCTACCTGATGGCGGAGCTGCGCCAGGAGACGGACTACTGCCGCCACCATCGCCAGAAGGTGCTCGCCTTCTTTGCCGCCATGCGCGCCTTCGCCGCCGCCCTCACCCAGGCGGGCCACCGGGTCTGCTACCTGACTCTCGATGAGAGCGCCCCCTGGCCCGATTTGCCCAGCTTGCTGGCGGCCCAGATCGCCCACCATCAAGCCGAGCGCTTTGCCTGGCAGAGCCCGGACGAGTGGCGCCTTGCCAGCCAGCTTACCCAGTGGGCCGCAGGTCTTGCCATCCCGGCCCGCGAAGTGGACAGCGAGCATTTTCTCACCCCCCGGGATGGCTGGCGGCGCTATCCCCACAGCCGGATGGAGTTCTTCTACCGCGCCCTGCGAAAGCAGTACAGGGTGCTGCTCGATGAGCGCGACCAGCCCCTTGGCGGGCGCTGGAACTTCGATCACGAGAACCGCGCCAGACTGCCGGAGCGCCAGCCCATTCCGGCGCCCCTCACCTTTGCCAACGAGGTGAGCGACATCGATGCCATGCTGACCCGCCACGGCGTCAGCACCATTGGCACTGCGGATGCCAGCGCCCTGCCCTGGCCCGTCTCCCGGCGCCAGAGCCGCGCGCTGCTCGAGCACTTTCTGGTGCACTGCCTGCCCCACTTCGGCCGCTATCAGGACGCCCTGAGCGAGCGGGGCTGGAGCCTGTTCCACAGCCGCCTGTCGTTTTCGATGAACAGCAAGATGCTCCATCCCCTCGAGGTGATCCGCGCCGCGCAATCCCACTGGCAGGCCAATCAGGCCACCATCACCCTGGCACAGGTGGAGGGCTTCATTCGCCAGATCCTCGGCTGGCGCGAGTTTGTCCGCGCCCTCTACTGGGAAAAGATGCCGGACTATGGTCGCGTCAATGCCCTGGGGGCCGAGCGCCCCCTGCCCGGTTTCTTCTGGAGCGGGCAGACCCGGATGGCCTGCGTGCGCCACGCGATCCAGCAGTCCCTTGATCACGCCTATGCCCACCATATCCAGCGGCTGATGGTGACCGGCAACTTTGCCCTGTTGGCGGGGATCCATCCGGATGAGGTGGATGCCTGGTATCTCGGCATCTATGTGGATGCCATCGAGTGGGTGGAGCTGCCCAACACCCGCGGCATGAGCCAGTTTGCCGATGGCGGCCTGATGGGCAGCAAGCCCTACGCCAGCAGCGGCGCCTACCTGGAGCGGATGGGTCACTACTGCAAGGGGTGCCACTACGAGGTGAAGGAGCGCAGCGGGCCGGACAGTTGCCCCTTTAACAGCCTCTACTGGCACTTTCTCTGGCGTAACCGGGACAAACTTGGCCGCAACCCTCGCCTCGCCCTGCCCTATGCCAACTGGGATGGTCAGCCAACCTCCCGGCAACAGGCAATCCTGGCGACGGCGGAGCACCATCTGCTCCACCTGGAACGACTCTGAATCGACCGGATTTCATGCCAGAAAGCGAGCAAATGACAACATTGAGAGCCAGTTAACAAAATGTGAATGGTGATAATCACCAATGATAACGACACCAGTTGAATATCCTGTGGCGGCTGATTAAGGTGGAGGCCCCAGTCAAGGAGAGACAAGATGGACATAGTGGTACTCGGTGGTGGCGTGGTCGGTGTGACCAGCGCCTGGTATCTGGCCAAAGCCGGTCACAAGGTGACCCTGCTGGAGCGGCGCGACGGGGTGGCCCTTGAAACCAGCCATGCCAATGCGGGTCAGATCTCCCCGGGTTATGCCTCCCCCTGGGCTGCCCCCGGCATTCCCCTCAAGGCCGCCAAATGGCTGCTGCAAAAACACGCCCCCTTCACGGTGCGCCCCACCTCGGATCCCTTCCAGCTGCGCTGGATGCTGAAGATGTTCGCCAACTGCACCCCGGCAGCCTATGCGGTCAACAAGGGGCGCATGGTGCGACTGGCTGAATATAGCCGCGACTGCATGAAGCTGTTGCGCGATGAGCTGGCGTTGGACTACGAGGGGCGCCAGCTCGGCACCCTGCAACTGTTCCGAAGCCAGGCCCAGCGCGATGCCAGCCAGCGCGACATCGAAGTGCTGGAAGAGTACGGCGTCCCCTACCAGTCCCTCGATGCCGACGGCTGCGAGGAGGTCGAGCCCGCCCTGGCAAGGGTGCGCGGCAAGGTGGTGGGCGGCCTGCGCCTGCCGGGAGACGAGACGGGTGACTGCTTCCGCTTCACCCAGGCCCTGGCTGACGAGGCACGGCGGCTCGGGGTGAACTTTGTCTTCAACTGCGCTATCGACGAGGTCGAGCTCGCCCAGGGGCGCGCCGTGGCGGTGCGTGCCGGCGAGCAGCGCTTCAAGGCCGACGCCATCGTCTGTGCCCTCGGCAGCTATGGCACCGGCTTCTTGCGCCCCCTCGGGATTGAACTCCCCGTCTACCCGGTCAAGGGTTACTCCCTCACCCTGCCGATGACGGACGCCGATGGCGCCCCGCGCAGCACTGTGCTGGATGAAACCTACAAGGTCGCCATCACCCGCTTCGACGAGCGGATCCGGGTGGGGGGCATGGCCGAGCTGTCGGGCTTCAACCTGGCGCTCAACCCGAGGCGCCACGATACCCTGGCCATGGTGGTGAGGGATCTCTTCCCCCAGGGGGGGGATCTGGAGCAGGCCAGCTTCTGGACCGGGCTGCGCCCCATGACCCCGGACGGCACGCCCCTGGTGGGGCCAAGCCCCATCCCCGGGCTCTGGCTTAACACAGGCCACGGCACCCTGGGCTGGACCATGGCGGCAGGCTCGGGCCAACTACTGAGCGATCTCATCTCGGGCAGCGCTCCGGCCATCAGCGACGAGGGGCTCACCCTGGCCCGCTACGGCTAGCCCGCTGGGCGCAATGCCAGATGCAAGAGAGGGAGTGCCCGGCACTCCCTCTCTTTATTCGTCCCTCTTCGCCGGAACTGGGCCAGCCGGTGCCAGTCCCGGCATCGACTGCCAGACCCGGGCCGGATCCGGCTCCTCGATGGCCGCCATCATCAGCTGCTCGCTCCAGCGTCTATGCAGTTGCCACAGCTGCGCCCCCGCCTCCCCCTGCCCCTTGGTGCACTGCTTGGCCACGTCCGCGGTGCGGTAGAAGTAGCGCACCAGGGTGGTGAGCTCGGGCTCGGGCCAGCGGCAGCCAAAGTGGCGCAGCCGCTCGGACCAGAAGGCTACCTGACGCCCCTCGTGCTCCTGCTCGACCCCGTGCAGGGCGGGAATGAGATCCATCGCCTGCCACAGCGCCCCGTAGCCGACGTAGCGCTCATCCAGTGCCTCCAGTGCCTCGTCCAGCATCAGCAGGGTCTGCGGCCAGCTGTCAGCCTGCTCGCGGATGACCTCCTGCGCCTCGCACACCGCCGCCAGCCAGTCCAGGGCCAGCCGGCAGATGATGGCCTCCTTGTTGGGAAACAGGTGGTAGAGCGACTTGATGCCCACCCCGGCGCGGGCGGCGATGGCGTTGGTGTTGAGGGCCGCAAACCCCTGCTCCTGCAGCAGGGCCAGGGTAGCCTGCTCGATGCGGCTCGCCACCTCCTGGCTGCGCAGTTGCCTGGGTTGGCGCCGCATGCACAATTCGGCCGGCAGCACTTGTTGTGACATTCTCTTCCCCCGATGCGGTCTCCGCCCCAAGGGGCGACTGGTTGTCATAACTACATGATGAGACAAGGTAAACACAAGTCAAAAAAAGTGCAGTAATCACTGGCATTTTTCAGAATAGCTGCAATAACCATAGGTGCTCATATCTGCAGTAAAAACTGCAATTAACCCAAGGAGAGCGCGCTATGGATAGCAAACACCCCCGTCTCAGGCTGGGCGCCATCGCCCTGCTGGTGAGTGGCCTGCTCGGCTGCCAGCAAGACAGCAGTGAGCCGCCGCCCGGCAACACCCTCTATCTCAACGGCAAGATCCACACCCAGGATGGGCAACGCAGCCAGGCCGAGGCCATGGTGGTGCAAGGCGGCAAGTTCACTTACGTGGGCTCCCGCGCGGGGGCCGAGACCCTGAAGAACAGTGCGACCCAGGTGGTGGATCTGCAAGGGAGGATGGTGCTGCCAGGGCTGCACGACAACCACATCCACCTGCTCGGCACAGTGGCGCTCGACATGTGCGATCTGGACGGCCAGAGCGTCAACCTGGATCAGCTCGCGGCCAAGATCAGCGAGTGCCTGCCCCGCTACGCCCCGGCCCCCGGGGACTGGCTGGTGGTCAACCAGTGGTCGCCCTATGACGGCAACACCCCCACCGCCACCCATGCCACCCTGCTGGCGGCCCTGGATGCGGCGGCGCCGAACAACCCCGTGATGCTGGCCGGGGTCGACGGCCATGCCGGCGGCTACAACTCACAGGCGCTGGCGCTTGCCGCAGACAAAGACGGCAATGTGGTCGGCTTCAATGCCACCACCCTGGCCCCGGGCGGTGTGTTCGAGGCCTTCATCCCCTATGTGGATCTGGCAACCGGCGTGATCCGGGACGCGGCCCGCAGCGCCATTGCAGTCCCCGACACCGGGGTGCTGAGCGCGGAGGGGGAACAGGCGGAGTCCCAGTATGACAAGATACTCCCCGCCATCTCCGAGCTGATGGCGTCCCGCGGCATCACGGGAGTGCAGGATGCCTGCGCCAACGACTTCATCCGGGAGCGGCTGCGCAAGATGCAGGACCAGGATCTGCTGCACATGCGCGTCACCGCCGCCACCTGCTTCAACCAGGATGACTACAGCGGCAAGCTGGACATCGACGGGCACCTGGCCAAGGCGAACCAGGTACGCGACGCCTTCGCTGGTAATCCCCTGATCAAGGCCGATGCGGTCAAGATCTTCCTCGACGGCGTGCTGGAGGGGGATCCCTTCACCAGCCCCCCCTTCCTGCCCAATGCCGGCATGCTGGAGAACTACCACAATCCCCATCTGGCCCTGGATCCCGACAGCGGCGAGGTGAGCATCACAGCGGACAGCGAGGATGCGGGCAGCAACGGCATCGTCAACTACAAGGAGGCGGATCTGACGCGCTACGTCACTGCGCTGGATGGGGCAGGATTTGGCATCCACATGCACAGCATCGGCGATCGCAGCACCCGGGTGGCCCTCGATGCCCTGGAGGCGGCCCGCGCCAGCAACGGGGAGAGCGGCATCCCCCACACCCTGGCCCACCTGCAGGTGGTGCATCCGGACGATCAGAAACGCCTCGGCGAGCTTGGCCTCTACCTCACCTTCACCTATGCCTGGACCACGCCCCAGCTTGCCTACGACATGCTGGTCAGCCCCTTCATCCAACCAACCAGGGTGGGACAGTCCCTGAGCGAAGCCATCTACGACCCCATGGGTTATCTCCATGACGCCCTCTACCCGGTCGAGAGTTCGCGCCAGGCTGGCGCCGTGCTGGTGGCGGGCAGCGACGCCCCGGTGGACAGCCGGGATCCACGCCCGTTCGAAAACATGGCCGCCGGCATAGTGAAGGCGGCCGGCAGCGGCGACGACTTCAGGGCCAGTCAGCGCACCTCCCTTGCCGAGATGCTGGCCGCCTACACCATCAACGGCGCCAGGGCAGTACGCCAAGGGGACATCACCGGCTCCATCGAGGCAGGCAAGTCGGCGGACTTCATCGTGCTGGACCGGGACCTGTTCGCCCTGGTCAAGGCCGGCACGCCGGAGCAGATTGCACAGACCCGGGTCGAGCAGACGGTCTTCATGGGGGAGACCGTCTACCCCAAACCCTGAACAAAACGGGCCCCTCAAGGGGCCCGCTTCTTATGGCTCGCAGGCGGGCACCTCCTCCGCCTGACCGGGTTGCAGGGCCAGGGTGAACAGGGCCGCCACCATGTCGGACTGGGTGATGATGCCCACCAACTGCTCCCCTTCCACCACAGGCATATGGTGCATGCCCCCATCGGAGAAGGCTTCCACCAGATCGTAGAGGGGTTGGTAGCGCCGCGCCGTCCGTACCTCCCGGGTCATCAGATCCGCCACCCGCAATTGCTCGAGCGCCTCCCGCCCCCTGGGCTGGCGGCTCTCCCTGTCGATCATCAGATCATGCAGGGTGATGATGCCCGCCAATCGCCCCTCTTCGTCCGCCACCGGCAGCGCCTTGATCTGATGGTGAGAGAGCAGATCCCAGGCCGCCATGGCTGACGCCTCTGGGGAGCTGACCACCAGATCCCGCGACATCACATCCTGACAGCGCACCGTGCCCACTCGCCCCCGCAGGGCGTGCAACTGGGCCTCCTGCAACAGCTCCTGCAGATCCTGGCGGCTGATGTCGAGCAGCTCCCCGTGCTTGTCCAGGGCAAAGTCGATGTCCTGGGTGGCGAGCCGGGCGCTCGGCTGGGGATCCGCCGTCTGGTGACGATTGGGCGCCACCTTGCCGCCATGGGGATAACGGCGCCCCAGGGCGCGGTTGTAGAGCAGTCCCAGGCTCAGCAACAGCAGGGAGTTGAGCAGCACCGGCAGCAGCACATAGCCCACCCCCAGCGCCCGGATCCCCTCGCCGCCGATGACGGCGGTCAGGGCCACGGCCCCGCCGGGCGGGTGCAGGCTGCGGGTGAGGAACATGGCGGCGATGGCCAGCATCACCGCCAGGGCCGAGGCGAGGGCCATGTCCGGCACCAGGCTGGCACTCAGTACTCCCATCAGGGCCGAGACCCCGTTGCCCACCAGGATGGACCAGGGCTGGGCCAGGGGGCTCGCCGGGGCGGCAAACAGCAGCACGGCGGAGGCCCCCATGGGGGCGATCAGCCAGTGCACCTCCAGCCCCAGCCCCCACTGGCAGAGCCAGGCGGTGCCCAGCAATCCGACGAAGGCGCCCAGGGCACCGTAACAACTCTCTCTGAGGCTGGTATTGGTCGATACCGGCAAAAAATCCCTGAACTGCATCCTGCTCCCGAAGACGATAACATTTATTTCAAATGCGCAATTCTAGCCAGTAACCCCGGTCCAATACCAGCCCGCCAGGGGTTGACCACCCGGCTTATCGCCCGCTGATCCTGCCGCCACTGGGTGGACGGCACTTTTTCCTCCCTCTTAACACTGGCTTAAGGGTCGGCTGTCACCTTGCTGCCATCCTCATGAACGGAGCCAAACGCTATGAAGACTCTCAGAGATGCCCTGCGCCGCTTCGATGGCCAGCGCCGCAGCTGGACCGCCGGGCTGGAGCGGGCCACCCTCGCCTGGCTGGCCAGACGGGGCCGCCTGCCCTCATCACCTCAGGCGCGCAGGCGGATCCTGGTCATTCGCAGCACCCACCGCATCGGCAACAACCTCTTCCTGCTGCCCTTTCTGCAGCGGCTGAGACGGGATCACCCCACAGCCGAGATCGAGCTGGTGTGCAGCGGCGGCCCCTTGCTCCCCTTTCTCGCCGATCTGCAACTGGGGACCATCCATCGGGTCCGCTTGCAGGGCAAGCAGCTGATCGGCGCCCTGGCGGTGCTGTGGCGCCTGCGCCAGCGGCACTATGACAGCGTCTATGTGCCCTTCGCCTCCAGCACGGATCACCTGATCGCCGCCTGGGTGCGGGCCGGCGAGAAGATCGGCTTTGACGACGCCAGGGGGGATGTTCTGTTCGATCAGCCCCTTAGCCCCGACAGTGGCTGCCACTACGCCCACCAGCCCCTGCAACTGCTCGGTCGCCATGGCAACCCGGCGGAGCAGATTGAGCTTGGCAGCGCGATCCAGGCCCCCTGCCCGCCGCTGGCCGCGTTGCGGCGGGCCCACCCGGGCCGCCCCCTCATCGGCTTCTTCACCGGCGCCCGCAAGGGCAAGGGACTCTCCGCCACCCAGTGGCGGCGACTGCTCGGGGATCTGCGCAGCCACAGTCCCGATGCCCTGCTGATCCAGCTCGAAGATCCGGCTTCCCCCCAACCCCTGCTGGGGGATCTGCACCTATCCCTGGCCAGCATGAGCGAGCTGGCCCGCTTCACCCGCGGCCTCGCCCTCTTCGTCAGCGCCGACACAGGCCCCCTGCATCTGGCTGCCGCGAGCGGCGTGCCCTGCCTCGGCCTCTTCACCCAGACAGACCCGGCGCGCTACGGCTGCCTCGGTGCCCAGCACCTCAATCTGGTGATCGAGGATCGCAACGCCATCCCCCTAGACGGGCGCTGGCTGGCCGAGGCGCTGGCGCGGGAGGCGCCATCGCAGGGGTGGCACAGACCGCAAAGCCCAGCACCATACCCGCAAACCGGCGTCCCCCTGCTGCTTACCCCCTGAGGGGGCCTCAGGGCCCTCATGCAAAAAAGAGGGAAGGCCTACGCCTTCCCTCTCTCGTTATCTCAATGCTCTTGCGTTGTCTGCCGAGCGGTATGACGCTGCTCAGGCCAGTTCGGCTCGCAGCGCCCGGGTCGCATCGACCATCACCTTCAGGGCAGCCGTGGTCTCTTCCCAGCCGCGGGTCTTGAGGCCGCAGTCCGGGTTGACCCAGAGGCGATCCGCCGGGATCTGTCTGGCCGCCCTGCGGATGAGGTCTTCAATCCAGTCCTGGCTCGGCACGTTCGGGGAGTGGATGTCGTAGACGCCCGGCCCGATCTCGTTGGGGTAGTTGAAGCGCTCGAACGCTTCGAGCAGCTGCATCTGGCTGCGGCTGGTCTCTATGGTGATCACATCCGCGTCCAGCGCCGCCACCGCCTCTATGATGAGGTTGAAGTCGCTGTAACACATGTGGGTGTGGATCTGGGTGCTGTCCACCACTGGGCTTGCGCTCAGGCGGAAGGCGCGCACCGCCCAGTCCAGATAGGCCTGATGATCCTGCTTGCGCAGGGGCAGCCCTTCGCGGATCGCCGGTTCGTCGATCTGGATGATCTTGATGCCGGCGGCTTCCAGATCGGCCACCTCGTCGCGAATGGCCAGGCCAATCTGCAGGGCCGACTGCTCGCGGCTCACGTCTTCCCGGGGGAAGGACCAGCAGAGGATGGTCACGGGCCCGGTCAGCATCCCCTTCACCGGCTTGTCGGTCAGGCTCTGGGCAAACTGGGTCCACGTCAGGGTCATGGGGGTCGGGCGGTCGATGTCACGGGTGATCACCGGCGGCTTGACGCAGCGGGAGCCATAGCTCTGTACCCAGCCGAAGCGGGTAATGGCAAAGCCATCAAGCAGCTCGCCGAAATACTCCACCATGTCGTTGCGCTCGGCTTCGCCGTGCACCAGCACGTCCAGCCCTATGGCCTCCTGGCGCGCGATGGCGTCCTTGATCTGGGCCTGGATACCCGCCTCGTAGGCAGCGTCGTCGATGCGACCGGCCCGCCACTCCTGGCGCAGCAACCGGATGTCGGAGGTCTGCGGGAAGGAGCCGATGGTGGTGGTGGGCAAGAGCGGCAGCTTGAGATCATTGCGCTGGGCCTCGGCGCGTACCGGATAGGCGCTCTGGCGGTCAAAATCGCTGTTGGTGAGGCAGGCCAGACGGGACTGCACCGTACGCTTGTGGACCCGGCTGTCGGACTCCCGATCCACGATGGGCTGGCTGTAGGCGCTGATCTTGTCCAGATCCCCTCCGTCCAGGTAGTCGGCCAGCAGTCCCAGCTCGTAGCACTTTTGCAGGGCGAAGGCGAACCAGCTGCGGGTCTGGGGATCCAGCTCGTGCTCCAGGGTCAAGTCTACCGGGCTGTGCAGCAGGGAGCAGGAAGAGGCCACCCAGAGGCGCTCGCCGAGCTTATCCTTCAGCGCTTTTAGGGTCGGCGCCAGCTTGGCGAGGTTGGCACGCCAGACGTTGCGGCCGTTGATAACGCCAGCGGAAAGCACCCACTGGGCCTGCAAGTGCGGGACCAGGGTCTCCAGCTGCTCGGGGGCGGCCACCAGATCCAGGTGCAGGCCATCCACCTTCAGGCTGGTGATGATGTCGCGCTGATGGGCAACAGAACCGAAATAGGTGGTGAGCAGCAGCTTGCAGGGGCCGCTCAGGCGCTCGTAGGCGTTGAGGTAGGCCAAACGCCACTCGTCCGGCAGGTCCAGCGCCAGGGCCGGCTCGTCGATCTGCACCCACTCCACCCCTTGTGCTGCCAGTTTTGCCAGGATCTCCTGATAGACGATCAGCAGGCGGTCCAGCAGTTCGAGGCGGGAGAAGCCGCTCTCTTTCTCCTTGCCAAGCCAGAGGTAGGAGACGGGCCCCAGCAGCACCGCCTTGACCGGCAGCCCCAGCGCCTTGGCCTCTTCCACCTCTTCAAAGAGTTGGCTCCAGCCCAGCTTGAAGCGTTGATCACGGCTGAACTCGGGCACCAGGTAGTGGTAGTTGGTGTTGAACCACTTGGTCATCTCGGCGGCGGCAGCTGCGGGGCCGGTCGGCGCACGGCCACGGGCAACCCGGAACAGGGTGTCGAGATCGGTGTCCCCATGACGGTGACGGGCAGGCACGGCGTCCACCAGCAAACTGGTGCCGAGCACCTGGTCGTACCAGGCGAAGTCGCCCACCGGCAGCAGGTTGACCCCGGCGGTGCGCTGCGCCTGCCAGTGGCGCTCACGCAGGCTCTTGCCCACGGCGACCAGCTCGGCCTGGGTGGTCTCGCCGCGCCAGTAGGATTCGAGGGCAAATTTCAGCTCGCGCTTGGCGCCGATACGGGGGAAGCCCAGGGTGTGTGCTCGGGTCATAGGTCCAATTCCTTATGCTCATTCATCTGATGGGAAACTGGATGATTTAGCCATCCAGATGTTTACACATCTAGAGTGACGAGATAAGGTGACCTTGGCTATTGAATCCTCTTCAACTGGCTCTCAAGAAATCCTCAACTGACGCACAAAGGAGCAGTGCCATGGGTGTGCCCAACCAGTCGACCAGCCATCAGAACACCAACGCGGGCATCGATCTCAAGCACCTGAAGACCATCAGCGCCCTGGCCGAGCAGGGCTCCCTGGCGGGGGCTGCTCTCTGCCTCAACCTCACCCAGTCCGCCCTCTCCCACCAGTTGAAAGAGCTGGAGACCCGCCTCAATCTGGAGCTTTATCTGCGCAAGAGCCGCCCCCTGGTGCTGACGGCGGCCGGCCAACATCTGCTGGCCCTGGCCCGTCAGGTGCTGCCTGCCCTGGCCCAGACCGAGCGCCAGCTGCTGGCCCTGCACAGCGGCGACGCGGGCAGGCTGCACCTGGCGCTCGATTGCCACAGCTGCATCCAGTGGCTGCTGCCGCTGTTGCCGGGCTTTCGCCGCCAGTGGCCAGGGGTGGCGCTGGAGGTGGAGTCGGTACCCGGCTTCGATGCCATCAGCGCCCTGCTCGGCGGTCAGCTGGACTTGCTGCTCACCTCGGATGTGCAGGCCCGCGGGGATCTCCACTTCGAACCCCTGTTTGCCTTCGATCTCACCCTGGTGATGGCGCCCGATCACCCCCTCTGTCACCAGGCCAAGATAGCCCCGGAGGATCTCAAACAGGAGGTGCTGCTGGTCTACCCGGTGGAGCGGGCCCGCATGGATGTGTTCAGCCGCTTCCTGCAACCGGCCGGGGTGGAGCCCGCCCGCTGCAAGCCGGTGGACAACACCTCGGTCATGCTGCAGATGGCCGCCGCCGGGCTCGGTGTCGCCGCCCTGCCGCGCTGGGCCAGCGAAGAGTTCGTGCGCCAGGGCTTGCTCGAGGCGCGCCCCCTGGGCAACGGGATCCGCCGCCATATGTATGGGGCCGTGCGGGCCGCCGATCGGGATCAGCCCTGCCTGCAGAGCCTGTTCGAGCGCATTCGAACCCAGATGGCCGAGCAGTAAAGGGCATGAAAAAGCCGCCCCATGGGCGGCGTTCACACTCTCTTTTCCATGTGCCTGCTCTCTGGCGCCTCAGGATCCCTCGTCGCAGCCGGCGGCTCCCTGCCGTCTCGGGCAGTTGCCGCAAAGCTCCCCATCCCCTCGCCTGTAGTGCAGGCAGCAGCGCTGGCGCACATAGCCAGGGAAGGCCTCATCCCGGAGGAGCGAGGCCGGACGCCAGCCCGCCAGATGCCCGGCGGGCAGGCCGCAGGCGGCGAGCCAGAGCGGCGCATGGGCTTGAACCACCTCTGGGCTTATCTCCCCGAAGAAATCCGGCACCCGCACCAGGGCCGCCAGCAGATCGTCCGCCAGGAGCGGGCGCACGAAGCCGGGGCGCAGCCGCTGCACCGCCCCAAGTAGCGCGAACAACTCCTGCCAATGAGCCTGCAACCGCTCACCCGCCGTCTTGATCAGGGTCTTTACCTCCCCCTTGATCATGGGCTCCGCCGGCAGGCTGAAGCCGGACACCAGCCCCTCCTGATAGCCCTGTCCCATGCGATCCAGGGCGGGCACGGCCCCCACCCGATAGACGGCCACCATGGCGAGGTAGATGGATTGCCAGCAGAGCATGCCCCAGCTGCGGGTCAGCCAGTAGGCCGCCCCCGCCTCCGGGTGTGCCTGCTGCCAGTGGCCATGCAGGGCAGCCGCAACCTCGCTCGGGGCGCCATGAGGGGGCGCCATCAGCAGAGCGGGGGACTCCCCCGCCAGCCGCCCCTTGAGGGAGGGAATGAGCCCGGCCGCCGCCGCAAACAGGGCGTCGTGATCCGCCAGCAGGCTATGCTGGCTGTGCACCGCCAGGGTGCCGAGGCCGCGAGGCAGGGCGTGCTGGCGGCCATCGGGACCCGCAGAGAGGGCGTGCCCCGGTGCAGGTCCGGGGCGCAAGGTCAGAATACGTATTTGAGTCGAGCCTCCACATTGCGCTCAGCCCCGAACCAGCAGTTGTTCTGGTCGTAGCAGGAGTAGTAGGTCTTGTTAAGCAGGTTGCTGGCGCTGAGCGACACCCCCACCCCCTTCAGGCTCGCGCTGAGGGCGGTGAGATCATAGGAGGCGGACATGTCCATCAGCAGATAATCCGGCACTGTGTCGGTGTTGGCGGCATCGAGCTGGGCCTCCCCCACGTAGCGCAGGCCGGCGCCTACCCGCATCCCCTCCAGGCTGCCGCCCGGCAGGTAGTTGCTCCACAAGGAGGCTATCTGCCTGGGCACCCAGACCGGGGTCTTGCCCTGCAAGTCTGTGGTGTCGCGGGTGATCTCCATGTCCTGGCGGGTATAGCTCAGCGCCAGATCCAGCCGGCTGGTGAGATCGGCGCGCCCTTCCAGCTCTATCCCCTTGGAGACGATTTCGCCGGTCTGCAGCTTGGGCCCGTAGACGTTGTCCGGATCGGTTACCAGGGCGTTCTCCTTGGTGATATGGAACGCCGAGATCGTGGCCGTCTTGCTCATGTCCTCGGAGAGGAACTTGAGCCCCCCCTCCCACTGGTGGCCGGTAGAGGGATCGAACGCCTTGCCACTCTTGTCCGCCCCCGGTACCGGCTCGAAGCTCTCGGCATAGCTCACATAGGGCGACAAGCCGTAGTCGAGCTCGTAGAGGGCGCCGAGGCGGAAGGAGAGGTTGTCCTGATCGACTTGGGCCAGGGACTGGCTGGCGGCCCCCAGGTAGAGGCCGCGGCTGTCGGTGTCCATCCGGTAGCTGTCGTAGCGGGCGCCGCCTATGGCCACCAGCCGATCGAGGCGCACCTGATCCTGCAGATAGACGCCCGTCTGGGACTGACGGATGGTCTTGCGATCCTCATAGGAGAAGGCCAGGGCATCCGGCCGGATCTGGTTGTGGTCCGGGTTGAAGATGTCGATGGCGGGGGCAGAGTAGTCGAGCGTGTCCTGATAGAGGATACGCGCGTCCAGATATTGATAGTCGACCCCGATCAGCAGGTTGTGTTGGGCCGGCCCCGTCATCACCTTGCCCGCCAGCTGGTTGTCGATGACAAAGCCTTTCGACGCCTCATCGGTCAAATAAGCGTTGCGGGTCAGGGTGCGGTTGTCCGCCGCCAGGGCCGCGTTGTAGGTGTTGCGCTGATAGGCGGAGGCATCCATGTAGCGGGCATTCTGCAGCACCTGCCAGTTGGCGTTGAAGTCGTGGCTCAGCTTGTAGCCGAGCAGGGTCACGTCCCTGTTGTATTCGTTCCAGTTCTGGTCGCCGAGGAAGCTATCGCTGCCAAGTTGCCCCAGGGGGTTGGACTTGACCGAACCGCTGGCCGGCACAGTGGTATAGATACCGGCCTCGGGATCCTTCTGGTAGTAGAGGTTGAGGTTCAGCAGGGTGCGCTCACTCAACTGCCAGTCCAGGGAGGGCGCAAAGACGTAGCGCTCCTCCTTCGAGGTCACCGCCTGGCCATCCTTCTCCCGGGCCAGCCCCACCACACGGTAGGCGAGCTGATCGTTGATGGCGCCTGTGCTGTCGAGGCTCATCTCCTTGAGGGTGCCGGTGCCCGTCGCCAGGCTGACGCTGTGTTTGGCTTCCCGCTGGGGGCGCTTGGCGATGAGGTTGACCATGCCGCCCGGCGGCATGCTGCCGTACAGCACCGAGGTCGGTCCCTTGAACACCTCCAGCTGCTCGATGGCCACCGGATCTATCTGGGGTTGCAGGTTCCACTCGTTGTATTGCAGCAAGAGGCCGTCATAGAAGTTCTGGTAGTTGTCAAAGCCGCGAATGTTGAACAGATCCAGCCGGTTGACCGCCCCGCCTCGCAGCTCGGTATTGACACCGGGCACGTAGCGCAGCGCCTCGCTCACCGAGCTGACGCCACGCTGTTCCAGGGTCTCGCTCTCCACTACCGAGATCGCCTGGGGCGTCTCTATGGGATCGAGCCTGGTCTTGGTCGCGGTGTTGCGATAGGTCTGACCCAGCACCGTCAGGGTCTCGTCGGCAAGCGCCGCGTCCTGGCTGCTGGGGGCGGCGGCCAGCACAGAGCCTGCCAACAGGGTAGAGATGGTCGCGGCGACCAGGGTCAATGGGGGGTGAACAAGTTGCATCTGATCCTCGACTGCCTACTGCATGTGAATAGTAACAAATATCATTTGCATTTTATTGTTCTAATTCGCCCCGGAATTAACAATTTGGGGCATGTTGGCGGGTCAATGACAAAGAAAGGGGGAGAGAAGGGCGCCATATGACGTCGTGACGAGTGAATTAGAGTGCAGGGGAAGCCAAATGGAGAGGGTACTGCCCGGGGCGGGTCGGGACGCACTTCCGCCGGAGTGGCCTCAAGGCCCTCTGCCCTGCTGGCCGAACCGGGCCGGATCAGCCCTCGCATCCGGCCTTCACCTTAGAGCATTTGCTCTTTTTTCATCCACACCCTTGATCCGGGTCAAGCCCTGCTGACAGGGATGGCGATAGTATGCGGCCCCTTTTATCAGTCCTGTTTGAGACGATACGAGGCCATACGATCACGCCAATGAATGACATCATCAATAAAGATCTGCACTGTCACACCCAGCTCCACGTCTCCTTCGCCGTGATAGTGCTGACCCTGCTCACCGCCCTGGTGGGGGTCAGCTGCAGCATCCAGCGCGCGGCCGAGGTGAAGTATCACAAGGTGGCCGCCATGTTCGTGCACAACATGGCGACCCAGTTCATCGCATTGCAATTCAAGCCGCTGGAGCACGTCCTCAACGAGACCGGCAGCTTTATTGATAAGCCAACCCTGCAGGCCTTCTTTGGCAACGAGCACGCTCCCCTTCGCATGACCCTGATGCAAACGTTGTCCCTCACGCCCTATGTGAAAAGCATCCTGGTCGCCGATCAGCAGGGGCGTTTCAACTCTGTCCCCCACCTGCCGGTCGAGGCGGGCTTTGATGTCAGGGAGCGGCCCTGGTTCAAATCCGCCGCCTCCCGTACCCTCTTCGTCAGCTACACGGACCACTATGCCAGCAGGATTGACCAGCAGCGGACCGTTTCCGTCTCCCGGCCCATCGTCGACAAGGAGGGCTTTCGCCTCGGCACCCTGGCCATGGAGCTCGATCTCGAGCAGATGAGTCATCCCCTGCGCCTGCTCAAGAGCCCCCTCAAGGGGGAGTTCTATCTCATCGCCCGTACAGGCGACACCTTGCTGCATTCCAATGTGGGCAACCTGTTTCACCGCCAGCTGGCGCCGCGGCTCATCGCGCAGATGACCAACGGGGCCGACCACCTCTATGACGCCGAGCACCAGACCCATGTCTACTACTACGCCTTCTCCAATCCGGACTGGTTCGCCATCTACACCGTCAGCGACGCCGAGTTCAAGGAGGCCAGCCACAGCGAATCCTATCAGTTGCAGATCGCCGTGGCGGGCTGCCTGCTGATCTGCCTGCTCTGCTGGGGCTCCCTGCGTCATGCCATCAACAAGATGATCGTCGAGATCATCGCCCTGATGCGCATCGGCCGCATCGACATGAGCAAGCCCGGAGAGCTGCTGCGCCAGGAGATCCAAAGCGCCCATCACCAGATGCAGGAAGCCGTTGCCGCCTCCAATACGGATGCCCTGACCGGCCTCTTCAATCGCCGCAGCTTCGATCAGGATCTGGCCAGCCATCTGGCTGACGGCCGCCCCTTCTCCCTCGGCATGATAGATCTGGACAACTTCAAGTCCATCAACGACCAGCTGGGGCACCTGGTGGGCGACAGCGTCCTCCAGGCCGTGGCACAGGAAGGGGTGACGGTGGCCGACGGCCTGGCCAGGCTCTACCGGTACGGCGGGGAGGAGCTGGCCATCCTGATCCCGGGGGAGGACGGAGCCCAGGCTCTGGCCCTGCTGGAGCGCTGGCGCCTGCGAGTCCTGCAGCGTCAATGGCGAGAAGCCGGGCTGGTGGCGACCTTCTCGGCAGGGCTGGGACAGTGGCGCCATGAGTCGGCCGCGCACCTGATAGCAAGGGTCGATCGGGCACTCTATCAGGCCAAGGAGGCGGGCAAGAACCGGGTGCACCCTGCGGGCTGACGGGATTGGCAGCCTGAGGTCATGCAGGCGGCATGAGGGGCCTCGTTGCCGAGCCTAGCGGGGCGCTATGGGTAGCCAGTACTCCATGGAGGCATCGGGCTGCTGGCCGTCAAAGCCCGGGGCATAGCGCTCCAGCTCGAAGCCATCCAGCCCGCGATAGCTGGAAGAGGGCAGCCAGTGCAGGATGAACCAGTTGAGGCTCTGCCCCAGCTGGCTGATGGGGCCCAGGTGGCCCAGCACCGCATACTCCTGGGAGGGAACCCTGAGGCGCGCCAGCCCGGGGCCCGGCTCAATCCCCTCCTCTGCCGCCACCCCGGCCCAGTAAGGCAGCCGCTCCCCCGCCCCCGACACATCCACCACCCCCAGCAGCTCGCTGGAGGACAGGCGTCCCCCCGCCTCGCGCCAGGCGCCCCAGATGGCGGGCACCGTCTGCTGAAAATCGGGCGCCTTCGCAAAGAGGCCCCGGATCTCCCCCCTGACGCCGTGCAGGGTGAACCCAGGCCGGCTCTCCACCCGCACCTGCACCAGTCTGGGGGGACTGGCCAGGGGCATGGGGACCCGAACCAGGGGGGTACGCAGCCCCAGCCGCAGGCCCCGCTTGCGATAGGCCAGGGGGGAGCAGCCAAAGTGCTGCTTGAAGGCCCGGCTGAAGCTGACTTCCGAGCCAAAACCGTGGTTCAGCGCCAGATCCAGCACCCGCTGGCGGCTCGAGAGCAGCGCCTCCGCCGCCAGGCTCAGCTTCAGCTCGCGCACATAGTGGGCCACCGTCTGGCCGGTCTCGTGCAAGAAGACCCGCTGCAACTGCCAGCGCGACCAGCAGCTCTGCTCGGCCAGCTGCTCCAGCGACAGGGGCTGATCCAGGTGGGCGTGAATGTAGTCGAGCACCCGCTCGATGCGGGTGAAATGGGGGCGCGTCTGTGGCGCCGGGTCTGGGAAAGCGAGGGAGCTTGTCATGCTGTGGTCGGGCTCTGTGCCGGCGAAGGGGCGCAGTCGCCCAAGTAGCCACATTAAACATGGCCGCCGTGCCGGGGGCAAGCCTGGTGCGGCCCCGGCAAAACCGGCGCCGGGCCGGGGGCGGCCCGCCCCCCCTAGCAAGAACCCTCCCCCCAGGCGCCCCCTTGTCACAAAAGTGACGCCTTTCCCTGCCACATTGTATGCAAACAAGGTTGTCAATTGCCCCCAGGGGCACAGTTCAACTCGTGATATGCAGGGAGAGCCAAGATGAAGAAGATTGCCTTGATCACCGGAGCCCGGGGCGGCATCGGATCCGCCATCACCACCGCCTTGCTGGCCCAGGGGTATCGAATCATCGCCACTCACTCCAGCGTCAACAGCGCGGCGGCCCACGACTGGTACGCAGAGCAGGGCTATCACCAGGATCAGGTGCGGCTGCTGGCGCTGGACGTGGCCGACACCGCCATGTGCCGCGAGACCCTGGGCCGCCTGCTGCAGGAGGAGGGCCGGGTGGATGTGCTGGTCAACAACGCCGGCATCACCCGGGATGGCGCCTTCAAGCGGATGGCGCCGGATCAGTGGTTCGAGGTGATCCACACCAACCTGTGCAGCCTCTACAACGTGACCCAGCCGCTGTTCGACGCCATGTGCGAGCAGCGCGATGCCCGCATCATCAACATCTCCTCGGTCAACGGCCAGAAAGGGCAGTTCGGTCAGGTCAACTACTCGGCGGCCAAGGCGGGTATGCTGGGCTTTACCAAGGCGCTGGCGGCGGAAGGGGCCCGCTTCGGGGTCACAGTCAACGCCATCGCCCCCGGCTACACCGCCACCCCCATGGTGGCGGCGATCCGCACCGACATCCTCGACAGCATCAAGGCCGACATCCCCATGCGCCGCCTCGCCAAACCCGAGGAGATAGCCGCCGCCGTGGCCTTCCTCGCCAGCGAAGCGGGGGCCTATATCACGGGGGAAACCCTGGCCATCAACGGCGGCCTCTATATGAAATAGCGCGGGACAAGCGGGACCCACAGGGGGCTGCCAACGGGCTGCCCTCTGCTTTTGGTCGGTGCTACAAGGGGCGCGCCGTCCCCCCGGGCTCGGCGAAATGGCTGCGCAGGGCGGTGATCACCCGCCGCACCTTCTCGGGGATCTCCCGCTGGGGAGTGATGGCGTGGATCTCCATGGGCGGCACCCGAAAGCCTGGCAGCAGGGCGAGCAGGCGGCCCTGGGCGAGATCCTCGCCAACCTCTCCCTCGGGTTGCAGGGAGATCCCCTGCCCCGCCAGGGCAAACTGGCGCAGGGGCAGGACGTTGTTGCAGAGCACCCTGGGTTTGAACCTCACCCTGTGCTCGCCCCCTCGCTCGTCAAGGAGCAGCAAGCCGCTCCCCAGCATGTCGCCACTGAGCCAGTCGTGGGTCGCCAGATCGGCGGGGGTGCGCGGCGTCCCCTTGCGCGCCAGGTAGGCGGGGGCGGCGCAGAGCAGCATCCGGGTCTGGCCCAGCTTGCGGGCTACCAGGGTGGAGTCCGGCAGGGAGCCGACCCGCAGCGCCACGTCGATGCGCTCGGCAATGAGATCCCGCTTCTCGTCGTCGGCGATGATCTGGATGCAGAGGCCCGGATGGGCCTGCAACAGGGGTGACAAGGCCAGCGCCAGCGGTTGACCCGCCATGCCCACGGGCGCGGTGATCCGCACCTCCCCGAGCAGGCTGTCGCGCACTTCCGAGAGGCGCAGCTCGGTCTGGTTGAGGGTCTGTTGCAGGGACTGGCACCCCTGCCACACCACCTCCCCCGCCTCGGTCAGGCTGAGGCGGCGGGTGGAGCGATGGAGCAGGGTGAGGCCGAGCAGGCTCTCTAGCTGGCCTATATGCTGGCTGACCGCGGAGGGGGTCATGCCGAGGGCCTTGGCGGCCCCCGTCATGGTGCCCGCCTCCACCACGGCGGCGAAGATGGCGTAACGTCTGAGCTGATCCATTATTAAATCCAGCTTACAAGTGAATGCAATTTACAGGTGATTATTAAATCACATCCGGGGGCGTAGGATAGCCTCATTCCCACAGTGAAGGAGACGTCTCCATGAAAATTGCCCTCATAGGTGCCAGCGGTTTTGTCGGTTCAGCCATCCTCAATGAGGCCGTCAGCCGTGGCCACAGCGTTACCGCCATAGTGCGCGACACAAGCAAAGTCGCCCCCCACCCGCAGATCACCACAGTGGCGGTAGATGCCCAGGACCCGCAGGCGCTGGCCGACGTGCTCAAGGGGCACGACAGGGTGATCAGCGCCTACAACCCGGGCTGGACCGCACCGGACATCTACGACCAGTACCTCAAGGGCGCCAGCGCCATTGTCGAGGCAGCCAAAGCCGCCCACAGCTGGTTGCTGGTGGTCGGCGGTGCCGGCAGCCTGGAGATAGCCCCCGGCGTGCAGCTGGTGGATACCCCGGACTTCCCGGCCGAGTGGAAGCAAGGGGCGCTTGCGGCCCGCGACGGTCTCACCGCCCTGCGCCGCGAAGCCGCCCTCGACTGGCGTTTCGTCTCCCCGCCGGTATTCCTCGAACCCGGCGAGAAGCGCGGCGGCTACCGTCTCGGGGGCGATCAGGTGCTCTTTAGCGGCGACAAGCCTGCCGGGATCACAGTCGGGGATCTGGCGGATGCTGTGATCAACGAAGCAGAAAAACCGGCTCACCTGCGCCAGCGCTTCACCCTGGGTTACTGAAGACACTGACCGGTGCGCACCGAGCGGGCACTCGCCCTTGCTCCTTGCGCCCCACCAACAAAGGGGAGGCTGGTGCCTCCCCTTTGTTAATTCGCCCCGCACTGGTACTGCGCCCTTCCTGTCCCCGACCCCAGGCGGATTCAGGGGCAAGGCGATCGGCTGGGGCGCATTTTCTCCGTGCAATTGACAGGCTGCCCCACAGGACTCGAATTCTATTTCGACTTTTGTATATAACTAAGAATATTTTGTTGCTTCCACCTTATAACCCCGAACAGTAGCATCCCCCTCAACCCAAATGGTGCCATCGTGAGCCACAGACCCTGAGTCCTGCCACGAGCCACACCGCCGTCTTTGTACCGGATCCTCGGGACTGCACCCGATATCCGGCAAGTGAGGAGATGCACATGGAACATTCATCACTGCCCATCATCGACTATGCCGCGATCAATGGCACCCCCGAGGAACGTCGCCAGATGCTCGCCAAGCTTGGCCGGGCAGCCCGCGACATCGGCTTCTTCTATCTGACAGGCCATGGTCTGAGCGAAGCGGAGCAACGAGAGACACTGGCGCTGGCGGCCCGCTTCTTCGCCCTGCCCCTGCAGGAGAAGCTGGCGGTGCAGATGGTGCACTCCCCCCACTTTCGTGGCTACAACCTGGTGGGGGCCGAGCTCACCCGGGAACGGCCGGACAGGCGGGAGCAGTTCGACATCATGAACGAGGAGCAGGCCCTCCCCCTGGCGCATATCGGCAAACCCTGGCAGCGGCTCATAGGCCCCAACCAGTGGCCCACGGCCCTGCCCGAGATGAAGACGCAACTGCTGGACTGGCAAGAGCGGCTGAGCGACATCACCCTCACCCTGCTCGCCGCCTTTGCCGAGGTGCTGGAGCAACCGGCCGGGGTGTTTGACGAGAGCATCCAGGGCGCCCCCTATCAGCACATGAAGCTCATTCACTACCCGGGACGGGAAGCGGGAGGCAGCGGCCAGGGAGTCGGCGCCCACAAGGATCCCGGCTACCTGACCCTGGTGATGCAGGACGATCACTCGGGGCTAGAGGTGGAGACGGCGCACGGCTGGATTTCCGCACCGCCCCTGCCCGGCGCCCTGGTGGTCAACATAGGCGAGTTGCTGGAGCTTGCCTCCAACGGCTACCTCAAGGCGACCCTGCACCGGGTGCAGAGCCCGCCCCCCGGGGTCTCGCGTCTCTCCTGCGCCTTCTTCATGGCGGCGAGACTCGATGCCACAGTGCCGCTGCTGTCGCTTTCCCCTGCCCTGGCGGCGCAGGCACAAGGGCCCGAGAGCGACCCGGCCAACCCGCTCTTCTATCAGGTGGGGGAGAATGTGCTCAAGGGGAGGCTGCGCTCCCACCCGGACGTGGCGGCGCGCCACTATGCTCAGCAACACAGGGTAGCGCAGGAGCCGGTACCGGCCTGACACCATCAAGGGGGATGGCAACAAGCCGCCATCCCGTCCACCGATTTACACACCAGAACAACAACGCCATAGCCTGGCGACCACGGAGCAAAACGATGAAATTCAAGACCATGAGCGTGCACAGCGGCCAGCGGATCGATCCCCAGACCGGCGCCCTCACCACACCGCTCTACCAGAGCAGCACCTTCAGCTACGTCAATGCCCAGGCGGGCAAGGAGCGCTTCGCAGGCCAGGCCCCGGGCTTTATCTACAGCCGCTTCGGCAACCCCACCACCGCCGAGCTGGAGCTGAAGCTGGCGGCCCTGGAGGGCGCCGACGAGGCGCTGGTGGTGGCGAGCGGCATGGCGGCGGTGAGCGCCATCCTCTATGCCCTGGCCAGCAGCGGAGATGAAGTGGCCTATGTCGGCCCCCTCTACGGCGGCACAGACGCGTTTCTCAAGCAGACCTTCAGCCGGGCCGGCATCACCATCACAAGTTACGACAGCGATCAGGATCTGCTGGCCAACATCAGCCCCGCCACCAAGGTGATCCTGTTCGAGACCCTGACCAACCCCACCCTCAAGGTGGTGGATCCCCGGGTGGTGGTGGAAGCGGCTCGCAAGGTGGGCGCCATCAGCGTCTGTGACAACACCTTCCTCACCCCCTATCTGCTGCGCCCGCTGGAGCTGGGCATCGATCTGGTGATGCACAGCGGCACCAAGTACCTGGGCGGCCACGGCGACATCATCGCCGGTGTGGTGGCAGGCTCCCACGCGCTGATGAAGTCGGTACGCACCGTGGCCCTCAAGCACATCGGCTCCCCCATCGGGCCACAGGAGGCCTACCTGCTGCAGCGCGGGGTCAAGACCCTGCCCCTGCGCATGGATGCCCACCTGCACAATGCCCAGAAGGTGGCAGACTTCCTCGCCGCCCACCCGGCGGTGAAGAAGGTGATCTACCCGGGACTCGCCAACCATCCGGGCCACGATGCCCTCGGCGCCTTCGCCAGCGGTTTTGGCGGCATGGTGAGCATCGAGCTGGAAGGGGGCTTCGCCCGCTGCGCCACCCTGCTCGACAACCTGCAGCTGTTCGTGCAGGCGGTGAGCCTCGGCGATCTCGAGAGCCTGGCCTGCCATCCGGCCAGCACCACCCACGCTGCCATGGACGAGGCGAGCCGCCTCGCCGCCGGGGTCAATGACGACCTCATCCGCTTCAGCATTGGGGTGGAGGATGCCGATGATCTCATCGCCGATCTGGCGGCGGCGCTGGCCCTGATCTGACAAGGCCGCCTCTGCCCAGTCGCCTCGGCAGAGCATCAAGTTCGAGCAGCAATAAAAAAGGGAAGGCCAGGCCTTCCCTTTCTCTCATCCCTTCCCTAGTGCGGGAGGGCGCCCTGCTCAGGCGTCGTGATAATCCTGGCAGGCGCTCAGGGTGTTCTCCATCAGGCTGGCCACCGTCATGGGCCCCACGCCACCCGGCACAGGGGTGATGAAGGCGGCGTGATTGCGCGCCGTTTCAAACTCCACGTCCCCCACCAGGGAGCCGTCGGCCAGGCGGTTGATCCCCACGTCGATCACCAGGGCCCCCGGCTTGACCCACTCCCCCGGAATGAAGTTCGGCTTGCCCACCGCCACCACCAACAGATCGGCGCGGCGCACCTGAGCCTCCAGATCCTGGGTGAAGCGATGGCAAGTGGTGGTGGTGCAACCCGCCAGCAGCAGCTCCAGCGTCATCGGGCGCCCGACGATGTTGGAGGCGCCGACCACCACCGCATGCAGACCGTGGGTCTTGACGCCGGTCGCCTCTATCAGGGTCATGATCCCCTTGGGGGTGCAGGGACGCAGCGCCGGGATGCGCTGGGCCAGACGGCCCACGTTGTAGGGGTGGAAACCATCCACGTCCTTGTCGGGACGGATGCGCTCCAGCACCTGTGTGGTGTCGCAATGAGCCGGTAGGGGCAGTTGCACCAGGATGCCGTCCACCTCCGCATCCTCATTGAGCCGGTCGATCAGGGCCAGCAGCTCTTCCTGGGTCGCATTGGCGCTGAGATCATAGGAGCGGGAGACAAACCCCACCTCTTCACAGGCACGACGCTTGCTGCCCACATAGACCTGGGACGCCGGATCCAGCCCCACCAGGATCACCGCCAGACCCGGTGCCCGCTTGCCCAATGCCAACCGCTGTTGGACTTGTTCGGCGACCTGATTGCGAATCGTTTGCGCAACCTGTTTTCCATCAATGATTTTGGCAGACATCGTTCTTCACTCACCATGTGTTCAACTGCCGCGCATTGTCGCATTTTTTTGGCGCGGGTGTTAGCGGCTCTCGCCTGGCGGGCAATAAGTAGGCATTTGAATTTACTGGCGGAAAAAGTCGTTGACGCTGACTTTGACGCTTGGGTATGATGCCCGCCCGTTGCCCAGTCGTACCACCCCCGGTATGCTGGACGATGAGATTTCGGTGATTAGCGCAGCCCGGTAGCGCATCTGGTTTGGGACCAGAGGGTCAAAGGTTCGAATCCTTTATCACCGACCAGGTTCATCGAGACGTCTTGTGACGGCTCGATACAGAGCGCCCTTAGCTCAGTCGGATAGAGCAACGGCCTTCTAAGCCGTGGGTCGCAGGTTCGAATCCTGCAGGGCGCGCCATTAATGTGACTCTTCCCTGGAAGAGGAGCATTGAAGGCAGATTTCAGTGGTGGCTGTAGCTCAGTTGGTAGAGTCCCGGATTGTGATTCCGGTTGTCGTGGGTTCGAGCCCCATCAGCCACCCCATTATTGCCTGTCCGTGCTGGATCAAGCCGACAGGGGCAAGCCTGACTTGCCATGAACAGGGCATCTGATGCCCTCATCAAAACCGGCCCTGGGCCGGTTTTTTTGTGCCTGCGCCCCAGACTCACCACTTGCCCCGAGCGCTCGACTTCCTCTTTTTTATTCTCTTTGTTCCCCCTGCCCTCTCACTCTTGTCACTTTGCTGGTCGATCAGCGTCACGCCAGCCCGCCAGGTGTTGCCACATCGCCTGGCCGGATCACAGAAATGACCGGAGTCATCAGGCCCCTCCGATGTATCCCTGCTCCCCATGATGCAGCGCAAGCTTCGATGCCGATGACAGTGATATGGATAAAAACCAGGCAAATGCCTTGCCTGCTTCCCTCATGAAGGGCGAACAACAGCTTGCGCCCAGGCAGCAGCATTAGGAGTTGCCACCGCTCCTGACGCGAGGGGAAGACGGGCAGAACGTAAATAAATTGTTAAACTAGATGGTCGTGATTCATCTTTTCGTAATCCGTTCACTTCACAATAACGCAATAAATTGAAAATAAAGGAGTTATTGATAAGTACCCGCTCAACCGCAGGCGGCCCCCCTGCCATGCCCCCACACAGCGCAGTGGAAATCTTCCCATACTAAGTTGTCAGGATTGCAGATGACCTCCAAGGAGAGACTGAGATGAGTGAAGAAAGCAAATGCCCCTTCAACCACGCCGCCGGTGGCGGCACGACGAACCGAGACTGGTGGCCGAATCAGCTAAACCTGAAAATTCTTAGCCAGCATTCGCCCAAGTCTGACCCGCTGGGGGCCGAATTCAATTATGCCGAAGCCTTTAAAAGCCTCGACTTCCAGGCACTCAAGCAAGACCTTACGGCCCTGATGACCGACTCCCAGGAGTGGTGGCCTGCCGATTTCGGCCACTATGGGCCCCTCTTTGTTCGCATGGCCTGGCACAGCGCCGGCACCTACCGTACCGCCGACGGTCGCGGCGGCGCTGGCACCGGGCAGCAACGCTTTGCGCCGCTCAACAGCTGGCCGGATAACGTCAGCCTCGACAAGGCGCGCCGACTGCTGTGGCCCATCAAGCAAAAATACGGCAACAAGATTTCCTGGGCCGACTTGATCGTCCTCACCGGCAACGTCGCACTGGAGTCCATGGGCTTCAAGACCTTTGGTTTTTCCGGGGGCCGCCCAGATGTCTGGGAGCCGGACGAGGATGTCTACTGGGGTTCGGAAAGCAAGTGGCTGGGGGGCGACAACCGTTACGGCAAAGATGGCAGCAAACCTGTGCAAGCACCGGGTGATGTACCGCTGGTAGCGGAGCCCGGGAGGAACGAGGACAGCCGTACCGAAGACGGTCGTCATCTGGAAAACCCGCTGGCCGCGGTGCAGATGGGCCTGATCTACGTGAACCCGGAAGGTCCGGAAGGCGAGCCTGATCCGGTGAAATCGGCCAAGGACATTCGCGAAACCTTCGGCCGCATGGCGATGAACGACGAAGAAACCGTGGCGCTGATCGCCGGCGGTCACGCCTTCGGAAAAACCCACGGCGCCGGACCTGCCGACAATGTCGGGGCAGAACCGGAAGCCGCAGGCCTGGAACAGCAGGGCCTGGGCTGGAAGAGTACCTTCGGCACCGGCAAGGGGCCCGACACCATCACCAGCGGCTTGGAAGTGACCTGGACCACCACCCCCACAAAGTGGAGCAACAACTACCTGGAAAACCTGTTTGGCTTCGAGTGGGAACTGACCAAGAGCCCGGCCGGTGCGCATCAATGGACGCCGAAAAACGGCGCCGGCGCCGGTATCATTCCGGATCCCTTCGACCCTGCGAAACGCCGTAATCCGACCATGCTCACCTCCGACCTGGCCCTGCGTTTCGACCCGATCTACGAGCCGATTGCCCGGCGCTTCCTGCAGAACCCCGATCAGCTGGCTGATGCCTTCGCCCGTGCCTGGTTCAAGCTGATCCATCGTGACATGGGGCCACTGTCGCGCTACCTCGGCCCGGAAATGCCGGCTGAAGAACTGCTCTGGCAAGACCCGATCCCCGAAGTTGACCATGCACTGGTCAATGACAGTGACGTGGCGGCCCTCAAAGGCAAGCTGGCGTCCTCCGGCCTGTCGGTCGGTCAGCTGGTGTCGACGGCGTGGGCGGCGGCTTCGACCTTCCGTGGCTCCGACAAGCGCGGCGGTGCCAACGGCGGACGCTTGCGTCTGGAACCGCAGAAATCCTGGCAGGCCAACCAACCGGATCAACTGGCGATTGTGCTGGAGAAACTCGAAAGCATTCGCAGCGAGTTCAACGGTACGCAAGCCGGTGGCAAGAAAATCTCCCTGGCTGACCTGATCGTGCTCGCCGGCGGCGTGGGCGTCGAACAAGCGGCGAAAAATGCCGGGCAGACCGTGACGGTGCCATTCACCCCTGGGCGCATGGACGCCAGCCAGGAACAGACCGATGTCGATTCGTTCGGCTTCCTTGAACCGATTGCCGATGGCTTCCGCAACTACCTCAAGCAGCAATACACAGTACCAGCGGAGAAATTGCTGATTGACAAGGCGCAACTACTGACACTCACCGCCCCGGAAATGACTGTACTGCTGGGCGGCTTGCGGGTGTTGAACACCAATGTCGGGCAGAGCAAGCATGGGGTGTTCACCTCCCGACCTGAAGCCTTGACCAACGACTTCTTCGTCAACCTGCTCGACATGGGCGTGGAGTGGAAGCCGATCTCGGACACGAACCAGGAGTTCGAGGGCCGTGATCGTAAAAGCGGTGCGGTGAAGTGGACCGGCACCCGGGTCGATTTGGTGTTCGGTTCCAACTCCCAGTTGCGGGCCCTGGCCGAGGTGTATGCCAGTACGGACGGGAAAGAGAAGTTCGTGAAGGACTTCGTGGCGGCCTGGACCAAGGTGATGAACCTGGATCGCTTCGATCTCGCCTGATCAGCATTCCCTGTATGCAACCGGCCACCACCGGACCTGCAGCAAGGAAATGGGTGAGAGATGAGCAAGCACCACAAGTCAAAAACCCGACCATGGGTCGGGTTTTTATTTGTGTCATCGATGCCTGTGGCGATCCAAGATGCAAAAAGCCCGACCATCAGGTCGGGCTTTCAATTTGGCGGTGGGTCGGGATTGACTCGCGCCATCCCTGGCGCTCGCCCTGCGGGCAGCCTGCGGCTGTCCAAGGGGGCTGTCCTGCCCCCTTGTCGAACCAGGGTTAGAACCGAGCCGCCCATCACCGGATAAAGAAAAAGGGCCTGTCTTGCGACAGGCCCTTTTACTTTATTTGGCGGTGAGGGAGGGATTCGAACCCTCGATACGTTGCCGTATACACACTTTCCAGGCGTGCTCCTTCAGCCACTCGGACACCTCACCAATTTGTTTCAGTCATCTGACTGTGGCTTGCGTAGCACGCGCTGCGTGCTTTCTTGCCGATTTCATCGGCTGGCAGCCACTTGGGCACATCACCAAATTTTTGTCTGTTGTTTAACGTGTTCAGCCAACACGACATTCGCGGAGCTATTGCGCCGGAACGGGGCGTAATTTAGGGGAAAGCCCCGCCGGCGTCAACGGCTTTTTGGCTGCCGCGAACCGTTCGCACATTAAACGCGCAACTCAGTGCACAGATTCCGGTGCGACCTGGATCTCCGGCAGATTGAGGAAGCCGAGGCGTTCACATTCGGAAACCACTTCATGGGTCGCCGCCGTGGTGCTCTCGACGAACAGCAGGAACTGCTCGACGGTGAGACCCGCCTTGGTGAAGACGGTATGGCCCACGACGAGGCGCGGCAGGTTGTCATCTATGATGTCGAGGAACACCTTGAGGGACGGGTATTGCATGTTGAGACGACCCAGCTCGGCCACCAGGGGCAGCAGCGATGAGGGGCGCACCTCCAGCTCGGATGAAAACAGCAACCCTTCCTCTTCCACGAAGATCCGGCTCTCCTGGATGCCCTCGACGGACTGCAGGGAGACCATGTGGATGCCGTGGCACTGATCGCACACATAGTGCTCGATCCGGGCCTGCTGCAGCCAACGCATTATCATTTCAGAGCTGGGGATATTCATCATTTTCACGAACACAATAAGGATCAAGGGGCGCAGTCTAAACCAATTTTCCGACAACCAAAAGCGCACAGGCCGGATCACTCCCGGTCTCGCTTCTTTTTGGCAAGCGCTATGCATATACTCAGCCATTCTCGTACCGCACTCGCCTCCACAGAAGGCCCGATGACCATCCAAGAAAAGTATCGCCTGCACCTGAAATCCCTCTCGGATGAACTGCTCGCCCTGCAAAAACCCATTCGCATCCTGGATGCCATCAAGTGGCCCCGCCACCTGCAGACCGAGTTTCTCGCCAAGGGCGGGCGAGCGCTGCCCGCCATCGATACCGACTTCTATCAGGCCCTCCCCCTCGATTTTGATCCCCGCAACAAATACCTGGAGCTCAAGGAGCTGAGGGACAGGATCCGCAGAAAGCTGGGGCCGCAGGATGATCTGGGCCGGATCCTGCAAGAGACGGTGGATCAGTACATGGTGGTGATCGAGATGCTGCGCCAGCGCGGGCAGCCGGACTTTCAGCGCTACAGCCAGTTGCTGTACGGCTCGGCGAGCGATCACCTGCGCGGGGATCGCAAGACCCTGAAAGAGCTGGGTGCCAGGCTGTGCGACATCTTCTCCCTGCCTGGCGCCCGCCATCTGGTGCGCCCCTACCCCAAGGAGTTCGAGGGGGAAGCTGCGGTGGCCAGGTTGCAGGGCAAGCTGTCGAACTACTTCAGCGACGGCACAGTGCAGGTCAAGCTGAGCGATGGCATCGTCTCCGATGCTGCCGCCGGGGGGGATTACATCAAGCTCAGCTCCCACGCCCGCTTCTCCGAGCTGGACTTGCAGGTATTGGAAGTGCACGAGGGCTGGGTGCACGTGGGCACCACCCTCAACGGCCGCCAGCAATCCTATGCCACCTGGCTGGGTGCCGGCTCGCCCCGCATCACCGCCTGCCAGGAGGGATTGGCGGTGCTCATCGAGACCCTCACCTTCAGCTCCTTCCCGGACAGGGCAAAGCGCATCTCGGATAGGGTGATGGCCATCGACATGGCGGAGCGCGGCGCCGACTTCATCGAGGTGTTCCGCCACTTCGTCGAGAAGGGCGCCAGCGAGCACGATGCCTACAAGATCACCCAGCGGGTGTTTCGCGGCGGCATGGTCGAGGGAGGCGCCTGCTTCACCAAGGATCTCTCCTACGTGAGAGGCTATGTGGAGACGGTCAACTTCATCCGCAGCGCCGTGCTGGAGGGGGTGCCGGAGATCCTGCCCATGCTGTTCGTCGGCAAGGTGACCCTGGACGACATCCCTGTGCTCTATCAGCACTATCTGGAGGGGCTGATCGATGCCCCCCGCTACCTGCCCCCCATGTTTCGCGATCTCACCGGTCTCTATGTCTGGTTCGGCTTCGCCTCCGGCATGTCCCTGGTGGACATAGGCCGGGTACAGCAGCATTTTCGCCAGCTGTTCCACCGCCTGCCGGTGGCCGACCCCATCATAGCGCCGGTGGACATAGAGATAGACTGAACCCTTCGTCGACAAAAAAGGGCGCCCCTGAGGCGCCCTTCTTCATGCTGTGGCTTACTTGTAAGCCCGTCCTTCCAGATAGTGCTTGCGGCAGAGCGACACATAGCGGTCGTTGCCCCCTATCTCCACCTGCTCGCCGTCGCGCATCACCTGCCCCGCCTCGTTGACCCGGGAGTTCATGTGCGCCTTGTTGCCGCACCAGCAGATGCTTTTGAGCTCCTCGAACTTGTCCGCCAGGCAGAGCAGGTGGTAGGAGCCGGGGAACAACTCGCCGCGAAAGTCGGTCTTGAGGCCGTAGGCGATCACCGGAATGTCCTGCTCATCGACGATGCGGGCGAGCTGATACACCTGCTCGCGGGTCAAAAACTGGGCCTCGTCGACGATGAACACATCGATATGACGCTCGGCGTGGCGCGCCTTGACCATCTCGAACAGATCGCAGCTGTCGCTGAAGACCTCCACCTTCAGCTCCAGCCCGACCCTGGCGCTGATGATCCCCGGACCGAAGCGATCGTCGATGGCGGGGGTCATGGCCAGCGGATACATGCCACGCTCAAGATAGTTGAAGTGGGCCTGGATGAGCTGGGTCGACTTGCCCGAGTTCATGGTGGCGAATTTGTAGTGCAGTGAAGCCATGATGGGGTTCCGAAACGGGATTGATGGGGGGCATGCTAACCAAAGCCCCTGCCAAAACCAAGGGGCCCGTGGGCCCCTTGTTCTCTATTATGCGACGGCCAGGGCGCGCTGCACCCGAGCCTTGCGCAGATGGTAACCGGAGAAGATCAGGAACCAGAGCGCGCTGACCGTGAAGCCCGCCAGCACCGAGTGCATCATCCCCATCACCAGGTAACCGAGGGCGGCACCGAAGGCGATGGCCAGCGCATAAGGCAGCTGGGTCATCACGTGATCGATGTGATGGCAGCCGGCGCCGGTGGCCGACAGTATGCTGGTGCTGGAGATGGGCGAGCTGTGATCACCGAACACCGAGCCCGCCAGCACGGCGGCCAGCATCGGCAGCATCAGGCTGATGTCGCTGGCAGCCGCCATGTCACCGGCCAGCGGCAGCATGATGCCGAAGGTGCCCCAGCTGGTGCCAGTGGCAAAGGCCATGGCGCAGGAGAGGATGAAGACCACAGCCGGCAGCACTTCGATCGGCAGGTTGCCATTGGCCAGGGAGGCCAGGTACTTGCCGGTCTCCACGTCGCGCACCACGGCGCCTATGGTCCAGGCGAACAGCAGTATGTTGATGGCGGGCAGCATGGCCATGATCCCCTGGGGGGCCGCCTTCATCCAGTTCTTGGCACCCAGCTTGAGGCGCATGGCCAGACCGATGGAGACCACCAGGCTGCACAGGGCGCCATAGACCAGGGAGGAGCCGACGTTGGTGTTCTCGAACGAGCCGAGCACGCTGAACGGCAGGCCTTTGCCGGCCAGCACGGCGGCGCCGGAATCAATCATGAAGTAGACGGTCGCCAGGGTCAGGGTCAGGATCGGCAGCACCATGTCGATCATGCCGCCATTGCTCTCCTCCGGAGACTCCATGTCCAGGCCGATGGGACGGCCCTTGGACTCATCCCACAGCTTGCCTTCCAGCGCCCACTGTTCGTGTTGACGCATGGAGCCGATGTCGAGCTGGAAGGCGATCACCACCAGCACCATGATCAGGGTGAAGACCGCATAGAGGTTCATCGGGATCATCTCGACGAAGGCGGAGATGGGGCTCTGATCGGTCAGGCCGTGGGCCGCCATTATGCCGCCCACCAGGGCGATGATGTACGCGCCCCAGGAGGAGATGGGCATCAGCACGCAGACCGGCGCCGCGGTGGAGTCCAGCAGATAGGCCAGCTTGGCGCGGGAGATCTGGAAGCGATCGGTGACCGGACGGCAGATGGCCCCCACCGACAGGCTGTGGAAGAAGTCATCGATGAAGAAGGCGAAGACCATCATGCCGGTGAGGGCCTTGGCCCCCTTGCGGGTCTTGGCGCGGCGCGCCGCCCACTCGGCGAAGGCCCGGGTCGCCCCGGAGACGCTCATCAGGCTGATGAGGCCCCCCAGCAGCAACATGAACAGGATCATGTTGACGTTGTCCCGGTTGAGCGCACCGTCGACCCAGAAGATCTTGAGCACGGTGTTCAGCATGTAATGCAGGGAATCGAGGGGTGAGAACTGGTTGAGCAGCAGACTGCCGGCCACAATACCAACCCCCAGCGACACCAGGACGCGGCGGGTGATGATCGCAAGGGCGACGGCCAACAAGGGGGGAACGACGGACCAACCGGAGTCGGCGTAATGAACGATGTCCATGATCTCTTTGCACCTAAAGACAACAGGTGGAGATCTACCGAGAGGATCAAAGAAACAAAACCCAGGGCGGGCATACTCCTCAGCCCCTTCAGGTAGCGCTCCATAGTGGATGACTATGGCAGTCCTGCACCTGTTCGATGCAGAACCAGCAACCCGGTATGATGGCCTGGTCACTTCGGCGCCGACTCCTTTCATCGAGCATCGCAGGCATCACCCTCCGCTCGGTTACTCATAGGCAGCGCGCCTCTACTTAAAGGTATTCGCGGCACATTTTATCGAGCCACCGGGTGATAGCAAGTTTTTTGATTAAATTTCAAGGCTTGTGTGGCGAAAAGCGGAAAAATGGTAGTCAAATGGTTCATAAAATACGATATGGTCGATATTTTCATCTACTCGGCACTCATTCGGAAATGAGCCCGCTGCAAAGAGAATAAACCGGGCGTCGTGAATAATTGCCGGACTTTATTTATCTGCCTAATTAATTATTTTGGCAGACTTGACTTGATGCCAAATCCCCCTATAAATTATCGAAAAACCAGCCCTTCCCATTAATATTTCTGCTCGCGTGGTAGCCAATATGAACGAATTTTTGAAAATTCTGCTGAATATCCGTAGTCTGCGCGCAGCCTGCCGCGATTTGTCCCTGGAGCAACTGGAAGAGGGACTGCAGAAATTGTCCGAGGTGGTCGCCGAGCGCCAGCAGGATGAATCTGCCGAACGCCAGGCCCGCGAAGAACATCAGAAGAAAATTGCCGAATACGCCGAAATGTTGAAAGCCGCAGGGATAGATCCTGCTGAATTGGTGGGCACAGTTGCCACCGAAAGCACCAAGGCCAGCAAAGGCAAACGCGCTCCCCGCCCCGCCAAATATCGTTATCTGGACAATGGCGTGGAAAAAACCTGGACCGGCCAGGGCCGCATGCCCTCCGCCATTGCCAAGGCCGTGGCCGAAGGCAAATCAGTGGAAGACTTTGCCATCTGATCTGAAGCACAGTCCCACCCAATAAAAAAACCTCGCCATGCGAGGTTTTTTTATTGGGTCAGTGCCGGGCGTTTCAGCGCCTGTCTACCGCCTTGACCCAGAGCACTTCCGGGGTGCCGGCAGAGATCAGCAAGTATCTGGCCACCGTGAAAAACCAGTCACTTAGCCGATTCAGATAGGGCAGGATAGCCGGATTCACCTGCTCTTCCCGGCTCAAGCCAAGGAGCAACCGCTCGCAGCGACGTGTCAGGGTGCGCACCACATGGGCCTGCGCCGCCGCCCGTGATCCGCTCGGCAGGATGAAATTGCGCAATACCGGCAACTGGGCGCTGTAGGCATCAATCTGTTGCTCCAGCCGCGCCGTCCAGGCCTCATTGACCTGCCACAGGGAGGCATTTTGCGCCTCGCTGGAAAACGCCAGCTCCCCGCCCAAATCAAACAGCTCTTGCTGCAGCAATATGAGTTCAGCCAATAATCCCGGCTCATTCTCGGGTATTTCGGCCATCAGCAGACCTATCTGGGAATTGAGTTCGTCAATGGCGCCATAGGTCTCGACCCGCCTGTCATCTTTTGCAAGGGAGGAGCCATCAGCCAGCCGCGTGAGGCCCTTGTCCCCTTGCCGGGTATATATTCTCATTCTGACATCCTGTTAATAATGGGAATAATCATGGACTCCAGTCCATTGAGTTTTATCTCGTACGCCAGAGCCAGGGTTTGGCCCAGTGCGCCAGCCGGAAAGCCGCTGCGCGCCATCCATACCAGATAGGGCTCGGGAATATCTATGATGCGTCGCCCCTGATATTTACCGTAGGGCATCTTGCCCGCCAGGGTGAGCAATACCCGCTCATCGGAGAGTCTGTCCATATCAATCGATATTCAGATATTTATGGGTCTGGATGGAGAGCCGCCAATTACGGGCGATGCAGGTCGCCATGGCCAGCTCGGTGGCCCTGGGCTTCTGACTGATGGGCTGCAATGCTATCACCACGTCGGGGCGCAGGCTGGCCGTTGCCAGCAGGGCGTCGAGCTCCTCGATATGGCGCTCGGTGGCCACCGGATGCTTGATCTCGTTGGCCCTCTCCAGAGCCGACATCAGCACAGGCAGCCCCCCCTTCATGCCGATCTTGGGGGAGACGGTGACCCAGGTCTGCGCGTGGGTCAGGATCTCGCTGGTACCACTGGTTTCGATCTGTACCTGATATCCCGCCGCCAGCAGGGCCGACGAAAGTTCGTGCAGATCGTAGAGACAGGGCTCGCCACCGGTCAACACCACATGGCGCGCCCGGTAACCCAGGGTCTCGAAGCTCTCAAGGATCTCGCCCGTGCTCATCTTGCTCCAGCCATCGGACTCGTTGGATCGGTCGAGCACCTCGCGGCTGCCCACCTCACGGGCAGGATCCACCACCCAGGTATGGCGGGTATCGCACCAGGGGCAGCCCACCGGGCAGCCTTGCAGGCGAACGAAGATGGCGGGCACGCCGGTGAAGACGCCCTCCCCCTGGATGGTCTGGAAGATCTCGTTGATTGGGTAGTGCATCTCGGTCACGGCTTGCTGCAAAAGGCGCGGATTATACCCCAAACCTGGGGAAGACGCAGGATCACAATCCGGTTTTCTCGCGCAAGCTGGCCATGATGGCCGCCTTGTCGCCCAAATAACGCTGCAGGCCGCGGCTGCGCAGCTCGCAGGCGGGGCAAGTGCCACAGCCATCCCCCTGGATACCGTTGTAGCAGGTCAGGGTCTGCTGGCGCACCGTCTCGAGGTGACCATAGTGATCCGCCAGCGCCCAGGTTTCCGCCTTGTCGAGCCACATCAGGGGAGTCTCGAAACGAATGGCGCGATCCAGCCCCAGCGACACCGCCTGATTGAGGGCCTTGACGAAGTCGTCGCGGCAATCGGGATAACCGGAGAAGTCGGTCTCGCACACCCCGGTGATCAGGGTGTCGGCGCCGACCTGATAGGCATAGATGGCCGCCAGGGTCAGAAACAGTATGTTGCGGCCCGGCACGAAGGTGTTGGGCAGGCCGTTCTCCTGCAGCTCACCGCTGACCGGGATGTCGTCCCGGGTCAGGGCCGAGACGGCCAGCTCACCCAGCATGGTCACATCCATCACCTTGTGGGCAGCCACCCCGAGCTGCCCGACCAGACGGCGAGCAGTCTCGATCTCTTCCCTATGACGCTGGCCATAGTCGAAGGTGATGGCGTGCACTTCATCATAGAGGGCCAGGGCCTGCACCAGACAGGTGGTACTGTCCTGACCACCACTGAATACCACGACGGCTTTTTTCACGTTCATCACTCCTGTTTGCAATTCAGATTCAAGCGCGGCGACCTTGGGCAAAGTCATGCCACTGCCGGTTCAACTGGGTAAAGAGGTTCATCAGCGGGGCGAAGCGCTCGGGCTCCCCTTCCCACTGGGATAACAGATGGTAGCCCGCCTCCAGGGTCGAGAGCGCCTCGGGAAACGGTTTCTTGCGAATGGAATATTGCCCCGCCATGGCACCGAGCGTGATCCTCGGCAATCCCAGCAGGGCCGGGTTGCTGTGCAACATGCGATAGGCCTTGCGCCAGGTGCCATCGAGCAGGATAAAGTGCACCTCTTTGGCTTGCTCACGGCCCTCGCGCACCTGCGCCAGGGTCAGGGCCTCATCATCGGGCCACAGCAGATAGCACTGCACCTTGGGGTCGGCGAGCAGGTCATTGAGCCAGTCGGCATCGGCGAAGCTCTCCCCCACGTGAATGCGGGCATGGCTGAGGGAGGCGGCCAGCAGGGTGGCCGTGCCCTTGGGGTGAGCGACCTCGCCGGGATGCTGCAGGATATGGAGCGGTGCGAAGTGGGGCACCTGCTGGATATATTCACACAGGCAGGCTTTGAGGGCTCGGGTACAGCGTGTACAGTATCGGCTCTCTCTGTCGTTGGGTTGTTTCATGTTGTCAGAAAAATCGGGTCTGCTCTGGGTCATCACGCTTTCGCTCGTCACTGCCTTGCTCTTCTTCACCGTACCTAACCAGCTGCTCTCCTTCGATCGCGGCCTGATCGCCCAGGGCGAAGGGTGGCGCATCATAACAGGCAATCTGGCCCACACCAACGGATGGCACCTGCTGCTCAACCTGAGCGGGCTTGCGGTGCTCTACAGCCTGTTTCGCGAATACCTGACGGGCTGGCGCCTGCCCGTGCTGCTCCTGCTGCTGGGGACGGCCGTCGGGCTCGGGATCTGGTGGTGGTGCCCGCAGACCCAATGGTACATGGGGCTCTCCGGCCTGCTGCACGGCTTGTTCGTGTGGGGGGCCATGCAGGATATCCGCTATCGTCGCTACTCGGGCTGGCTCATGCTGCTTGGCATCGTCATCAAGCTCGGGCTGGATTTTTACAGTGCGGGAGAGAGCCCTGTCTCTGCCCTCATTGGCGCCAGGGTGCACATAGAGTCGCACCTCATCGGCTCGGCCGCCGGCCTGCTGCTCGGCCTCTTCCCCATCGGCCTGGGTGTGCAGACCGTCAAGTCCTGATCCCCTGCGGATAAACGCGGCCACCCGCTCGCAACAGTTCTCACCCACCAAAATGCAACAGGCCGGATCTGCAATCCGGCCTGTTGTCATCAAGGGGTCGGCCCCTTATCGGCAGAGCTCGGCGTTGATCGCTCCCAGCACGGCAGCTGGATCCGCCGCCTGGGTGATAGGGCGCCCTATCACCAGATAGTCGGCCCCCGCCTCCACCGCCGCCAACGGCGTCATGACCCGGCGTTGATCCCCGGCAGCCGATCCGCTCGGGCGAATGCCCGGGGTCACCAGCTTGAAGTCAGTGCCGAGCAAGGCCTTCAGCTCACTGGCTTCCTCGGCGGAGCAGACCACACCGTCCAGCCCTGCCGCCTTGGCGAGGGTGGCCAGCCGGATCACCTGCTCGGCCGGGCTCAGATCCAGACCCAGGGGCACCATGTCGGACTGCTCCATGCTGGTCAGCACTGTCACCCCGATAAGCCAAGGCGCCTTGTCACCATAGGGCAGCAGCGCCTCCCTGGCGGCACGCATCATGCGTTCTCCCCCGCTGGCGTGGACGTTCACCATCCAGACCCCGAGCTCGGCACTCGCCGCCACGGCCTTGGCGACGGTGTTCGGGATATCGTGAAACTTCAGATCCAGGAAGACGTCAAACCCCTTGGCCACCAGCTGGCGGACGAACTGGGGGCCAAACAGGGTAAACATCTCCTTGCCCACCTTGAGGCGGCACTCGGCCGGGG
Source organism: Aeromonas rivipollensis (assembly GCF_037811135.1). Lineage (NCBI taxonomy): Bacteria > Pseudomonadati > Pseudomonadota > Gammaproteobacteria > Aeromonadales > Aeromonadaceae > Aeromonas > Aeromonas rivipollensis. Next base: position 2,008,059 of record NZ_CP149130.1, on the reverse strand, counting down.
AGATCTGTTCAATGAAGGCGAAGGCATCGGCTTCGTGCTGATAATCCAGCGCGACCAGTACTTTGGGGTCTTGCATGTCACTTCCTATGGGTTGTTATGCCACATCCAGACTCGACACGGCCGACGAGCCGGTCGCAGTCTGGCATCTTGATCACTTGGGTTCGCGCCTGGTTCGGCTTGCCGTCTCCACTCGAGACGCGCGGGGACGGACGTTTGGTCACTAAGGGCTATTCACCATCCAGGCCACGGATAGGCTTGATGGAGCCCCACTGCCGGCAGGAGGGACACTGCCAGAACAGCGAATGGGTGGCAAAGCCGCACTGGCGGCACTTGTGGGTCGATTTTATCTTGATCTGCTCGCCGACCAGCTGCTGCAGCAGCTCCAGACTCTCCTTGGCGGGCCCCTCCTCGGCACTCGCCAGCTGGAAGCCCACCAGCTGGTAAAACCCCTTCATGGAGGGGTGGCGCCGCAGCTGGCGCAGCACCAGGGCGCGGGCCTGACTCAGACCGTCGCGCGCCTCCACCAGATTGGCCAGGGCCAGGGTCACGCTGACACCGGCATGATCCTCCACCGCCTTCTCCAGCAGCGGGATCAGCTCCTGGGTGCGGCCAAGCTGCTGATAGCAATCGAGCAGCCTGGGCATGGCCTCGGAGGCAAAATCCATGTCCTGCTCGAACACCCGCAGCAGATCCTTGCTGGCCTCCTCGTACTTGCCCTCCTCCATCGACAGATCAGCAAGTCGCAGGCTGGCCCGAGCACAGGCAGGGTGGGCTGCGAGCGCCCGCTTGAACTTGGCGATCCCCGCCCCCTTGTCACCGTCGCGCAAGGCGCTCTCCGCCTGCTCGCAATAGAAATGGGAGATAGGCTCCGCCAGCTTCTTGCCCTGGAATTTCTGCAGGCGAATGGCGACCTCGATGGCTTTGTCCCAGTCACGCAGCTGTTGATGGATGATGAGCAACTGCGCCAGCGCCGTCTCTTCAAAGTCGCTGTCCTCGCACAGCTCCTTCCAGAGTGCTTCCGCCCGATCCAGCAGGCCGGCAGCCAGGAAATCCCGGGCCAGCTCCTGCAGCGCGAGCTGACGCTGCTCCCGGGTCAGCTGGCGGGCGACCAGGTTCTGGTGGATCTTGATGGCACGATCGACCTCGCCCCGCTGACGAAACAGGTTGCCGAGGGAGAGATGGGTTTCGATGGTTTCGCTGTCGACTTCCAGCAGCTGGATAAAGAGATCCACCGCCTTGTCCGACTCGTCAGACAGCAAATAGTTGAGGCCCGCCACGTACTGGCGGGAAAACTGGTTACTCTGTTGCTGGGTGTCCTGGCGAACACTCCTGCGTCCCATGTACCAGCCATAACCAGCGGCAATCGGCAACAGCAGGAAAAGCAGTTCAAGCATCGAGGGACATTATTCCTTGGCTGGCGACCGGGCTAGCTCCAACTCACGGGATTGACGACGCATGGTACGACTGAGGGTACGGTTTTGCAGTTTCAAGCGCAGGAAGAGCAGACCGAACACCAGCCAGCCCAACAGGAAGCCACCGGCAAAGAAGAACCCCAGCAGCATGGAGAGGGAGAACTCCCCCTGGGCGATGAGATAGTTGAACTGCACCAGCTGGCCATTTTGCGAGCCGATGGCGAGGGTCAGTACAAACACCAGCACCAATGGGATGAGGGCCAAGATACGCTTCATAAGATCTCCCTGTCTGTAGCTAATGAGAGACTGATTATCCTTAAAATCACAGGCAGACTCTAGAGCGAATGGGAAAAGACTGCGAGAAACCTGACAAATCACATATCTAAAGACGTAAAAATAAAAAAGGCATACCCAGGTATGCCATTTTCTGCATTATTCGATGATGTTCACGCGTTCGCGCAACTCTTTACCAGGCTTGAAATGCGGGACATATTTCCCGGTCAATTCAACCTTGTCCCCTGTCTTGGGGTTGCGACCCACACGGGGCGCACGATAGTGCAGTGAGAAACTTCCAAATCCTCGGATTTCAATCCGGTCGCCGTTTTGCAAGGTCGATGCCATCTGCTCAAGGATCTCCTTGATGGCGGCTTCGACATCTTTGGCCGGCATATGCATGCGGCTGGCAGCCAATTGTTCGATGAGATCTGATTTGGTCATAAGGTTAAATCTCCTTCCCCGATCACATGCAATTTTCATTATGCCAAGATAAAAAAGGGCGGCGTGAAGCCGCCCTTTTCTTGCATCAAGGATTACTCACCCTTGGCGGCTTTGAACGCTTCCATCATGGCATTGCTGAACACAACTTCTTCTTGTTGGTTCAGGCTGTCGATGGCAACACGCTCATCAGCCTCGTCCTTGGCACGGACAGACAGGCTTACGGTACGGTTCTTGCGATCAACACCCATGAATTTGGCTTCAACTTCGTCACCGACAGACAGCACCAGAGTGGCGTCTTCTACACGGTCACGAGCAGCGTCGGAGGCACGCAGGTAGCCTTCCACGCCGTCAGCCAGTTCGATCACGGCACCCTTGGCATCAACCTCGGTAACCTTACCCTTCACGATAGCACCTTTCTTGTTGTCAGACAGGTACTTGTTGAACGGGTCTTCTTCGATCTGCTTGACACCCAGGGAGATGCGCTCGCGCTCCGGGTCCACTTGCAGAACAACGGCTTCGATTTCGTCGCCCTTCTTGAATTCACGTACTGCTTCTTCGCCCTGGTTGTTCCAGGAGATGTCAGACAGGTGAACCAGGCCGTCGATGCCGCCGTCCAGACCGATGAAGATACCGAAGTCAGTGATGGACTTGATCTTGCCGGAAACACGGTCGCCCTTGGCGTGAGTTTCGGCAAACAGCTGCCACGGGTTGGACTTGCACTGCTTCAGACCCAGGGAGATACGACGACGCTCTTCGTCGATGTCCAGAACCATCACGTCAACCACGTCGCCAACGTTAACAACCTTGGACGGGTGGATGTTCTTGTTGGTCCAATCCATCTCGGATACGTGTACCAGGCCTTCAACGCCTTCTTCGATTTCAACGAAGCAGCCGTAGTCGGTCAGGTTGGTCACGCGGCCAGACAGACGGGTGGTCTCCGGGTAACGCTTGGCGATAGCAACCCAGGGATCTTCGCCCAGCTGCTTCAGACCCAGGGATACACGGGTACGCTCGCGGTCGAACTTCAGAACCTTGACTGCGATCTCGTCGCCAACGTTGACGATTTCGGAAGGATGCTTAACGCGCTTCCACGCCATGTCGGTGATGTGCAGCAGGCCGTCAACACCGCCCAGATCTACGAATGCACCGTAGTCGGTCAGGTTCTTGACGATACCCTTAACTTCTTGACCTTCTTGCAGGTTGGCCAGCAGGCTTTCGCGCTCGGAGGTGTTCTCGGTTTCGATCACGGCACGACGGGAAACGACAACGTTGTTGCGCTTCTGGTCCAGCTTGATGACCTTGAACTCGAGTTCTTTGTTTTCCAGGTGAGCGGTGTCACGGATCGGACGCACGTCAACCAGAGAACCCGGCAGGAAGGCACGGATGCCGTTCAGTTCAACGGTGAAACCACCCTTGACCTTGCCGTTGATGATACCGATAACGGTAGCTTGCTCTTCGTATGCCTTCTCAAGCTGCAGCCAGGCTTCGTGGCGCTTGGCTTTTTCGCGGGACAGCTTGGTTTCGCCGAAACCATCTTCGATAGAGTCCAGAGCCACGTCAACGGTGTCGCCTACGTTGATTTCCAGCTCGCCCAGGGCGTTCTTGAACTCTTCAGCAGGAATGGCAGACTCGGATTTCAGACCGGCGTCAACCAGTACGAAACCGTTCTCGATAGCAACGACGGTACCCTTGACGATGGAACCTTGACGGGTTTCAACGGCGTTCAGGGACTCTTCAAAGAGTTGAGCAAAAGATTCGATCATTGTTTGTGTCACAAATGAAACATCCACTCGCAATCCGGCACAAGCGGGGTTGTTTTAAATTATCTGCGCCATCCATGGTGCAGACGACTGACATCAGCTGGTGCTGACATCACCAAGTTGTTGCTCCGCATAGGCGAGTACCGTTGCCAGTACCTCATCTATGGTCATAGACGTTGAGTCTACCACAAGAGCATCTTCCGCGGGTTTCAGGGGGGCAACGGCGCGATTTCTGTCGCGATCATCACGTTCCCGAATCTCGGTTAAAAGACGCTCAAAGTTAACATCAAAGCCCTTATCTTGCAACTGCTTATAGCGGCGCTGCGCCCGCTCTTCCGCGCTGGCATCGAGGAAGATCTTCACCTCGGCCTCGGGGAAAACCACAGTACCCATGTCACGGCCATCGGCAATGAGCCCCGGCAACTGGCGGAAGGCACGCTGGCGGCGCAGCAGCGCCTCGCGCACGCGGGGGAAGACTGCGACCTTGCTGGCGGCATCGCTCACTTCCTGGGAGCGGATGGTACGGGAGACATCCTCCCCTTCCAGCACCACCTTGACCTGTCCGCCGTCGACCTGGAACTGCACGTCCAGATTAGCAGCCAGGGGCACCAGAGCGGCTTCGGCATCGAGCTCCACATCGTGGTGCAAGGCCGCCAGCGCCAGTACCCGGTAGATGGCACCGGAGTCGAGCAGGTGCCACCCCAGTTTCTCTGCCAACAGTTGGCACAGGGTGCCTTTACCGGCTCCACTCGGGCCATCAATTGTCATCACGGGGGCCATCTGAGGCATAACTTTTCTCCTGCGCACTCGGCATGTTGACTGGTTGCACACATCCCTGGCGGGATGGGGTAATGGGCGCCGATTATACCCGAATGCACCGGCGCTGGCAGTTGTCAGGGTGCACAATTGCGCAAAAGTCGTCGCGATTGCGCCTATTATGACCAATCCGGGAAACCATCCCTCCTGCAAGGTTTTGTTCTTATGGTTGTTATGGACAAGGCGCGCTAAACTGGCCGCCTTTTTTAAGCAGCTGTAGTCAGGAGCAACCATATGAGCAGCGTTACCCTCGTGGCCAAATCCAAGTTGCCGACCCCCTGGGGCACCTTCACGCTGGTTGGTTTTCAGGAAACCGGCACCGGCAAGGATCATGCCGCGCTGGTGATGGGCGATATCGCGGACGGTGAGCCCGTACTGGGACGAATTCATTCCGAGTGTCTGACCGGGGATGCCCTGTTCAGCCTGCGCTGCGACTGCGGCTTCCAGTTGCAGGCCGCCATGGAGAAGATCGCCAAGGCCGGTCGCGGCGTCTTGTTGTATGTCCGTCAGGAAGGTCGTGGTATAGGCCTGCTCAACAAGATCCGGGCCTATCATCTGCAGGATCAGGGCGCCGACACCGTCGAGGCCAACGTGGCACTGGGCTTTGCCGCCGACATGCGCGATTACACCATCTGTGCCGATATGCTGAAGGCCTTGGAGGTCAAGAGCCTGCGCCTGATGACCAATAACCCGCGCAAGCTGAAGGCGATGGAATCCTTTGGAATTCCGGTGGCCGAGCGCGTCCCCCTGCAGGAGGGTCGCAATCCCCACAACGAGTTCTATCTCTCCACCAAGGCGAACAAGCTGGATCATCTTTTCAAGAAGTAAGGTCCATCTGTCATCCTTGCCATAGAAAACGCCTCCCATCGGGAGGCGTTTTTGCTGCCCTATTTGTTGTCCCCCGGATTGTTGTCCCCCGGAGCTCCGTCCGGGGTTGGCTCGGGATTGGCCTGTGCCAGCAGGAAATCCCGCAGTGCCCGGTTGGCCATGGAGAGAGGATCTCCCCGCCGCCAGGCCACGCAGAGATCGAGGAAGATGGGCGGAGCAAAGGGGATGCCGCTGAGGGCCGTCTCCTCCTCCAGCGCCATGCGCAGGAAGGTGGTCACGGCAAACCCCTGCCTCACCACCGCCTTGAGCAGGGGGATGAGGTTGCTCTCGAAGCCGATGTTGGGCTCTACACCCAGGCCCTGCGCCAGCGCCTCCATGTGCTCTCTGTGGTAGAAGCCCCGCCGGAACATGGCGAGCTCCTGGCTGAAAAACTGCGGCAGCGAGACGGCGCCGACCCCGCGCAGGGGATGCTCCTCCCCCACCACCATCAGCATCTCTTCCCGCAGCAGCTGGGCACCCTCGAGGGCTGGCGGCAAGTCGCTGGTGATGAGGATGGCGAGATCCAGGCTGCCGTCCACCATGCGACTGAGCAGCTCGCGGGTGCCCGCCTCCTCCACCCGGATCTTCAAACCGGGGTAGCGATGCTTGAAGGCCATCAGGATCGGTGGGAAATAATAGGAGCCCATCATGTAGGGAATGCCGATGCGCACTTCCCCCCGCTCCAGTCCCTTGAGTTCGGCCATCTCCGCCTCTGCCTGGTGCATCTGCAGCAGCAGCCGCTCGGCGTGACGGCAGAGCACCTCCCCCTCCGGGGTAAGCCGCACAATGCGATCCTGCCTGTCGAACAGGCGCAGATCGAGTTGTTGCTCCAGTTTGGCGATGGCCATGCTGACGGCCGGTTGCGCCACGTGCAGGCCCTGGGCGGCCTTGGTGAAGGAGCCCGCGTCCCGCACCGCCAGCAGGTAGCCGAGCTGTTTTAGATCCATATCAATTCCATTTATCAGACTGATAACTTAAATATATTATATTTATATAGAGCGACCCACTACCCTGCACAAAAGTCGTCGGGACAACTCCATATGATCGAAGTAGGCAGTCGCGAATGGATACGCGCCACCCTGGCCCTCAGCCTGGGCTCCTTCCTGGTATTTCTCAATCTCTATCAGACCCACCCCCTGCTACCCCTGCTGGCGGAGGTGTTCTCCGTCAGCTCCCTCTCGGCGGGATGGACCCTAGCGGGCTGCACCGCCGGGCTCGCGGGATCGCTGCTCATCTGCGCTCGCCTGGCGGACAGGTTCGGGCGTCGCCGGATCATGCTGTGGACCTTGACCTGCGCCATACTGCTCTCCCTGTGCATTCCTTGGGTGACCCGCTTCGATCTGCTGGTGTGCCTGCGCATCCTGCAGGGGGCGCTCCTGGCCGGGCTGCCTGCCACCGCCATCGCCTACATGGGAGAAGAGTTCAGCAAACGCGCCCTGCTCTCGGCGGTGGGGATCTACATCGCCGCCAACTCCCTCGGCGGCATCGCCGGCCGGGTGGTCGGCGGTCTGCTGGCCGGCTGGTTTGGCGACTGGCAGCACACCTTCCTCGGTATCGGCCTCATCAGCTTGGCCCTGCTGCCGCTGGTCATCTGGTTGCTACCCGCCCAGACCCGCTTCGTGGCCGTGGAGGCCACCCCGGGGCAGTTGCGCCGCGCCATCCAGAGCCACCTCGGCAACCCCTTGCTGCTGGGGGCCTATCTCATCGGCGGGCTCAACTTCATGGTCTTCCTGAACCAGTACAGCTACCTTACCTTCCTGCTGGCCAAGGCCCCCTTCTCCCTGCCGACCCAGTGGCTCGGCATGCTGTTTCTGACCTACCTCACCGGCACCCTCGCCTCCTCCCTGAGCGGCCGCTGCGCCCATCGCTTTGGGGCGCAGCGCCTGCTGCTGGCGGGGATAGCCCTGATGGCTCTCGGCAGTCTCGCCCTGCTGCAGGGGACCCTTGCCGCCATCATCGGGGGGTTGCTTGTCTCGAGTTTCGGCTTCTTCCTCGCCCACGCCTGCGCCAGCGCCTGGGTAGGCCAGCATGTGGAGCACAACAGAGCATTGGCCTCATCGCTCTATCTGGTGGGGTATTATCTGGGGGCCAGTCTGGGGGGGCTTTACTTGCATCCCTTCTGGGAGCGGGGGGGTCTCTGGGGATTGGTGCTCGGCATAGAGCTGGTTTTGTGCGTCACCGCCGCCTTGAGCCTCTGGCTCGGCCATCTCAAGGGGCGCGCGGCGCCGCCCCTCTCCTGTCACGCCCCGTCACGCCAGTGACGGGCCCTCGACTCACTAGGCGTCGTAATAGTCCGCCGGCACCGGCACCACGGCGCCGGTGTGCAGCTCCTCGTCGATCACCTCGCTCAAAGGGCGCAGATGAAACTTGATTTGCCCCGAAGGCAGCATCAGCCCCACATCCGGGTTGCGCCCGTCGTCCATGTTGGCAGTCTTGAACGCAAGCCCGGGGTGCGCGGCAACCAGCGCAGGCAGTGAGGGCACCACCAGCTCTATGTGCTCCAGCCCCGCCTGATGGGCACGGCCCGCCTTGGGGGCGGCCAGCTCGATGCAAGGGACAGTAACCTGCTGCCAGCAGACGGGCTGATGCAGACGATAGGTGGCGATGGGACGGCCTCCTATCATTCCCTCCACCAGCAGCACCCCATGGCGCGCCAGCGTCTCTTTCAGGGCCAGGTATTCCGGCAAGCTGGCGGCGCGGTAGCAGAGATGATCTACCACAGGGGCGTCGCACTCCCCCATGAGGGCGTGCATTTCAGTGAGCAGTTGGCAAACGAATGGGGCCATGGGCCCCAGCGTGGTATCCAGTGGATGAGACATGATCACCATTTCTTCTTGGGTTGGAACAGGACATCGAGCTCGTCCGCTTCTTTGTCCTTGATGTTTTGCAGCTCCTTCTCGCTGTGCTGCTGCAGATGCTCTTCCAGCTGGCGCATCCCCTGGCGCATGTCCTCTTCCCGCGCCAGCAGGTAGGGATCCTTGTCGGAGACATTGGCCAGGGCGCCGAGCCCCTTGGTATAGAGCTGACGGCAGGTGCCGTACTGCCCCTGGATCTGGGCATCCATGGCCCGCTTGATCAGGTTGGCGATGTTGATCTTGAGCTGCATCAGCTCGAGGCGGCGATCTTCCTGGGCAAACCCCTGAGGGTCTATCTTGCCCTTGTTGTGCTCGACCCGCAGCACGGCCCGCATCTTCTTGGCCAGCTGCAGCATCTGGATCGCCTGACGGTCGGACTCAGGGGTCTTGAAGTGCCCCTCGTCCTGACTGCTGTAGTTTTCCTGCACGTTCTTGATCTGGGTCTGGACGTCGATGATGCGCTGCTTGACCTGGGCGTTCGGCATGACCTGCACTATGGCGCGGTAGGCATCCAGGATCCGGTGTTGCAGCAGCAGCACCATGTTCTTGGAGAAGGGCACCAGGTTGACGTTCAGCAGCACCTCCTCCGTCTCGTCCGCCACTGCCTTGTGGCGGGCGATGGCCTGGCGCTTGTCGGCTTCCGCCTTCTGTTTGTATTGCTGCACCACGTTATAGGCGATGACCAGAAACAGGAGTGCGCCAATCGACAGCAATATCAAGGTTAAAATCATAGGGTATTCACACTCCTGTCCCAATCCAATTGCGTGATCCTACAACAGCTTACCCGCATAGGGTAGCGCCCAGATCGCACCTTGCCTCACAACAACGCAAGGGAGCCGCGGCAATGGCGATGCCCGGGGCCTCATGCTCCATATCGCCCGCCGCCCCCATTACTTGAGGCAAAAACCCTTCGACTGGAGGAAGCCCAGCATGAAGGGACGCGCCTCCTTGCCGAGGATGGCCTTGATCTGTCCGCTCCAGGTCTGCACCTTGTTGTTGCTGCTGCGGGCCAGGTAGTAGTCATGAATCTGCTCATCGTATTGCGCCAGCAGGGCGCGATCGAGCGTCTCTGGATAGCGGTTCTCGTGCACCACCAGGGCGCGGGGCAGCCGCGGCTTCTGCTCCGGCTGCTGGGCGGGATGACCCAGGCAGAGACCGAACAGCGGTATCACCTGATGGGGCAGTCCCAGCAGCTCGCTCACCGCCGCCGGGTTGTTGCGAATGCCGCCGATGTAGACGCCGCCAAGGCCCAGGGACTGGGCCGCCAGCAGGGCATTCTGGGCCATCAGGGCCCCGTCGATGGCGCCGATCATGAGCTGCTCCACGAAACCGGTCTGGGCGTCCGGTACTATCTGGCTGTGGCGTTGATAGTCGGCGCAAAACAGCAGGAACTCCGCCGCCTCGGCCACATAGGCCTGATGGCCGGCCAGCTCGGCCAGGGTGGCGCGCAGCTCCTTGTCCGTCACCCGGATGAGGCTGTTGGCCTGCAGGAAGCTGGAGCTGGAGGCGCTCTGGGCGGCGCTCAGTATCTGATCGAGTTGCGAGGCGCTGATGGGCTCAGGGGTGAACTGACGAATGGAGCGATGGGAAAGGATGAGATCGATGGTCGGGTTCATGGTGCCTCCAAAATGAAGGTCACACTGTACCCAAAAAAAGCGAGGGGCCCAAGGCCCCTCGTCACCCTCAGGGGGCAGGATACACATAGGGAGCTTGCAGCCCGAGCGGGAAGCCCAGCGCCCAGTAGAGCAGCAGGAAGCATGTCCAGCTCACCAGGAAGGCCAGGGAGTAGGGCAGCATCATGGAGACCAGGGTGCCGATGCCGGTGCTCTTCACATACTGCTGGCAATAGACCACCACCAAGGGGAAGAAGACCATCAGCGGGGTGATGATGTTGGAGGCGGAATCCCCTACCCGATAGGCGGCCTGGGTCAGCTCCGGCGAGATCCCCACCGCCATCAGCATGGGCACCAGGATGGGACTGATGAGGGCCCACTTGGCCGAGGCCGAGCCCACCACCAGGTTGACGCTGGCGGTGAGCAGAATCATGCCGACGATGGTCACCTCCCCCGGCAGCGCCAGGGCGTGGAGCACCTCGGCGCCGGAGAGGGCCAGCAGGGTTCCCAGGTTGGAGTCACCGAACGCCTTGATGAAGAGGGCGCAGAAGAAGGCCATCACCATGTAGGAGCCCATCTTGTTCATGGTGGCGGACATGGCATCGATCACATCCTTGCCGCTCTTGAAGCTTCCCGCCACGAAGCCGTAGACGATGCCGGGCAGAATGAAGAGCAGGAAGATGAGCGGCACGATGGACTTCATCACGGGTGCCGCGAAGGTGGTGAGCGATCCATCCGGTGCCCGCATCGGCGAGTCGTCCGGGGACAGGGCCAGCCCCAGCAGCACCACGGCCGCCAGCATGGCAAACCCGGCCCAGTTGAAGGCCCGGCTCTCCTGCGCGCTGTAGCGCCCCATCTCGTCGGCACTCTCCAGATCCTCGTTGAGGGGCACCTGCTTGAGGCGTGGCTCCACTATCTTCTCGGTGACAAACCAGCCCACGCAGATGATCAGCAGGGAGGAGGCGCCGGTGAAGATGATGTTGCACAGGGTGTTGACCATGTAGTCGGGGTCGAGCAGCTGGGCCGCCGACTGGGTGAACCCCTGCAGCAGGGCATCCCCGCCGGAGGGCAGGAAGTTGGCGGCAAAGCCGCCGGAGACCCCGGCAAAGGCAGCGGCAATCCCCGCCAGCGGGTGACGGCCCGCCGCATGGAAGATGATGCCGCCGATGGGGATCACCAGCACGTAGCCCGCATCTGCCGCCGTATGGCTGACGATGGCCACCAGGATCAGCATGGGGGTCAGGAAGCGCGCCGGTGTGACCTTGAGCAGCTTCTTCAGGCCGGTGTTGATGAAGCCGGACTGCTCGGCCACCCCGACCCCCAGCATGGCCACCAGCACTATGCCGAGCGGCGCAAAGCCGGTGAAGGTGGTGACCATGCTGGCGAGAAACTCGGCCAGCCCTGCCCCGGTCAGCAGGTTGTTGACCACCACGGCCTCCCCGGTGCGGGGGTTGACCAGATCGAAGGAGAACTGGGAACCTATCCAGGAGCCGACCCAGACGATCAGCAAGGCATAGAGGAACAACATGGCGGGATCCGGCAGCTTGTTGCCCGCCTTCTCGACCCCGTTCAGGAAGCGGTTCAACCAGCCATTGGGACTGGCCGGACGCTCGTTCACTGCGGCTTGACTCATTATGGTGATACTCCATTACCAAGGAATGAGCGCGCATACTAGCGATAACGTCTAATGAATCCCATGATATGAGACAAAAATTCGATTAATTATGTTTAATTTGGCATGTCGCGCTCCTGAAATGGGACATGCCGCACAGTGTCAGCGGTGGTATCAGGTGCTGATCAGCGGATAGTGACCAAGCTTGCAGCGGATCCCGAAGCCTGCCGCCGCCACCTCCTCCGGGGTCATGGGGGTGCTGAACAGGAACCCCTGGAAGACATGACAGCCCTGGGCCCGCAGGGCCGCCAGCTCGTGCTCGTCCTCCACCCCTTCCGCCAGGATCCCGAGCCCCAGGCTGGTGGCCATGGCCACGGTGGCCCGGATCACCGGCAGGTTGAGCCCCACCACGAAGGAGCGATCCAGCTTGATGGTGTCGATGGGCAGACGGTTGAGGTAGGCGAGCGACGAGTAGCCGGTACCAAAGTCGTCGATGGCGATCTTGATCCCCTGCTCGCTCAGGGCGTCGAGGATCTCGATGCAGCCCTTCATGTCCAGCATCAGCACGGTTTCGGTCAGCTCCAGGGTCAGAAGGCCCGCCTCGACCCCGGACTCCCTGAGCTGCTGCGCCACCTGCCCCGGCAGGGAGGCGGAGAGCTGGAAGCCGGAGAGGTTGACCGACACCGGCACCCGTACCTGCCATTGGCGCTGCCACTCCCCCATCTGGGCCAAGGCGGTGGCGAGCACCCAACTCCCTATTTCACGGATCAGCCCCATCTCTTCGGCAAGCGGAATGAACTCCGCCGGCGAGACGTGGCCGAGCACGGGGTTGTACCAGCGCAGCAGTGCCTCCAGGCCGATGAGCTTCCCCTGGGCCACGTCCACCTGGGGTTGATAGCGCAGGCTCAGTTCACCCCGGCCGACGGCCTTGGCCAGAAACTGCTTCAGAGTCAACTTGCGGTGCAGGCTCTGCTGCATGCTGGGGGTGAAGCGCTGCCAGCGCAGGCGCCCCATCTGCTTGGCCTGGTACATGGCCATGTCGGCGCGGGTGATGAGGTTGTCCCCGTCGTCCGCGTCGTCCGGATAGATGGCGATGCCGATGCTGCCGCCTATGGTGACCTCGGGCACCCCGCTCAGCTGCAGCGGCTTGCTCATCTGGGAGAGCATGAGATCCGCCACCTCCTGCGCCCGCTCGCTGGCCTGACTGAGGGGCACCAGGGCGGTGAACTCGTCCCCGCCGAGGCGCGCCAGCTCCACGTCCCGTGGGCAGATCTGCTTGAGCCGGCCGGCTACCCGCTCCAGCAGGCGATCCCCCGCCTTGTGGCCATAGTTGTCATTGACCAGCTTGAAGTTGTCGAGATCCATGAACACCAGGGCGAAGCGCCCCCCCAGGCCGCAATAGGCCTCGAGGGACTTCATCAGGCCGTAGCGATTGAGCAGGCCGGTGAGGGAGTCGTGCCAGGCCAGGTGGCGGTGTTCGAGCTCCTCGAGCTTGCGATCCGTGATGTCCCGCATGGTCAGCAGGATCCGGGCCCCCTGCTGGATGTGGCGGAACTGATACTGGAACCAGCGCATCCCCTTCTGGGTTCGGCACTCCCCCTCGGCCACCACCTCCCCCACCCGGGAGAGCCGGGTGTAGAAGGCCCCATCGTCGCCGGAGAAGACCTGGGCCAGCCGGGTGATGCCGGTGCCAAAGCACATGTCGAAGTGGTGGTTGCCGCTCTCGAGGCACCCCTGATTGTCGAACAGGCAGGCCAGGGTATCGCCGGTGGCGAGGGAGGACTCCTGATAGAGGGTGTCGGCATCGATGACCGCCTCCGTCATCATCATCTGCCGCCCGGCGAGCTGGATGCCGGAGAGGCGCAGATAGACCTGCTTCTTGACGCCCTTGGGGGAGAGGGTCCACCACTCGTTGTAACTGCGATCCTGTTGAAAATCACCGAGATAACGCTGCAACAGCAGATCGATGGCGGCGGCCATGTCGGCCGAGAAGTCGCGGGATTGCAGCTCGGCCAGGGAGCTCGCCTCCCACAATCCCAGGGCGGAGCCATTGGCCCAGTAAATGTGGTGACGCTGGATGTCATAGACCCAGATGGGAGTATGAAGCACGTCCATCGCGGTAAGCAGGCGTTCGTCTAGCGTATTCATGTTGAGTGATGATTCATGCTGAAAGCTCATGGCAGAACCAGCCTGGACCCGTCTTTGGCAAAGGCGTCCGTGCTGGTACAAAATCCGTTCCGACCCATAATCTGGAAACAGGCAGGTGAAAAAGGGCCGAAATCATATGAAAACGCTACATGTGATCCCCATGGTCAGAAGAAATGGGCTCACACTGGTATTGTTGGGCATGGTCATAACCATTGCTATGATTTTTATACTTTTTTTCTTTCCTGAACAACTACTAATGCCGGTCATCTTCCTCCTGCTGACTGGTCTGATGACAATTCTTGTCGGTGCGCTGAAACTGTCTGAGCCTCATTTTAGTCTCTCCCTGTGTCAGGATTGTCTGCAATATCACCATAAGTACGGTGGCTGGATCCTGAAATGGAGAAATATTCAGCGAATTGACCAGCCACGTATCCATTTAGGGTGGGATCTGGTGCCCCTGCCCTACATCGGCTTGAAGATTAAGGATTACGACGATTTCTTGACGCTGATCACACCCAGACTGGCCGTTCGCCTGCTGACCGAGCAGCGGGCCGTGCTGTTGCAGGCCATCAACAGCGAGCGCCCCGACTGCCTCACCGGAGGCTGCGGCAGCGGACTGCTTGGCGAGGGGCTGCTGGAGGAGAGCCGCTTTCGTTCCCCCTCAGGCCAGCAGTACGATGGGGTGATCGCCATGCTGGGCAACCGCATGGCCAGACTGCGGGATCTGCTGGGTTATGATCTTCTGGTGCCGGACAACAGCCTGGACCGCCCCCCCGCCGACTTCGTCCATTTGCTCAATCAGTACCAGCGCGAGTCGAATCTAATCCAGATCAATTAAACGCCGGATTGCGCTTGCCAAGCCTGGCGACTCTTCATAAGGTCACGGGCTTGTTACAAACACCCCCTAAGCCGCTTATGAAGTACATCGAAGAGTTCTATCTGTTCGTCAAGGTGGTGCAAGAGGGCGGTTTCTCCCACGCCGCCGCCGCGCTGGGCATGCCGACCGGCACCATCAGTCGACGCATCTCACAACTGGAAGAACAGCTCGGGTGCGCCTTGCTGCACCGCTCCACCCGCAAGCTGCGCCTCACCGACGAGGGGCTGCGCTATTACGAGCGCCTGTGCACGCCGCTGGCCGAAATCGAGCAGGCAACCGGCGAGATCCAGGGCCAGGAGAGGGACATCAGCGGTCTTATCCGCCTCGCCGCGCCCATCGCCCTCTCCAACACCATCCTGGTCGACATGCTGGCCGACTTCGGTCTGCGCTATCCCGGGGTACAGTTCGACATCAGCCAGACCAATGATCAGGCCCCCCTCTGTGATCAGGACAGGGATCTGGTGTTTTTCAACGGCGAGCTCTCCCAGACCCTGCCCAATGCCCTCTGCCTCGGCCACATAGAATACGGCCTGTTTGCCTCCCCCCTCTATCTGGAGAAGATGGGCATCCCCTCCCACCCGGCGCAGCTGGAAGAGCACGATCTCATCTACTGCTGGCCCCACCAGCACTGGCAGCTGAGCGGGCGGGACCAGCAGACGGTGCAGATCAAGCGGACACCGCGCCTGAACGTCAACCAGACCCAGGCCGCCGTGCGGGCGGCCCGGCGCCACCTCGGCATCGTCAATGCCCCCCTGCACTATGTGCACCCCTTCCTGCAGGACGAGCAGCTGGTCGCCGTGCTGCCGGACTGGCAGGCGGGCAAGCGCCCCTTCTACATGCTCCATTGCCAGCCCCAGTTCACGCCGTTGCGTGTTAAGATGTTTGCCGATTTCGTCGAGAAATACTCCGCACGCTATCGCCATCATCAGCGGGACGATCAATTTTTGCCGGCCATGCCGCTGCCCGTTGCATCTGACGGTTGATCGCCCACACTTAGCGCAATCCTCGTTGCACAGGTCGGCTAACACTATGAATGTATTGATATGTGATGACTCGGGGTTCGCTCGCAAGCAGTTGATGCGCGCCCTGCCTGCCGGCTGGAATGTCACCCTGCACCAGGCCGCTGACGGCCTGGAAGGGGTGGAGCAGATCCTGATGGGCCACGGCGATCTGATCTTTCTCGATCTGACCATGCCGGAAATGGATGGCTATGGCGTGCTGGAGACCCTCAAGCGCGAGGGGCTGCGCAGCAAGGTGATAGTGGTCTCCGGCGATATCCAGCCGGAAGCCCACGCCCGCGTCATGGCCCTCGGGGCACTCGATTTCATCAAGAAACCGGCCTCGCCGGATAGCCTGCTCGCCCTGCTCGGCCGCCACGGCTTGTGGCAAGCGGCGCCCCACCCGGCCGTCGCACCCGCCCTTGTCGTCGCAGGTCACGCCCCCCTCGAGAGCACCATTCAGTTCACCCCCGAGCTGCGGGATGTCTATCAGGAGCTCGCCAACGTCGCCATGGGCCAGGGGGCCGATCTGCTGGCTCGCCTGCTGGATGCCTTCGTGCTGCTGCCCATCCCCAACGTCAACGTGCTGGAGGTCTCCGAGCTGCACATGGCCCTCTCGGCTGCCGCCGAGTCGGATACCCTCTCCGCCGTCTGCCAGGGCTTCATCGGGGCCGGCATAGCCGGCGAGGCGCTGCTGCTGTTTCACGATGCCAGCTTCCAGGACTTGGCACGCCTGATGAACCATCAGGGGGTGCTGGACCACAACGCCGAGCTGGAACTGCTGATGGATACCGCCAACGTCTTGATCGGGGCCTTCCTGCGCGGCTATGCCAACCAGCTCGACACCCCCTTCAGCCAGGGCCATCCCGTGGTACTCGGTCAGCACAGGCCCATTAGGGATCTCATTCGCACCAACCAGAG
Source organism: Aeromonas rivipollensis (assembly GCF_037811135.1). NCBI lineage: Bacteria > Pseudomonadati > Pseudomonadota > Gammaproteobacteria > Aeromonadales > Aeromonadaceae > Aeromonas > Aeromonas rivipollensis. The sequence goes on along the minus strand of NZ_CP149130.1, from coordinate 1,991,463 downwards.
CCGTTGGCGCCGCACCCTGGCCATCGAGATCAACTACCGGGTGCAGGGGTATGCGGTGCAGTGCGACCTGCTGCTGCTGTTCACCGAAGACTCCATCGCCACCATGAACAACAAGATCATGCATATGCTCTAGCGGTGTGATCCCATCGCCAGCATCAATAACAAGTTAATGCACATGCTCTAGCGATTAGATCCCGTCGCCAGCATCAACAACACAGACTCAGGCACCAGGAGTGACCATGGAAATCCGGGAATTTCATTGGCTGATGAACATAGTCCAGAACCTGGACGTGGGGCTGGTCGTGCTCGACAAGGGCTACCGGGTACAGGTATGGAACGGTTTCATGGAGAGCCATAGCGGCCGACTGGCCGGCGAGGTGCGCGATCAGGTGCTGTTCGACCTCTTCCCCGACGTGGACTGCGCCTGGCTGGAGCGCAAGGCGAACATGGTGTTCAAGCTCAACAACCGCGCCTTCAGCACCTGGGAGCAGCGCCCCTATCTGCTGCGCTTCTCCAACTATCGCCCCATCACAGGCTCGGCACCCCACATGTACCAAAACCTGACCCTGGTGCCCCTGGCCGATTTTGGCGGAGAGGTCACCCATCTGGCCATCATGATCTACGACGCCACCGACGAGGCCATGCTGATCAGGGGCCAGCGCCAGGGATAAGTCCTCGGCACAGAGACACAAGAAGGGCGCCATCAGGCGCCCTTCTTCGCTTCATGCCGATCAGGCTCAACCGTTCAGGAACTCGGTGAAGGCATCTATCACCTCGTCGATGTCGTCATCGGTGATCTGCAGGTGGGTCACCAGCCTCAGCTCCCCATAGCCGGAGAAGAGGATGCCGCGCTCCTTCATGAAGCCGAGCAAGGTGGCGGGATCCCCCTGCGTCAAGCGCAGGAACACCATGTTGGTCTGTACCTCTTCCATATTGAGCGCTATGCCAGGCAAGGGGGCCAGCCCCTCAGCCAGACGCCTGGCGCGGCGATGATCGTCCGCCAGCCGGGTGACGTGCTGATCCAGGGCGAACAGGGCGGCCTGGGCCAGGATCCCCCCCTGACGCATGCCGCCCCCCAGCATCTTGCGCAGCCGTCTGGCCCGCGCGATGAAGCCATGGGAGCCCACCAGCAATGAACCGACCGGCGCCCCCAGCCCCTTGGAGAGGCAGACGGAGATGCTGTCGAAGGGGGCCGCTATCGCCGCGACCGGCTCGCCGCTCGCCACCACCGCATTGAAGAGGCGGGCCCCGTCCAGGTGCAGCAGCAAGCCGTGCTCATCCACAAAATCGCGCATCTCGCGCAGGTAATGCAGCGGCAGCACCTTGCCATTGTGGGTATTTTCAAGGCACACCAGCCGGGTCTGGACGAAGTGGGCGTCATCGGGGGCTATGGCGGCCCGCACGTCGCTCAGGGCCAGGGTACCGTCGGCCTGCATGGGGACAGACTGCAGGGCCACCGAGCCCAGCACGGCAGAGCCCTGCGCCTCGTAGCGATAGATGTGGGAAGCGGAACCCAGCACGGCCCCTTCCCCGCGCTGGCAGTGGCTCATCATCGCCAGCAGGTTGGACATGGTGCCGGATGGCACGAACAGGGCCGCCTCTTTGCCCAGCAGCTCGGCACCCCGACGCTCCAGTGCATTGATGCTGGGATCTTCCCCGTAGACATCATCGCCCACCTCGGCGTGCAGCATGCTCTGGCGCATGGCTTCCGTGGGTTGGGTCACGGTATCACTTCGTAAATCGATATAGCGCATGTCATCCTCCTGATGCAGGAGCATGACATTAACCAGCCGGCATCATGCTGGCAAGGGATGGGGGGCGGGAATGTGAACCCGGCGGCTCACCAGGGCAGCGGCTGGCCGCGCAAGTCCACGAAGCGGCCGGAGTGCGCCAGGGTCAGCGAGGCCAGGAGATCCAGCAATTGCGGTGCCACCAGGGCGGGATCCTGCAACAGGGCCGGGTCAAGCCCCTGCCGGAAGGGCTGCTGCATGGGGGTATCCATGAGCCCGGGGTGCACCGTGATGACGCCGGCGCCGGGGAAGCGCTCGGCCCACTCGGCGGCCAGGATCCTGGCCCCCATGTTGAGGGCCGCCTTGCTCATCCGGTAGCTGTAGCGCCCGACAGCCTCCAGATTGCCGGTCCCCAGGCTGCCCGCCAGATCCGAGAGAGAGCAGAGCCACAGCCGACTCTCGGGGGTCATGAGCCGACTCAGGCTGGCACCCAGGGCCAGGTGGGGCCAGGCATTGGCCTGCAGGCTCTCCCCAAGCCACTGGGGGCTCACCTCCTCCACCCGCCGCTCCGGCATGTGATTGAGATCGTGCAGCAGACCTATGGTATTGATCACCACCGTCGGCAGTGTGGTGGTGTCATAGAGGGTGAACAGGGCCTCGAAGGAGAGCGGGTCCACCTCCTGCAACGGGAAATAGCAGGCGGGATCCAGCCCTTTTGGCAACTGCCTGCCCGCCAGCAACCACTCTTCGCCACGGCTGGCGAGTTCGTGCGCCAGAGCCCCCCCCAATCCGCCACTGCCCAGGATCAGATAACTCATCTGTGTGTCCTTGGATTTGTCCATTGCTTAGAGGGTATCAGAAGAATGGCGGCCTGCCGGGGACCCCCACGGCCTCAGGCCTCTGCCAGATGACGGCCGAACTCCCGCGCCCGCGCCAGATCAAGAAAGCCGTCCGCCTGCTTGTGGCTGCGCAGGAACTGGTAGTAGGCGAGCAGGGTGACCAGGTGCTGCTCGTCCGGCAGCGGCTGGCCGGGGAGCTTCTCCTGCACCAACGCCCCCGCCGCCGCCAGCGCGTCCCTGTCCACCACCTCGGCCTGGCGGTAGAGGTAACCGCAGCCGGTGGCGAGCCACTCCAGTGAGCAGTTGGCCCCCATGGCGATCTGGTTCGCCTTGCCAAGGCCGGGCTCGGCCCCTTTCAGATACTTGCGGATCAGGGCTTCACTCAGCCCCACCTTGCGGGCGAAGGCGCTGACGCTGCCCTCCCCGATCAGGCTCTGCAGCCTGGCGGCAAATCCTTCCATCACAACCTCTCCATCGTCTTTTTGGCCCGCCTCTGCCTTGGGCCCCTGTGTCGGTCAGAACCATAGTTCGAATTCGCGAGGGGGGTATTATTGCCTTGTCCGCCAGAAGAGACCAAGATGCTGGCAGCATTGATTCTGCCTTTATTTGTTCGTCTCTTTATCCGTAGAGGAGTCACCATGTCCGTATCCCATCTTGCCCTGCACCATCAAGGCCCCACCTTCTCCCGCCTCATCATGGGCTACTGGCGCCTGATGGAGTGGCAACTCTCCCCGGCCGCCCTGCTGGATCTGATGAAATACCATCTGGATCTCGGGGTCACCACCATAGATCACGCCGATATCTACGGCGGTTACCAGTGCGAGGAGGCCTTCGGCCAGGCCCTGCGTCTGGAGCCCTCTCTGCGCAGCCGGATGGAGATTGTCAGCAAGTGCGGCATCGCCCTCACCGCCAAGCCGGAACATGCCCTCAATCACTACAACACCAGCAAGGAGCACATCATTGCCAGCGCCGAGGCCTCCTTGCAAAAGCTCGGCACCGATCACCTGGATCTGCTGCTGATCCACCGCCCGGATCCCTTGATGAATGCCGACGAGGTGGCCGAGGCCTTCATCAGCCTCGAGCAGGCGGGCAAGATCAAGCACGCCGGTGTCTCCAACTTCACCCCCCATCAGTTCACTCTGCTGCAATCGCGCCTGCCCTTCCCCCTGGTCACCAACCAGCTGGAGATCTCGCCGCTGCACCAGGAAGGGACGCTGGATGGCGCCCTGGATCAGTGCCAGCAACTGGGTATCAAACCCATGGCCTGGTCCTGCCTCGGTGGCGGACGGCTGTTCAACGATCCCGCCTATGCCCCGCTGCGGGCCGAGCTCGAGCAGATCCGCCATGAAGTGGGCGCTCAGCACATAGAGCAGGTGGTCTACGCCTGGGTGATGATGCTGCCGAGCCAGCCGCTGCCGCTCATCGGCTCGGGCAAGCGGGAGCGGATCGCCGCCGCCGTGGCGGCCGAGTCCATCCAGCTCAACCGCCAGCAGTGGTTCCGCATCCGCAAGGCCGCCCTGGGTTACGATGTGCCCTGATCCCGCCCGCCACTGAGCGCGAGGCAAACAAAAACGGCATGGATTGCTCCATGCCGTTTTTCGTTATCGAGACGATTCAACGATGGCGCTGGGGGCGACCACGAGGTGCATCTGTCTTCGGTTTGGCCTGGTTGACTGTGATGGTACGGCCACCTATTTCGGTGCCGTGCAACTCGGCGATGGCCTTCTCGGCATCCCCGTTGACAGGCATTTCAATGAAGCCAAACCCCTTGGACTGACCGGTATCGCGATCGATGATGATATCGACCTTGTCTACCTGCCCAAATTGGCTGAACACATTTGTCAGTTCGTCGGCCGTCATCCGGTACGACAGATTACCTACGTAAATCTTCATGCCATCCACTCTCGATTCAAGGTGCCTTCTCTATGCATCCACCGACCTGGAGTAAGGGCACAACCCCCCTGCCGGACCAGCCATGGCATCATGCCGTGGCACTCCCTGCCTCGAGGCCCAAGTCGTTGATCTCTTGGACTATCGGGGCAGGAAAGATCAATTCGAATCAGAGGGAGTATCTGAGCTTTGCGATAGATTGTCGAGAAAATAGTCAGACTGGTTGCAGCGCGGCCAACAAGCTGCTCAGGGCGCGGCGGCTGTGCCAGGCCCGTTTAAAACCGAAGCGATAGACACCGGGGGCCACCTCATGGGTGCCTTCCCGGGTCAGACCCAGCAAGGCGGTGGCGTCGGCAAGGGTCTCCCCATCCAGCCCCAGATCCAGGCTGAAGTCGAGCCACTGACCGTCGTGCCCCACCTTGCGATCCCGCTCTATGCCCACCAGTGCCGCCCTCGGCAGGGCCAGGGCCCTGTCTTCGCCACCGTTGAGCAGATAGAGATGATGGTCGTCCCAGGCGATCTCCGCCAACCGCCAGCGCTGCCAGTTGCGCGGCAGCACCATCATCACCAGCACTATGCCGCCAAACACCAGACCGACCCAGGGCAGCAGCCCCATCTCGGGATAACCCAGCAAGAGCGCGGCCACCACAGTCCCCAGGCTCGCCAGCAACAGGCAGATCATGACCCCGTAGAAGCGCCGCGCCGGGGGCATCAGCCAGTTCACTCCCCCCCGTGATGCCAGTTCACTGACTCTCATTTCATCCTCCTCACATGATGGAAACGGCCCTGCCGCCCTGTGTTGGCCCGCATTGTGCGCGAGCCCGCCCATGGGTTGCAACCGGCACGGCGGCGCGGATGACGACTGGCCGCCACTCTTGGTATGCTTGGGGCTGTCTGAGCCCGCCATCTTCAGGAGTCCCATGTTCGCCACTGCCCTGCTGTTCACCACCAGCGCCCTCTATGCAGAAGCCATCGGCGGCTACGCGGCCGGTTGTCTGAAAAACGGCGTATCCCTGCCGCTGACGGGACCCGGTTATCAGGTGATCCGCACCAAGCGGCTGCGCTATTACGGTCACCCCGATCTCATTCACTACCTGCAGGGCCTGGCCAACCAGACCAGGCTGGCCGGCATGCCGGATCTCTATATCGCCGATCTCGCCATGGCGCGGGGCGGCCCCTTCACCTCCGGCCATCGCAGCCACCAGACCGGCCTCGACGCCGACATCTGGTTCCGGATGGCAAACCGCCCCATCAGCAAATGGGAGCAGGACGCCCCCAAGGAGTGGGCGCTGATCGATGAGCCCAGCTACAAAATGCTGCCGGGGCGCTTTGGCCCCCAACAGCTCAATCTGCTGCGCCTCGCCGCCAGCAAGCCCGAGGTGGCGCGCATCTTCGTCAACCCCGTCATCAAGGCCGAGGTGTGCAAACGGGCGGCCGATGAACCCTGGGTCGCCAAGCTGCGCCCCTGGGTCGGCCACTTCAGCCACTTCCACGTCAGGTTGCGCTGCCCGGCGAACAGCCCGGATTGCCAGCCCCAGGCCCCCATCCCACCCGGCAACGGTTGCGATGCCGAGCTGGCCTCCTGGCTCAAGGACAAGCCCCAGTTGCCCAAGGTCTCCATGAGCTACCGTGCCCCCGTCTTACCGAGGCGTTGTGAGGGTTGACCACAAGCTGCTATGGTGAGCCGATATCCACCAGAAATTTCAATGGAGAACAACAAGATGGCCACTTCACTCCGGCACAGGGCCACCCAGTGCCTGCTGACTTTCACCCTGCTGCTGGGATTGACCGGGTGCGGCATGAACAACATCCCCACCCTGGATGAGCAGGTCAAGGCGAGCTGGGGCCAGGTCGAGAACCAGTATCAGCGCCGCGCCGATCTCATTCCCAACCTGGTGGCCACCGTCAAGGGGTACGCCAGCCACGAGCAGGAGACCCTGAAGGCAGTCACCGATGCCCGCGCCCGGGTCGGCAGCCTGCAGGTGAGTGACCCCTCCCAGCTCAAGACCTTTGAGGCGGCACAGGATCAGCTCTCCAGCGCCCTCTCCCGCCTGATGGTGGTGGTCGAGCGCTACCCGGATCTGAAAGCGGATCAACAGTTCCTGACCCTGCAGGCCCAGCTGGAAGGCACCGAGAATCGCATCGCTGTGGCGCGGCGCGACTACATAGAGGCGGTACGCCAGTTCAATACCGAGATCCGTACCTTCCCGGGGGTCATCTGGTCCAAGCTGCTCTATTCGGATCTCGAGGCCAAACCCAGTTTCAGCGCCAAGCCCGGTGCCGATGAGGCGCCCAAGGTCAGCTTCCAATGACGATGATGTTGCGCGCGCTGCTCCCCTTGCTGCTGCTCTGGACGGCAGCGCTGCAAGCCGCCCCGGCCTTTCCAACCTTGAGCGGGCGTGTGGTGGATGAGGCCGCCCTGATGTCCCGCAAACAGGCCCACCAGCTGACCCAGCAGCTGGCGGCCTTCGAGAAGCGCAGCGGCATCCAGCTGGTGGTGGTCTCCGTCGACAGCCTCGATGGGGAGACCATAGAGGAGTACGGCTACCAGCTCGGTCGCCACTGGGGCATAGGCCAGAAGGGCAAGGACAACGGCGTGCTGCTGCTGATCGCCCAGGATGAGCGCAAGGTGCGCATCGAGGTAGGCTATGGCCTGGAGGGCGCCCTGCCCGATGCCATTGCCGCCAACATCATCCAGACCCGGATCCTGCCCGCCTTCAAGCGCGGCGACATGGTGGCCGGCGTGGTAGCCGGCAGCCAGGGCATCATGCAGGCACTCGCCGGAGAGTATCAGCCGGTCGAGCAGCCGAAGAGTGACAGCGATGGCGGCCCCTGGCTGTTTATTCTGGTGGTGATTGCGATGATAGTGCTGCACAACCTGCGCGGTGGCGGCGGTGGGCCGGGAGGACGACGTCGGGCGGCCTACATGGCCGGTGGATTTGGTGCCGGTTCCTTTGGTGGTCGCTCTGGCGGCGGATTCAGCGGTGGTGGCGGCAGTTTTGGCGGTGGCGGAGCCTCCGGTGGTTGGTAACAGGAGTAAAGAGACAAATCATGATTTCTAAACAGTTCTTCCACACGCTTCAGGCCAAGGTGCGCGAAGCGGAGCTAGAGACTGACGCCGAGCTGGTCACAGTGCTGGCCCCCGCCAGCGATGGCTATCGCTATATCCCGACCCTGTGGGCGGCGCTGCTGGCCATGCTCACCCCTTTGCTGGTGTTCCAGCTCGGCTTCTGGCTCGGCTGGTACGAGATCCTGCTGGTACAGTGGTCGGTCTGGTTGCTGCTGAGCCTGCTGTTCCACTGGACCCCCATCAAGATGCGGTTGATCCCGAAAAAAGTGCGTCAGCACAGGGCGGCACTGATGGCCCGCCTGCAATTTGTCGAGCAGGGGCTGCACCGCACCCGCGACCGGCTCGGGGTGCTGATCTTCGTCTCGGTGGCGGAGCACTATGTGGAGATCCTGGTGGATGACGGCATAGCCCAGCACATAGACAACGATCAGTGGCAGCGGATCATCGACGACTTCGTGGTGCGGGTACGCAACAAGGAGGTGGAGCAGGGCTTCCTCGAGTGCGTGGATCGCACCAGCGCCATCCTGACCGATGCGTTTCCGGCGACCCGGGATCAAAACGAGTTGCCCGACAGCCTGATCATTTTGGACAAACCCTGAGGCGGCTTAAAAAACCGGCATTCTGTGCAAGGGATAGGCATTCGATAAAGATTCTGAAAAATAAGGGGAAAAGTGTTTGACCCCGAGTCAACTTTCCCCTAAATTACGCCCCGTTCCAGCGCAACAGCGCAGCGAATACCGTGTTAGCTGAACACGTTAATCCACAGACCAAAATTTGGTGAGGTGTCCGAGTGGCTGAAGGAGCACGCCTGGAAAGTGTGTATACGGCAACGTATCGAGGGTTCGAATCCCTCCCTCACCGCCAAATTGAAAAACCGACCTCAGGGTCGGTTTTTTGCATCTGGTGGCACAGCAAAATCTGATGCCCATAGAGGGAGGGTGAGAACCCTCGCCTGGGTTCGAGCAGAGCGGCTTGCCGCGATGAACGGCCAGAGGCCGCCCCGAAGGGGTGAGCCACGCAGTGGCGAATCATCCCTCCCTCACCGCCAAATAAAGTAAAAGGGCCTGTCGCAAGACAGGCCCTTTTACTTTATCCGGTGATGGGCGGCTCGGTTCTAACCCTGGTTCGACAAGGGGGCAGGACAGCCGCAGGCTGCCCGCGGGGCGAGCGCCAGGGATGGCGCGAGTCAATCCCGACCCGCCGCCACATAGAACCACTTTCCATCATCACCACTCCTCGCCCACCACTCTTCATCAACAACCTGCCGGCACAATCTCTCTCCACTTCACCAAGGCGCCAGGATACCCGGTTACCTCCTTGCTGCCATGTTGGCGCCCGCCAGCCCTCATGATCCCGCGACTCGGGCCGACACAGGAGGGTGGGCCCTTGTCGGTTAGCTCCCGGATATTGCTCACCGATTGTATTTCGTTTTGAAAAACTGATAGTTAAATGGCTACACTAGCCACACACAACGCATAGGGATATGGACAAATGAGTCTTATTGGTTTGCTGCTGGCCCTGGCTGCCATCCTGGGTGGCAACATCATCGAGGGGGGACACCCCAGTGCCCTGCTCGATCTCCCCGCCTTTCTCATCGTGATCGGGGGCACAGTGGGTGCCGCCCTGACCCAATTCCCCTTCTCCGTGGTCGGCAAGACCTTCAAGCGTTTCAAGTGGCTCATCTCTCCCCTGCGCCTCGACATGCTGGAGCAGGCCCAGTTGCTGGAGACCCTGGCAGGCAACGCCCGGCGCAGCGGCATGCTGGCGCTGGAGGGGATGATCGATGACATCAAGGATCCCTTCCTGAAAAAAGGGGTGCAGATGATGGTGGATGGCTACGAGAAGACCAAGATCCACGAGGTGCTGGAAAACGAGATCGAGTTCGAGCAGGAAGATCTCGAGCAGACCGTCAAGTTCTACGAAGCCATGGGGGGTTACTGCCCGACCATGGGGATAGTCGGGGCCGTGTTCGGTCTCATTCACGCCATGGGGCTGCTGGATGCGCCGGACAAACTCGGTGGTGCCATCGCGGTGGCCTTCATCGCCACCATCTACGGGGTCGGTGCCGCCAACCTGATCTTCCTGCCCTTTGGCAACCGCTACAAGGGATTCGCCCACCAGATCCGCCACTACAAGGAGATGACCCTGACCGGCATCCTCTGCATAGTGGACGGCGAGTCACAACAGCGGCTGCAAGTGACCCTTGAACCCTACCTCGGAGGCCATGGTGGCGAAAAAGAAAAAGGCTGAGGCACCGGAGAACCATGAGCGCTGGCTGGTCTCCTATGCCGACTTCATGACTCTGCTGTTTGCCCTGTTCGTGGTGCTCTACTCCTTCGCCATGGCCAAGCAGTCGGAGACCCGGGTGCTGATCCAGGGCTTTATCGAGTCTCTTGGCAAGATAGGTCTCATCTCTCTGCCCGCGGGCTCTCCCGTGATGCAGGGGGGGACAGGCATACTGGAGCCTGAGTCCAAGACCACGCCGGGTACCTCCCAGAAGGAGGAGCTGCTGGACACCCAGAGCCCGGCCGCCGCGGCCGACCCCTTCAACGAGACCATAGGCGCCTCGGAGAAGCCCAGCGCCACCGAGTCATGGCCGCACAAGACCAAGGAGCAGGATTGGGCCACTGTCACCAAGCAAAAACTGCAGCAGCAGCTCAAGAGCCAGATTGAATCCCAGGAGATCGAGGTGGAGCAGCTCGGCAGCCAGCTGGTGATCCGCATCGGCGAGAAGACCCTGTTCCCCGCCGATTCGGCCTTCCTGCAGCCCCAGTTCATCCCCCTGGTCAACAAGGTCTCCGATGTGCTGGCCGATATTCCGGGCATGGTGGTGGTCACCGGCCACACCGACAACTCCCAGGCGCCGGTGGAGCTCTATCGCAACAACTGGGAGCTGTCGGTGCTGCGGGCGGCCACCATTGTCCATACCCTGCTCACCAACCCCAAGCTGGATTCGCGGCGGGTCATCGCCCAGGGCGTTGCCGACACCCAGCCCCGCTTTGCCAACGACACCCCGGCCCATCGCCAGGCCAACCGCCGGGTGGAGATAGTGCTCTCCCAGGGCAAGGCGGCGGAGCAAGCCCTCCCCCTCCTCGCCCCCTGATGAAAAGACCCCGCCATGCGGGGTCTTTCGTTTTGTCGATTAGTTTATTTTTCAAGCGAATCAGCTGTTTTCCCCACCGCGTAAAAGCAATTGAAAATGATTCTCAAATGAGAAAATTGACCCCGCTAGCAAAACGCGATTTTCCTCCCAGTGATTAATAATTAATCCTTTGAAATGACATGTAAATCAGTATGGAACTGGCATAATACGTAGCATCCTTGTTAAGTCACATGATTAATTCGGTTAGGGAAAACTCCTATGTTTGCTGATATTGCTGTCCAGCATTGGGCCTTTGCTGTCTATGTCATTGGGGCCATCTGCATCTGCCTGACCATGATAGGCGTCGCGGCCTTGCTGGGGGGACGAGCCTATGGCCGTGCCAAAAACAGGCCCTTCGAATCCGGCATAGATTCCGTCGGCAATGCCCGTCTGCGTTTCTCCGCCAAGTTCTATCTGGTCGCCATGTTCTTCGTCATCTTCGACGTCGAAGCGCTCTATCTCTTCGCCTGGTCCGTCTCCGTTCGGGAAAGCGGCTGGGTCGGCTTTATCGAAGCCACCATCTTCATCACCCTGCTGCTGGTAGGCCTCATCTACCTGTGGCGCATCGGTGCCCTCGACTGGGCCCCGAAGAAACGCGTCCTGACTGACAAGAAGCCAGACTGATTTACCGATTATCCCTTTGAGGTTGCACCATGAAGTACACCCTGACCCGGATTGACCCGGATGCGCCCGTTGAGCGCTACCCCCAGGAACAGCGCCAGACCGTCGATGACCCGCTGGCGCAGCAGGCGACCCGCGGCATCATGATCGGGCGCCTCGAAGAGGTGCTGCAAGACACCGTCAACTGGGGCCGCAAGAACTCCCTCTGGCCCTACAACTTCGGCATCTCCTGCTGCTACGTGGAGATGTGTACCGCCTTCACCTCCCCCCATGACGTGGCCCGCTTCGGCGCCGAAGTCATCCGGGCTTCGCCCCGTCAGGCGGATTTCATGGTGATCGCCGGTACTCCCTTCATCAAGATGGCGCCTGTCATCCAGCGCCTCTATGAACAGCTGCTCGAACCCAAGTGGGTCATCTCCATGGGCGCCTGTGCCAACTCGGGCGGCATGTATGACATCTATTCAGTGGTGCAGGGGGTGGACAAGTTCCTGCCGGTCGACGTCTACATTCCGGGCTGCCCGCCCCGTCCCGAAGCCTTCCTGCAGGCCCTGATGCTGCTGCAGGACTCCATCGGCAAGGAGCGCCGCCCCCTCTCCTGGGTGGTGGGCGATCAGGGGATCTACCGTCCCCAGATGCAGGCCGAGAAGGATCGCAAGCGGGAAGAGCGCATCCAAGTCACCAACCTGCGCACGCCGGATGAGATCTGACCATGAAACTGACTCGAGAATTCCCAAGCAACTACACCATGGCCCAGGGGCAGACAGCGGATCACGCCGATGCCCAGGTGGTCGGCGAACTCTTTGCCCACTTCGGTGCCGAGCGCTTCACGGTGCAGAGCACCCGTACCGGGGTGCCGGTGATCTGGCTCTCCCGCGATCTGCTGCTGGACGTGATGGGCTTCCTGCAAAAGCTCCCCTCCCCCTTCGTGATGCTGTTTGATCTCAGCGCCACCGACGAGCGGATGCGCAGCCATCGCCACGGCCTGCCGGGCAGCGACTTCACCGTCTTCTATCACCTCATCTCCATCGACCGTAACGCCGATGTGATGCTGAAGGTGCCGCTGATGGAGAGCGATCTGCACCTGCCCACCGTCAGCCGCCACTTCCCCAACGCCAACTGGTACGAGCGGGAAGTCTGGGATCTGATGGGCATCACCTTCGACGGTCACCCCCATCTCACCCGAATCATGATGCCAAAGAGCTGGCAGGGACACCCGCTGCGCAAGGACTACCCGGCCCGCGCCACCGAGTTCGATCCCTTCATGCTCGATGCGGTCAAGCAGGATCAGGAGCAGGACAACCTGCTGTTCAAGCCCGAAGAGTGGGGCATGGCCCGGGGCAACGAGAACGAGGACTACATGTTCCTGAACCTCGGCCCCAACCACCCCTCGGCACACGGCGCCTTCCGCCTGGTGCTGCAGCTCGACGGGGAAGAGATCCGCGACTGCGTGCCCGACATCGGCTATCACCACCGCGGTGCCGAGAAGATGGGCGAGCGCCAGTCCTGGCACAGCTACATCCCCTACACCGACCGGGTCGAGTACCTGGGCGGGGTGATGAACAACCTGCCCTATGTGCTGGCGGTCGAGAAGCTGGCGGGGATCAAGGTACCCAACCGGGTCGACATGATCCGGGTGATGATGGCGGAGCTGTTCCGCATCCAGAGCCACCTGCTGTTCCTTGGGACCTACATCCAGGACGTGGGGGCCATGACGCCGGTCTTCTTCACCTTCACCGACCGGCAGAAGATCTACACCATCATCGAGGCCATCACGGGCGCCCGCATGCACCCGGCCTGGTTCCGCATCGGCGGCGTGGCCCACGACCTGCCCACCGGCTGGGCCCGCCTCATCCAGGACAACCTGCTGAGCTGGCTGCCCAAGCGGCTGATGGAGTATGAAAAGGCCGCCATGCGCAACAGCATACTGCGCGGTCGCACCATAGGCGTCGCCGCCTACAACACGGCGCAGGCGCTTGCCTGGGGCACCACGGGCGGCGGTCTGCGCGCCACCGGCCTCAACTTCGACGTGCGCAAATGGCGCCCTTATTCCGGCTACGATCAGTTCGAGTTCGAGGTGCCGGTGGGCAGCAATGGGGATGCTTATGACAGAGCCACGGTGCGCATCGAGGAGATCCGCCAGAGCATGCGCATCATAGAACAGTGCATGAAGAACATGCCGGAGGGCCCCTTCAAGGCGGATCACCCGCTCACCACGCCGCCGCCCAAAGAGCGCACCCTGCAAGACATCGAGACCCTGATCACCCACTTCCTGCAAGTCTCCTGGGGCCCGGTGATGCCGGCCGCCGAGTCCTTCCAGATGATAGAGGCGACCAAGGGGATCAACAGTTACTACCTGACCAGCGACGGCTCCACCATGAGCTATCGGACCCGGATCCGCACCCCGAGCTTTGCCCACCTGCAGCAGATCCCCTCGGTGATCCGTGGCCAGATGGTGTCGGATCTCATCGTCTACCTGGGCAGTATCGATTTCGTCATGTCGGATGTGGATCGTTAAGTCCCCGCCGCGCCCACACCAGGGCGCAACGGGACAAGAAGAATAAACGACAAAAGGTTAAGTTCATGAGCCAGCAATGTCAGTGCAAGAATACATCGTCCAACGCGGGCCAGAGCGCATGCCAGAGCAAGGGGGACGACTTCGTCCTGAGCCAGGCCGAGCGCGATGCCATAGAGCATGAGACGCACCATTACGAAGATCCCCGCGCCGCCAGCATAGAAGCGCTCAAGATAGTGCAGCAGGCCCGCGGCTGGGTGCCGGACGGTGCCATCCACGCCATCGCCGCCGTGCTCGGCATCCCTGCCAGCGACGTGGAAGGGGTCGCCACCTTCTACAGCCAGATCTTCCGCCAGCCGGTAGGCCGCCACATCATCCGTGTCTGTGACAGCATGGTCTGCTACATCAACGGCCACGAGCAGCTGCTGGCCGGCCTGAAAGAAGTCATGGATCTGGCCCCCGGCCAGACCTCCCCTGACGGCCGCTTCACCCTGCTGCCTGTCTGCTGCCTCGGCAACTGCGACAAAGGGCCGGCGCTGATGATCGACGACGATACCTACGGCGGGCTCGATGCCGTCAGCCTGCTCAAGACCCTGGAGGCTTATCCATGAGTTTGGCATCCTTTGGCACCGCCAACCGCATCGCCCGTGCCCCCGAGACCCATCCGCTCACCTGGCGGTTGCGCGATGACGGCCAGCCAGTCTGGCTGGACGAATACCAGAGCAAGCAAGGCTACGATGCGGCCCGCAAAGCACTGAGTCAGATGAGCCCTGACGAGATCGTCGGCACCGTCAAGGACGCCGGCCTCAAGGGCCGCGGCGGCGCTGGCTTCTCCACCGGGGTGAAGTGGGGCCTGATGCCCAAAGACGAGAGCATGAACATCCGTTACCTGCTCTGCAACGCCGACGAGATGGAGCCGAACACCTACAAAGACCGGCTGCTGATGGAGCAACTGCCCCATCTGCTGATCGAGGGGATGATCATCAGTGCCCGGGCCCTCAAGGCCTACCGCGGCTACATCTTCCTGCGTGGCGAATATGTCGATGCCGCCATCCACCTGCGCCGTGCGGTGGAAGAAGCCAAGGCCGCCGGCCTGCTCGGCAAGAACATCCTGGGGTCGGGCTTTGACTTCGAGCTGTTCGTCCACACCGGCGCAGGGCGTTACATCTGCGGCGAAGAGACGGCGCTCATCAACTCCCTGGAAGGGCGCCGCGCCAACCCGCGCGCCAAGCCCCCCTTCCCCGCCGTCTCCGGCGTCTGGGGCAAGCCGACCTGCGTCAACAACGTCGAAACCCTGTGCAACGTGCCCGCCATCATCGGCAACGGCGTCGAGTGGTACCAGGGATTGGCGCTGCCAGGCTCGGAAGATCATGGCACCAAGCTGATGGGCTTCTCCGGCAAGGTCAACAACCCGGGCCTGTGGGAGCTGCCCTTTGGCATCACCGCCCGCGAACTGTTCGAGAACTATGCCGGCGGCATGAAACCCGGCTATCGCCTCAAGGCGTGGCAACCGGGCGGCGCCGGCACCGGCTTCCTGCTGCCAGAACACCTGGATGCCCAGATGTATGCCGGTGGCATCGGCAAGGTCGGCACCCGTATGGGGACGGGCCTCGCCATGGCGGTGGATGACAGCATCAACATGGTTGGACTCTTGCGCAACATGGAAGAGTTCTTCGCGCGCGAATCCTGCGGCTGGTGCACCCCCTGCCGCGACGGCCTGCCCTGGAGCGTCAAGATCCTGCGGGCCCTGGAGCGAGGCGAAGGCCAACCCGAGGATCTCGCCACCCTGGAGCAGCTGGTCAGCTTCCTGGGGCCCGGCAAAACCTTCTGCGCCCATGCCCCTGGCGCCGTCGAGCCCCTTGGCAGTGCGATGAAGTACTTCCGGTCCGAGTTCGAGGCCGGGGTCAAGGCCCCCCATGACAATCACAAGCTGTTCAAGGGTATCCAGCCCAATCTGCTGGGCGAGCGCTGGTAATACGCCAGAACGCATCGGGCAATAGCCGATTTCACAAAACAGGTTTCAGGGAAGTTGTATGGCAACCATTCATGTAGACGGTAAAGAGTTCGAGGTAGACGGGGCAGATAACCTGCTGCAAGCCTGTCTGTCGCTGGGTCTGGACGTCCCCTATTTTTGCTGGCACCCGGCGCTCGGTAGCGTCGGCGCCTGCCGCCAGTGTGCGGTCAAACAGTATCAGAATGCCGACGACAAGCGCGGCCGCCTGGTCATGTCCTGCATGACCCCCTCCACCGATGGCACCTATATCTCCATCGAGGACGAAGAGGCGAAGGAGTTTCGAAAGACGGTGGTGGAGTGGCAGATGACCAACCACCCCCACGACTGCCCTGTGTGCGAAGAGGGTGGCGCCTGCCACCTGCAAGACATGACGGTAATGACCGGCCACAACAGCCGCCGCTACCGCTTCACCAAGCGCACCCACCAGAATCAGGATCTCGGCCCCTTCATCAACCACGAGATGAACCGCTGCATCGCCTGCTATCGCTGCGTGCGCTACTACAAGGATTACGCCGGCGGCGAGGATCTGGGGGTCTACGGCGCCCACGACAACGTCTACTTCGGCCGGGTCGAGGACGGCACCCTGGAGAGTGAGTTCTCCGGCAACCTGGTGGAGGTCTGCCCCACCGGCGTCTTCACCGACAAGACCCATTCCGAGCGCTACAACCGCAAGTGGGACATGCAGTTTGCCCCCAGCATCTGCCAGCAGTGCTCGGTCGGCTGCAACATCAGCCCGGGGGAGCGTTATGGCGAGCTGCGCCGCATCGAGAACCGCTTCCACGGCGCCCTGAACCACTACTTCCTCTGTGATCGTGGCCGCTTCGGTTACGGCTATGTCAACCAGGCCGACCGCCCGCGCCAGCCCCTGCTTCAGGATGGCAATGACAAGCTGGCCATCACTGTGGATGGCGCCCTCAACCGCGCCGCCGATGCCCTGCGCACCGCAAGCGGCATCATCGGCATCGGCTCGCCCCGCGCCTCGCTCGAGAGCAACTTCGCCCTGCGCGAGCTGGTGGGCGCCGCCAACTTCTACTCTGGCGTCGAGCAGAGCGAATGGGCCTGCCTGCAGAAGATGCTGCATGTCCTGCACCAGGGCGGGGTACGTACCCCCAGCCTGCGTGATATGGAAGAGGCCGACGCCGTGCTGGTGCTGGGTGAAGATGTCACCCAGACGGCCGCCCGGATCAGCCTGGCCCTGCGTCAGGCAGTCAAGGGCAAGGGACGCGAGATCGCCCGCAAGCTGAAGGTGGATCTGTGGCAGGTCGCCGCGGTGCAGACGCTCGCTCAGAATGAGCGTTATCCGCTGCTCATCACCAGCCTGGATCAGACCCGTCTCGACGACGTGGCCGCCGATACACTGCATGCCCCTCACGCCGATCAGGCCCGCCTCGGCTTTGCCATCGCCCACCTGCTCGACGGTTCCGCCCCTGCCCCGCAGGATCTGGACGCCGATCAGCTGGCTCAAGCGACCCGCTGGGCCGAGCTGCTCGGTAACGCCAAGAAGCCGCTCATCATCGCAGGCTCCGGTGCCCGCAGCCAGGCGCTGATCGAGGCGGCCAGCAACATAGCCCACGCCCTCAAGGGTCGTGGTCAGAGCGTTGATCTGGCACTGGTGGCCCAGGAGGCCAACAGCCTGGGGCTGGCCATGCTGGCCGGCAACGCCGCCCCGCTGGAAGCCGCCCTCGAGCGCATCGAAGGGAGCGAGTCCCTTGCGCTGATCACCCTGGAGAACGATCTCTATCGCCGCGCCCCCCGCAACCGGGTCGATGCCGCCATCAAGCGCCTGCAGCATCTGCTGGTGGTGGATCATCAGGACACCCGCACCGCCCAGCAGGCCCACCTGGTGCTGCCTGCCGCCAGCTTTGCGGAGGCCGATGGCACTGTGGTGAACATGGAGGGCCGTGCCCAGCGCTTCTTCCAGGTCTATGCCCCCGCCTTCTACGACGCCGACATCCAGGTGCGCGAAGGCTGGCGCTGGCTGGCCGCGCTGCAAGGCACGCTGAATGGCAAGTCCCCGCGCTGGAGCAGCTTCGACGAGGTGAGTGCGGCCTGCGCCGCCTCTGCCCCGCTCCTGGCCACCATGCGCGAAGCCGCCCCCAATGCCGGGCTGCGCATCCGCGGCATGAAGCTCGCCCGCGAGCCGCACCGCTACAGCGGCCGCACCTCCATGCTGGCGGATCAGAACGTGAGTGAGCCCCGTGTGGCGCAAGACCCCGACTCCCCCTTCAACTTCTCCATGGAAGGCTACGCCGGTGCCCGCCAGCCGATGCAACAGGTGCCGTTCGCCTGGGCACCGGGCTGGAACTCTCCCTCCGCCTGGAACAAGTTCCAGGACGAGGTGGGTGGCAACCTGCGGGCCGGCGATCCCGGTCGTCGCCTGCTGGAGCCGGGCAGCGAGTCCCTCGGCTGGTTCGACACCATTCCCGCCCCCTTCACCGCCCAAGCGGCGCTGCAAGTGGTGAGCTATGACCAGCTGTTCGGTGGCGACGAGCTCTCCGCGCGCAGCCCCGTCATCCAGGCCCGCATGGGGGATCCCGAGCTGGTGCTGAACCCGGCCGATGCCGCCCGTTTGGCCCTTCATGCCGGTAATCTGGTGGCCTTCTCCTGGGGTGGTCACCACTGGCGGCTGACCCTGCGGATCAGCGAACGGCTGGCACCGGGTCTGCTCGGCCTGCCCCTGGGCGCCCATGGTCTGCCGACTGCGCTGCACCAGGCCTATGTGACTGACTTGCAGGAGGCCATCGCATGAGCAATGAGCGGATCGATCTGTTGCTGGAGGTAGGCAAAGCCTTGATCGTGCTGGTGGGGATTGTGGGGGCTGGCGCCTTCATGAGCTTCATCGAGCGCCGTCTGCTGGCACTCTGGCAAGACCGTTACGGCCCCAACCGGGTGGGTCCCTTCGGCCTGCTGCAACTGGCAGCCGACATGGTCAAGATGTTCTTCAAGGAGGACTGGATCCCGCCCTTCGCGGATCGCCGGATCTTCGTGCTGGCCCCCATCATCGCCTTTACCGCCTTCATCCTGGCGTTTGCGGTGGTGCCCATCACCCCCACCTGGGGCGTGGCGGATCTCAACGTGGGGCTGCTCTACATCCTGGCCATAGCAGGGCTGGCGGTCTACGCCGTGCTCTTTGCCGGCTGGTCGAGCAACAACAAGTACTCCCTGCTCGGCAGCCTGCGCGCCTCGGCCCAGACCCTCTCCTACGAGGTGTTCCTCGGCCTCTCCTTGATGGGGATAGTCATCCAGACCGGCAGCTTCAACCTGCGGGATATAGTCGAAGCGCAAGCCGGATTGTGGAACGTGATCCCCCAGTTCCTGGGCTTCATCACCTTCCTGTTTGCCGGGGTTGCCGTCACCCACCGTCACCCGTTTGACCAGCCGGAGGCCGAGCAGGAGCTCGCCGACGGCTATCACATCGAGTACGCGGGCATGAAGTGGGGTCTGTTCTTCGTGGGCGAATACATCGGCATAGTGCTGATCTCCTCCCTCATCGTGACCCTCTTCTTCGGTGGCTGGCACGGGCCCTGGTTGCCGCCCTTCATCTGGTTTGCCCTGAAGACCGCCTGTTTCATGGTGTTCTTCATCCTGCTGCGGGCCTCCCTGCCCCGCCCGCGCTTTGATCAGGTGATGTCCTTTGGCTGGAAAGTCTGCTTACCGCTTACCTTGCTCAACATGCTGGTAACCGGCGCCGTCGTGCTTATGAACGTGCAGTGAGGCACCAATGAAAATTACGAGCATTATCAAGGGTGTTGGCACCCAACTGCGCAGTCTGGGGATGGTTTTCTCCCATGCCTGGCGCCCCCGCGAGACCCTGAACTACCCGGAGCAGCAGGTCTATGCCGCGCCCCGTTTCCGTGGCCGCATCGTGTTGACCCGGGATCCGGACGGTGACGAGCGCTGCGTGGCGTGCAACCTGTGCGCCGTGGCCTGCCCGGTCGGCTGCATCTCGCTGCAAAAAGCGGAGCGGGACGACGGTCGCTGGTACCCGGAGTTCTTCCGCATCAACTTCTCTCGCTGCATCTTCTGCGGCCTGTGTGAAGAGGCCTGCCCCACCACCGCCATCCAGCTGACGCCGGATTTCGAGATGGGCGAGTATCGCCGCCAGGACCTGGTGTACGAGAAGGAAGATCTGCTGATCAGCGGCCCCGGCAAATACCCGGACTACAACTTCTACCGCATGAGCGGGATGGCCATCGACGGCAAGCCCAAAGGGGATGCCGAGAACGAAGCCAAGCCCATCGATGTCAAGAGCCTGCTGCCCTAGGAGTCAATCATGGAACTGGCATTTTATGCCGCGGCCCTGGTCGCCGTTTACAGCACGCTGCGGGTCATCAGCACCAGCAACCCCATGCACGCGCTGCTCAATCTCATCATCTCGCTCATCGCCGTGGCCATGATCTTCTTCTGCCTGGGAGCCTCCTTCGCAGGCGCCCTGCAGGTGATTGTCTACGCTGGCGCCATCATGGTGCTGTTCGTGTTCGTGGTGATGATGCTGAACCTGGGCTCCTCCCAGGATCAGGAGCGCAACTGGCTCACCCCCATGACCTGGGGTGGGCCTGCCCTGCTCTCCCTCATCCTGCTCGGCTTCCTGGCCTACGGCATCCTCGGGGTCACCGGCGGTGAACTCGGCCTGACCGACGTCAGTGCGAAAGAGGTCGGCATCGCCCTGTTCGGTCCCTATGTGCTGGCGGTGGAGCTCGCCTCCATACTGCTGCTGGCGGGTCTGGTCACCGCCTATCACCTTGGCCGTGAAGACAAGAGCGGGGAAGTGCTTTCCGTCCCCAAACCCACCGCTCGCCCATCCCAGGAAGGAGGTCAGCAATGAGTGGTATCCCCATGGAGCACGGCTTGCTGCTCGCGGCAATTCTGTTCTGCATCGGTTTGTGCGGTCTGCTGATCCGCCGCAACCTGCTGTTTATCCTCATGAGTATCGAGATCATGATGAATGCGTCCGCGCTGGCGTTCGTGGTGGCGGGTAGCCGCTGGGCCCAGGCCGACGGCCAGATCATGTACATACTGGTGATTTCTCTGGCGGCAGCGGAGGCCAGTATCGGCCTCGCCCTGTTACTGCTGCTCTATCGTCGTTACCACACCCTGAACGTGGACACTGTGAGCGAGATGCGCGGATGAGCCTCCTATATCTGACTTTCCTATTCCCCCTGCTGGGATGGCTGCTGTTGGCCTTCTCCATCGGCCGTCTCGGCGAGCGCAGCGCGGCACTCATCGGTGTCGGCAGCATAGGCCTGTCGGCCCTGACCACCCTCTGGGTTGGCATCGACTTTCTCGGCAACATGCCGGAAGGCGGCGTCTATACCCAGACCCTGTGGCAGTGGATGTCGGTGGGCGAATTCCAGCCCGCCTTCCGCCTCTCCCTGGATGGGCTGTCGCTGACCATGCTGGGGGTGGTGACCGGGGTGGGCTTCTTCATCCACCTGTTCGCCTCCTGGTACATGCGCGGGGAAGAGGGGTATTCCCGCTTCTTCACCTACACCAACCTCTTCATCGCCAGCATGCTGTTCCTGGTACTGGCCGATGATCTGCTGTTCGTCTACCTGGGTTGGGAAGGGGTGGGGCTGTGCAGCTACCTGCTGATCGGCTTCTACTACCGCAATCCCGCCAATGGCGCCGCTGCCCTCAAGGCCTTCGTGGTGACCCGGGTCGGTGACGTCTTCCTCGCCATCGGGCTCTTCGTGCTCTACCGCGAGCTCGGCACCCTCAACATCCACGAGCTGCTGGTGCGCGCCCCCGCGATGTTTGCCGAGGGCTCCCCTGCCCTGTCGTTCGCCTGCCTGATGCTGCTCGGCGGCGCGGTCGGCAAATCCGCCCAGCTGCCCCTGCAGACCTGGCTGGCAGACGCCATGGCGGGTCCGACCCCGGTCTCGGCGCTGATCCACGCGGCCACCATGGTGACCGCCGGTGTCTACCTCATCGCCCGCACCCACGGCCTCTTCCTGCTGGCCCCGGAGATCCTCCATCTGGTGGCCCTGGTCGGTGCCATCACCCTGGTGCTGGCAGGCTTTGCCGCCCTGGTACAGACCGACATCAAGCGGATCCTGGCTTACTCCACCATGAGCCAGATAGGCTACATGTTCCTGGCCCTGGGGGTCGGTGCCTGGGAAGGGGCCATCTTCCACCTGATGACCCACGCCTTCTTCAAGGCGCTGTTGTTCCTCTCCGCCGGTGCCGTCATAGTCGCGACCCACCACGAGCAGAACATCTTCAAGATGGGGGGCCTGCGCAAGAGTCTGCCGCTGGTCTATGCCTGCTTCCTGGTGGGGGGCTCGGCCCTGGCCGCGCTGCCGCTGGTCACCGCCGGCTTCTACAGTAAAGACGCCATCCTCTGGCAGGTGCAGGCCAGTGGCCAGAGCGCCCTGCTGTGGGCCGGTCTGGCGGGGGCCTTCCTGACCTCCCTCTACACCTTCCGCCTCATCTTCATCGCCTTCCACGGCAAGGCGCAGACGCAGGCGCACAAAGGCCACGGCCTGGCCCACCAGCTGCCGCTGCTGGTGCTGCTGGTGCTCTCCACCGGTGTGGGTGCCCTGATAGTGCCGCCGCTCGCCGGAGTACTGCCGGCAGGCCCGGGGGATCATATCGAAGAGGGACGTCACAGCCTCGAGATCCTCTCCGGCGCCATCGCCGTGGCAGGCATTGCGCTCGCCGCCTTCCTCTTCCTCGGCGAACGTCGCCTGGCGAAGGGGATCGCCGAGAGTGCCGCCGGCCGCGCGCTCAGCACCCTCTGGTTCAATGCCTGGGGCTTTGACTGGCTGTATGACTGGATCTGGGTCAAGCCCTACCTGCTGGTGACCCGCTTGCTCGGCAAGGACCCGCTGGATCGGATGATGAACCTGCCCGCCGTGCTGGCCCAGGGTGGCCACCAGCTGCTGGCCTGGACTGTGTCCGGCAAGCTGCGCTGGTACGCCGCCTCCATGGGGATGGGCGCCGCCCTGATCCTGGCCCTGCTGCTGCTCGGCTGATCCATGAGCCCAATATGTGTGGCAGGCCCGGGGCCTGCCCGACTAGAACCTAGACGAGAGCTGATATCGTGACCTTACTCTGGATCTTGTTAATTCCTTTTATCGGCGGCTTGCTCTGCTGGCAGATGGAGCGGCTCGGCGGACAATTCGTTCGCTGGGTAGCCCTGCTCTCCATGAGCGCCTGCCTGGTGCTCTCCGGTGCCATCTGGCTGGGGGGTGACTTCTCCCTCGCGAACCCCGGCCTCCCCGTCTGGGCGGCCGAGTGGCAGCAACCCTGGATCCCCCGCTTCGGCATCTCATTGCACCTGGCGGTAGACGGCTTGTCGCTGCTGATGGTGATGCTCACCAGCTTCATCGGTGTGCTGGCCATCCTCTGCTCCTGGAAGGAAATCGTGCAGCGCATCGGCTTCTTCCACCTCAACCTGCTGTGGATCCTGGGGGGCGTGCTCGGCGTCTTCATGGCGGTGGACCTGTTCCTCTTCTTCTTCTTCTGGGAGATGATGCTGGTTCCCATGTACTTCCTGATCGCACTCTGGGGCCACTCGGTCACCGACGGTAAATCCCGGATCAACGCAGCCACCAAGTTCTTCATCTACACCCAGGCGAGCGGCCTCATCATGCTGGTGGCCATCCTCGGGCTGGTGCTGACCCACCACGCCGCAACCGGTGTCTTCACCTTCAACTACCTCGACCTGCTCAATACCCCGATGAGCAAGGGCGTGCAGTGGCTGCTGATGCTGGGCTTCTTCATCGCCTTCGCGGTCAAGATGCCGCTGGTGCCGCTCCATGGCTGGTTGCCGGACGCCCACAGCCAGGCACCGACCGCGGGTTCTGTGGACTTGGCGGGCATCTTGCTCAAAACCGCCGCCTACGGCCTGCTGCGCTTCACCCTGCCGCTGTTCCCGGAGGCCTCCGCCGAGTTCGCCCCCTACGCCATGCTCCTTGGCCTCTTCGGCATCGTCTACGGCGCCCTGCTGGCATTCGCCCAGACCGATATCAAGCGTCTGGTGGCTTACACCAGCATTTCCCACATGGGCTTCGTGATGATCGCCATCTATTCGGGCAGCGAGCTGGCCCTGCAAGGGGCGGTGGTGCAGATGATAGCCCACGGCCTCTCCGCCGCCGGTCTCTTCATCCTGTGCGGCCAGCTCTACGAGCGGCTGCACACCCGGGACCTGCGCCTGATGGGCGGCCTCTGGGGTCGGCTGCGCTACCTGCCCGGCGTCATGCTGTTCTTCTCGGTGGCCTCCCTTGGCATGCCGGGCACCGGCAACTTCGTCGGCGAGTTCCTGATCCTCATCGGCAGCTTCCAGGTGGCCCCCATCATCACCATCATCGCCACCTTCGGCCTGGTGCTGGCCTCGGTCTACTCCCTCATCATGCTGCAGCGCGCCTGCTTCGGTGCCCCCAAGGACGAGAGTGTCCTCAAGGGCCTGGACAGACGGGAGCTGGCCATGATGCTGACCATCGCCGGTCTGCTGGTGCTGCTCGGTCTCTACCCGCAACCCGTGCTCGACACCGCCAGCAGCAGCCTGCTGAGCGTGCTGCACTGGTACGCGCTGCCAGCCACAGGAGCACTGCAATGATGCCCTCTGTTTCTCTCTCCCTTTCCTTGTCCACACCGGGAGCCTTGTCATGACGTTTACCGCCGCCCAACTATTGGCCCTGCTGCCCCTGTTGCTGACCACAGGGGCCATGGTCGCCCTGATGCTCGCCATCGCCTGGAAGCGCTGCGATGACACCGCCTTCGTGGTGACCATCACCGGCCTCAACCTGGCGCTCTTCTCCCTGCCCATCGTCATGGCTCAGGGGGATCAGGGGGTCACTCCCCTGCTGCAAGTGGACAGCTATGCGGTCTTCTACATGGGGCTGGTGCTCATTGGCGCCCTGGCCACCTGTACCTTCGGTCGCTCCTGGCTCAAGGGCTACCCGGACAACCGGGAAGAGTTCTACCTGCTGCTCTTGATCGCCACCGCCGGTGGCCTGGTGCTGGCGGGTTCCCGCCATCTCGCGTCGCTGTTTATCGGGATCGAGATGCTGACCCTGCCCATGTTCGGCCTGGTGGGTTATGCCTATCGCGAGCGCCATTCCCTGGAGGCCAGCATCAAGTACATGGTGCTCTCTGCCGCCGCCACCGCCTTCCTGCTGTTCGGCATGGCGCTGCTCTATGCCCAAGCGGGCAGCCTGAGCTTCAGCGATCTCGGCCTGACCCTGGCCCAGAGCCCGGCTCACCACCCGCTGCTGATGGGAGGCTTTGGCCTGATGCTGGTGGGCTTTGCGTTCAAGTTGTCGCTCGCCCCCTTCCACCTCTGGACCCCGGATGTCTATGAGGGCGCCCCGGCACCTGTGGCCACCTTCCTCGCCACCGTGAGCAAGATAGCCGTGTTCTGCGTGCTGCTGCGCTTCTACCTGGCGGTGCCGGCCACCTCGGATCCCATGATCCACTGGCTGCTGGCGGCCATGGCGGTCATCTCCATCGTGGTCGGAAACCTCTTGGCGCTGATCCAGACCAACATCAAGCGGATGATGGGTTACTCCTCCATCTCCCACTTCGGCTACCTGCTGGCGGTGATAGTGGCGAGCCGCCTCGGCCAGATGCCGGTGGAAGCGGCCGGTGTCTACCTGCTGATGTACCTCTTCACCAGCCTGGGGGCCTTCGGCGTCATCAGCATGATGTCCAGCCCCTATCGCGGCAAGGATGCGGACTCCCTGCACAGCTATCGCGGCCTGTTCTGGAAGCGCCCCTACCTGACCGCCGTCATGACGGTGATGATGCTCTCCCTGGCGGGCATCCCCATGACGCTCGGCTTCATCGGCAAGTTCTACCTCATCGGGGTGACGGTCGATGCCAAGCTGTGGTGGCTCTCCGGCGCCATAGTGCTCGGCAGCGCCCTGGGGCTCTACTACTACCTGCGCGTCATGGTCACCCTCTACCTGCGGGAACCCGGCATGCAGCTGCGCGATGCCAAGGCCGACTGGGCCTTCTCCTCCGGTGGGCTGGTGGTGCTGCTCTCCGCCATCCTGGTGGTGGCGCTCGGCATCTACCCCCAGCCTGTCATCAGCCTGGTGCAGGGCTTCCAGCACGTGGTGCTGCGCTAGCCTCAGCGTCACCCCACAGAGCAAAACCGGCCCCCGTGGCCGGTTTTTTTTATCTCGCCAGACTGCCGGACCCGGCAAGGGAACCCGGCTCACCCTGCACTCCGCTCTGCTCTCTCCCCCTTGCCCCCTTGCCCCCTTGCTCCCCTTCCCTCTGCCACCAGCCCGGGGCTCGCAGAACTTGTCACAGGCCCATAAAAAAACCGGCCACGGAGGCCGGTTTTTGATTCTCTAGAACGTCAGCGCGGGATTAACCCAGACGCACCCGAGCGTTTCTGAACATCCGCATCCAGGCACCGTCCTCGCCCCAGTTGTCCGGGTGCCAGGAGTTCGCCACTGTGCGGAACACCCGCTCCGGGTGCGGCATCATGATGGTGGCGCGACCGTCCGTGGTGGTGACCGCAGTGATGCCCGCCGGTGCCCCGTTCGGGTTGGCCGGATACTGCTCGGTGACCTGGCCGCGGTTGTCGACGAAACGCAGCCCCACCAGGCCGCTGGCTTGCAGCGCCGCCAGGTGAGCGGCATCGCGCACTTCCACCCGCCCTTCCCCGTGGGAGACGGCGATAGGCATCACCGAGCCCGCCATGCCGGCGAAGAAGGCGGACGGGGAGTCCTGCACTTCCACCAGGCTGAAGCGCGCCTCGAAGCGCTCGGAGCGGTTGCGCACGAAGCGCGGCCACAGATCGGCCCCCGGGATGAGATCCCGCAGGTTGGACATCATCTGGCAACCGTTGCACACACCCAGGGAGAGGGTATCACCACGCTCGAAGAAGCGCTGG
The DNA here is from genome assembly GCF_037811135.1 of Aeromonas rivipollensis. Lineage (NCBI taxonomy): Bacteria > Pseudomonadati > Pseudomonadota > Gammaproteobacteria > Aeromonadales > Aeromonadaceae > Aeromonas > Aeromonas rivipollensis. Next base: position 1,964,796 of record NZ_CP149130.1, on the reverse strand, counting down.
AACTGCTCGCGGGCGTTGTCGTTGAACAGGATGGACTTGGCCCAGCCTTCCCCCGCTCCCAGCACGTCGCCGTAGGAGAAGCCGCCACAGGCCACCAGGGTCTGGAACTGCTCCAGCTTGATGCGACCGGACAGGATGTCACTCATGTGCACATCCACCGCCGCGAACCCGGCGCGGTCGAACGCGGCTGCCATCTCCACGTGGGAGTTGACCCCCTGCTCGCGCAGCACCGCCAGACGGGGGGAGACCCCACGGGCGATATAGGGCGCGGCCACGTCCTCGGACGGGTTGTAGGTCAGCCTGGCCTGCAGACCCGGATCGGTGGCGTCCTGGCGGACGGCATGCTCCTGATCCGCGCACTCGGGGTTGTCCCGCAGGCGCTGCATCTGCCAGCTGGTCTCGCCCCAGAGGGTGCGAAGGGCGGTGCGGCTGGCGCGGTACACTTCGGCCCCGGCACGCTGGAACAGGATGAGGTCGTCTTCACGTACCGTGCCCAGCACATGGGAGCAGGCCGCCAGACCGTGACCGGCCAACAGGGTCAGCACCGCTTCCTTGTCGTCGCGGCGCACCTGGATGACGGCACCCAGCTCCTCGTTGAACAGCGCCGGCAGCAGCTCACCGCCCACACGGTCGAGCTGGATATCGAGGCCGCAGTGACCGGCAAACGCCATCTCAGTCAGGGTGACGAAGAGGCCGCCATCGGAGCGGTCGTGGTAGGCAATCAGCTTGCGATCCGCCACCAGCGCCTGGATGGCGTTGAAGAAGCCCTTCAGCTGGACGGGGTTGTCCAGATCCGGGGCGCTCTGACCAAGCTGACGATAGACCTGGGCCAGGGCGGAAGCTCCGAGGCGCTGCTTGCCGTTGCCAAGGTCAATCAGGATAAGGTCTGTTTCCCCAAGGTCTGTACGCAGCTGAGGCGTGACGGTGTTGCGCACATCCTCGACCCGGGCAAAGGCGGAGATGAGCAGGGAGAGCGGCGAGGTGACGCTGCGCTCCTCCCCGTCCTGCTGCCAGCGGGTCTTCATGGACATGGAGTCCTTGCCCACCGGTATGGTGATGCCAAGGGTCGGGCAGAGCTCCTCGCCCACCGCCTTGACCGCCTCATAGAGGCCGGCATCTTCCCCCGGGTGACCGGCGGCAGACATCCAGTTGGCGGAGAGCTTGACCCGCTTGAGGGAGCCGATATGAGCCGGCGCCAGGTTGGTCAGGGCCTCGGCCACCGCCATACGGGCAGAGGCCGCGTGGGACAGCAGCGCCACCGGGGTGCGCTCCCCCATGGACATGGCTTCGCCATGGTAGCTGTCGTAGGTGGCGGCGGTGACGGCGCAATCGGCCACCGGGATCTGCCAGGGGCCGACCATCTGGTCGCGGTTGACCAGACCGGTCACGCTGCGATCGCCGATGGTGATGAGGAAGGACTTCTCCGCCACTGTCGGCAGGCGCAGTACCCGCTCGGCCGCGTCATTCAGGGTGATGCCGTCCAGTTGCAGCACCTTGCCCTGGGCGGGCAGGCTCTGCACGTCGCGGTGCATCTTGGGCGCCTTGCCGAGCAGCACGTCCAGGGGCAGATCGATGGGCTGGTTGTCGAAATGGGCATCAGACAACGTCAGATGCTTCTCTTCGGTGGCGGTGCCGATGACCGCATAAGGGGCGCGCTCACGCTCGCACAGGGCCTTGAACAGGGGCAGCTTGTCCTGGGCGACCGCCAGCACGTAACGCTCCTGGGATTCGTTGCACCAGATCTCCAGCGGGCTCATGCCCGGCTCGTCGCTCGCGATAGCGCGCAGGTCGAAGCGACCGCCCCGATCGCCGTCGTTGACCAGCTCCGGCATGGCGTTGGAGAGGCCGCCGGCGCCCACATCGTGGATGAAGACGATGGGGTTGTCATCGCCAAGCTGCCAGCATCTGTCGATCACCTCCTGGCAACGGCGCTCCATCTCGGGGTTGTCCCGCTGCACAGAGGCGAAATCGAGGTCTTCGGCAGACTGGCCGGAGGCCATGCTCGATGCAGCACCGCCACCCAGACCGATGTTCATGGCCGGGCCGCCCAGCACGATCAGGGCGGCCCCCACCGGGATCTCCCCTTTCTGGACGTGTTCGCTGCGGATGTTGCCTATGCCGCCCGCCAGCATGATGGGCTTGTGGTAACCGCGCACTTCGACGCCGTTGTGGCTCGGCACCTGCTCTTCGAAGGTACGGAAGTAGCCGAGAATGGCCGGACGACCGAATTCGTTGTTGAAGGCGGCGCCGCCAAGGGGCCCCTCCTGCATGATGTCAAAGGCGCTGACGATGCGGCTCGGCTTGCCGAAATCCTGCTCCCAGGGCTGCTCGAAACCGGGGATGCGCAGGTTGGAGACGGAGAAGCCCACCAGACCCGCCTTGGGCTTGGCGCCACGGCCTGTCGCACCCTCGTCGCGAATTTCGCCGCCGGAGCCGGTGGCCGCCCCCGGGAAGGGGGAGATGGCGGTCGGGTGGTTGTGAGTCTCCACCTTCATCAGGATGTCGACGCGCTCCTGGTGATACTGGTATTCGCCACTGGCGGGGCTCGGGAAGAAGCGGCCACCCTGGCTGCCTTCCATCACGGCGGCGTTGTCTTTATAGGCAGACAGGACATGATCCGGCGTCTGCTCGAAGGTGTTCTTGATCATCTTGAACAGCGACTTGGGCTGCTGCTCACCGTCTATGGTCCAGTCGGCGTTGAAGATCTTGTGACGGCAGTGCTCGGAGTTCGCCTGGGCGAACATGTAGAGCTCGATGTCGTTGGGATTGCGACCAAGGCGGGTGAAGTTTTCCACCAGGTAGTCGATTTCGTCATCGGCGAGGGCCAGGCCCAGCTCGATGTTGGCCGCGGCCAGGGCGCTGCGGCCACCGCCCAGCACGTCCACCTGGGTGAAGGGGCGCGGTTCGTGATGGGCAAACAGAGCGGCTGCCTGGCTCGGCTCATCGAACACCACCTCCATCATGCGATCGTGCAGCAGGGCCGCGACCTCGCCACGCTGGGCTGCAGTCAGCTCACCCTTGGCCTGTATGTAATAGGCAATGCCGCGCTCCAACCGCTTGACCTGGTTCAGGCCGCAGTTGTGGGCGATGTCGGTTGCTTTGGAAGACCAGGGGGAGATAGTGCCGGGGCGGGGGGTAACGAGAAACAGCTGACCGCTGGGGGTGTGTTCCGGGATGGTCGGGCCGTAGCGCAGAAGCTGGCCCAAGGTCGCTCGCTCCGGGGGCGAGAGCGGGCTCGAAAGCTCGGCAAAGTGCACGTATTCGGCATAGACGTCTGCTATCTCTACTCCTCTCTGTGCGCAGCTCTGCAGCAGCTTGTGGACACGAAACTCAGACAGTGCTGGGGCACCACGCAAGATTTCCATATACCTTTCTCACCAAGTTTTAGAGTGTGGGGGGATTTGAGACGCGCGTATTATAGGGATCAGGCTCACCGCGAACAAACGTTTTTCTCATCTCCCACGATGTGACTCCCTCCACACTCTCTGGTATAAAGGTGCCTCTTTTTTGACAAATGCCGATTTTTTCAACAAGGGTACTCACCTACTTGCGCTGCATTTTTCGACTGTTTATCGGGATGTTGCTGACACTGGCCCTGGCCGGCTGTGACTTCTATTCCCCCTCCAGCCAGCTGGAGCAGATCCGCCAACGGGGCGAGATCCGTGTTGGCACCCTCTATGGTCCCACTTCCTATTACCAGCGTGACGACACCGCCCAGGGGTTCGATTACGAGCTGGCGCAGCACTATGCCGACTGGCTGGGGGTCAAGCTGACCATAGTCCCGACCTACTCCACCGCCGAGCTGGTCGAACAGCTGCAGAAGGGGACCCTGGATCTCGCCGCCGCCGCCATCGTCGTCACCCCGGAGCGGCGCAAGCTGTTTCGCTTCGGCCCCGGCTTCTACCAGGTCTCTCCCAAGCTGGTCTATCGCAACGGCTCCCCCAGGCCCAAGGATCTCGGCGACATCAAGGGCACCATAGTGGTACCTGCCGGCTCCACCGGTGAGGATCTGATGAAGGAGCTGGCCAGCCAGTACCCCAATCTGAGCTGGCGCATCAACCGGGACGCCGACGTGGAGGAGCTGCTCAAGCAGGTCGCCGACGGCGAGGTGGACTACACGGTGGTGCAGGACACAGTGCTGGCACGCACCCAGCGCTACTACCCCGAGCTCACCGAGGGGCTGACCCTGGCCAGCAAGCAGACGGTGGCCTGGGCCATGACCAAGCTGCCCGATGACAGCCTCTACGCCAGCATCATCGACTTCTTCGGCCAGCGCTTCATGGATGGCTCCATCGCCAAGCTCGACGAGAAGTATTTCGGCCACGTGCAGAACTTCGATTTCGTCGACACCCGCACCTTCCTGCAGCGGGCCAAGAGCCTGCTGCCCAAGTACCAGACGCTGTTCCAGACCCACGCCAAGGACATAGACTGGCGCCTGCTGGCCGCCATCAGCTATCAGGAGTCCCACTGGGACCCGCAGGCAAAATCCTACACCGGGGTGCGCGGCATGATGATGTTGACCGAACCCACCGCCAAGGCGATGGGGGTCAGCGATCGAACCCACCCGGAAGAGAGCATCAAGGGGGGCGCCCGCTACCTGCAGGAGATGATGGAGAAGGTGCCGGACTCGGTGCCGGCCGACGAGAAGGTGTGGTTTGCCCTCACTGCCTACAACATCGGCTATGGCCACATGATGGATGCCCGTCGCCTGACCAAGCAGCTCGGCAAGAATCCCGATGCCTGGAGCGACGTGAAAGAGGTGTTGCCCCTGCTGCAGCAGTCACGCTGGCATCGCATGGTGCGCTACGGCTATGCCCGGGGTGGCGAGGCGCGCAACTACGTCAACAACGTGCGCCAGTACTACCAGAGCCTGCTCTGGCTCGACAACGAGCAGCAGAAGGCCCATCGCCGCGAGGCCCTGGACGAGGACGATGGCAGCGAGCCGACCGCCCCGGCACAGCGCCCCGCCATCATCGCCGAGGTGGTCAGCCAGATCATCACCCCCTGAGCCCTGCGGGGTGTGTCGTCTGGGGAAATTCTCTGTTACCATTCCCCCAGACCCGAGCCTGTCTGAGAGAGGCTTATCGCAATACATTCATCAACTTGCGATACCGATGGCAGCCTATGTCAAAGGCCCGTCAGCTGCGCCGGGATGACCAGGGAGGAAAACCAGATGCGAACACGCAGAAGAGCCACGTTGACCAGAAAAACCAGATGTGCCTGGAGCCCCAGACGCAAGCTGAAACTGGCCGATATGAAACGCAAGATATGGCACCGAAACCGCTCCTATACCTTGCTGATTGCGGAGCACACAACAGCATAAACCCGGCCAAGGCCGGGTTTTTTTATTCCATCAGCTCGCCTCGGTCGGGATCGCCTCGAACCCCACGGCACGCTTGGAGACCAGGCTGTTGCAGTGGTTGCAGAAGTAATCCACGGCGCCGCAGGCCCGAAGCCGCTCCAGGCTCTGCTGACAGGTCGGGCACAGGGCCCGGATCCGATAGCGGGCATGGCACTGGCCGCAGCTCACCTCGGGGCTGCGGCTGTCCAGCTCGGCCTGGCAGGCCGGGCAGGCCGGGCAGGCCGGGCATGTCAAGAGACTCATGGTCATCTCCTCTCAAGGGCAGAAGCCTGGGCTCATCCCTCATTCGACAGATAGAAAAACGGCTGCCACCAGGGCAGCCGTCAGGCTTATTTCTTGCTCTTGTTCTTCGCCTTGAGCAGGCGATCCCGTTGCCGCTCCTGGCTCAGGGTCAGGGTGTTCTTCTTGCCCTCGAAGGGGTTGACCGACTCCTGGAACTCGACCCGGATCGGGGTACCCATGATCTTCAGGGACTTGCGGAAGTAGTTGATGAGATACCGCTTGTAGGAGTCCGGCAGATCGTTCAGCTGGTTGCCGTGGATCACGATGCGCGGCGGGTTGTAGCCACCGGCGTGGGCATACTTGAGCTTGACGCGGCGACCGTTGACCATGGGCGGCTGGTGATCTTCCTGCGCCATCTGCATGATGCGGGTCAGCATGGCGGTGCTGGTACGACGGGTGGCGGACTGGTAAGCCTCGTTGATGGACTCGAACAGATGGCCGACGCCGCTGCCGTGCAGGGCGGAGATGAAGTGGACGCGGGCGAAATCGATGAAGCCCAGGCGTCTGTCCAGCTCGTTCTTGACGTCTTCCTTCACCTTCTGATCCAGACCGTCCCACTTGTTCACCACCAGCACCACGGAGCGGCCGCTGCTCAGCACGAAGCCGAGGATGCTCAAATCCTGATCCGTGATGGTCTCGCGGGCGTCGATCACCAGCAGGCAGACGTTGGCGTCCTCGATGGCTTTCAAGGTCTTGATGACGGAGAACTTCTCCACCGTCTCGTGCACCTTGCCGCGGCGACGCACGCCGGCGGTGTCGATAACCACGTACTTCTGCTCGTCACGCTCCATGGGGATGTAGACGGAGTCGCGGGTGGTGCCCGGCATGTCATAGACGATGACGCGGTCTTCACCCAGCATGCGGTTGGTCAGGGTGGACTTGCCGACGTTGGGGCGACCGACGATGGCGAACTTGATGGGCAAGTCGGCGAACGGGGTCTCCTTGGTATCTTCCCGGGTATCCAGGTCACCAGCGGCCACCATGCGCAGCAGGGCTTCTTCGTCGAAGTCCTCCTCTTCCTGCGCCTCTTCTTCGGCGGCGGCCTCGACCAGGGTCTCAAGGTGGGGGGCCAGCGCCAGCTCCAGCAGGCTCAGCACGCCACGACCGTGGGCGGCGGCGATCTGGTAGACCTCCCCCAGCGCCAGGCCGTAGAACTCGGAGACCGCGGAGTCACCGTCGATGCCGTCGGTCTTGTTGGCGACCAGGAACACCTTCTTGTGGGTCTTGCGCAGGTGCTCGGCGATGGCTTGATCCGCGGCGGTCAAACCGGCACGGGCATCCACCATGAAGAGCACCACATCGGCTTCCTCGATGGCCAGCAGGGACTGCTCGGCCATCTTCAGCTCGATCCCCTCCTCGGTGCCATCGATACCGCCGGTATCGACCACGATAAATTCCAGCTCGCCCAACTTCGCCTGGCCGTATTTACGGTCCCGGGTCAGGCCGGGGAAATCGGCAACCAGGGCATCCCGGGTACGGGTCAGGCGGTTAAACAGGGTGGATTTCCCCACGTTGGGGCGGCCCACCAGGGCTACTACAGGAGTCATAAAAGCCTCATTCTCAAGACGACAAAGGCTCCGGGTCCGAAGACCAGGAGCCGGATATTCAGATTGACGGGCGATCAGGGACGCTTGATAGCGTACAACTTGCCGCCACGGCTCTGCACATACAGGGTGTCACCGTCCACCAGGGGCGCGGCATAGAGACCACTGCTGTCGAGCTGCTGCATGGCCTTGATGGACCCATCGGTCCGATCCAGCCAATACAGGTAACCTTCCACATCGCCGACCACCACATAGTCACCCAGGACGACGGGAGCGGTCACGGTGCGGTTTTCCAGCTGGGTGTTGGACCACAGCTCGAGACCATTGCGACGGTCGACCGCAAACAGATGGCTGCGGCTGTCGGTCAGCACTATGGCATTGCCGGTGACCGCCATGTCGCGGTAGCCGGAATACTTGCGCTTCCACACCTCGTCACCTGTCATCAGCTTGCGGGCCATCAGCTGGCCATTGTAGGCGATGGCATAGAGCTCATCACCGGCAATCAGCGGACTGGCGTCCACATCGACCATGCGATCCAGCTCGGTGGCACCGCGCGGGTCGGCCACCTTGGACTGGCGCACCGGCTGGCCGTTGCTCAGCAGGGCGATGCCCACCTTGCCATCGGCGCGGCCGTACAGCACGGCGCCGTTGGTGATGACAGGGGTACTGGCGCTGCGCAGGGTCAGGGGCGGCTGCTCTTCGGACAGGGTCCACTGCAGCTTGCCCTCATCGGTATCGAGCGCCACCAGACGGCCCGAGGTGGTCAGCACCACCACCCGACCATCCTCGACGGCGGGGCTCGCCACCACTTCACCGGGTACAGTGGTCTGCCACAGCACTTCCCCGTTCGCTTCGTTCAGGGCGTAGACCACCCCGTTCTCGGAGCCGAGGAACAGCTTGCCGTAGCGGGAGACCAGACCGCCGGAGAGGCGGGCGCTGCGCTTGTCGGCGTTGATGGGCAGGTCTGCCAGATCCACGCTCCACAGGGTCTCGCCACTGTTGCGATCGAAGGCGGTCACGTCGCCATCGCGGGCGGCAGCATAGATGTGATCCTCTTCCACCACGGGTTGCAGCTGGGAGTAGAAATCGCCTATGCCATCCCCGACGGAGGAGGACCACTGGGTATCGGCACTGAAGGCGGACTCCACCACGGGCAGAGGCGCCATCGGGGTCAGGTCTTCCTCTGAACTGAACAGGGAGCAGCCCTGCAGGGCCAGGGAGACTGCCACCCCCAGCGCCATTTTCTTGTACAGATTACGCATCCGGAGCCTCACCCGCAGTGACCACTGGCAGCGCCAGATCGTCCATCTTCAGCTTGAGTTCGGCGCTGCTCTGCAGGCCGCCGGCATCGGCCGCCACCTGATAGGCATCGCGCGCCTCTTCGGGCTTGCCCTGCCCCAGCAGCACGTCACCACGCACTTCCGCCACCTGGGCCTTGAAGGCGTCGTTGTTGATCTTGCCAAGCTGGGCCAGCGCCTCGTCGGCCTTGCCCTGATCCTTGAGCACCCGGGCCAGACGCAGAGCGGCGATGGGCTTGATGCTCTCGTCGCCGTTCGCGGCCACTTGGGTCAGCTGCTCGGCGGCCAGATCCAGCTTGCCCGCCTTGACCGCAGCCGCGGCCAGTTGCAGGGCAGCCAGCTCCGCATAGGCGTCGCCCTGATGGGCGCTGATGAAGCTCTTGGCCTGCTCAAGGGCGGCATCGTCACCCTTGGCGAGCTGGGCGGTCATGGCGTTATAAGCCTGGGAGGCGGCTTCCTGATTGGTCTGCTGCAGCTCGTTGTAGTAACGCCAGCCAAAGAGGCCGACCAGACCGATCACAGTCCCGGCGAGTACCGAGGTACCGTTCTCTTTCCACCAGCTCTTGATGACCTCAACCTGTTGTTCTTCAGTGGTATACACTTCCACAGCTTACTCTCCTTTAGCTGCCAGCAGGGCGATGGCGGCATCGACCGAGACGGTCTGTTGCTCGGCCTGGCCACGCAGATATTTGATGGTGATCTCCCCGCTTTGCACCTCGGTCTCGCCGAGGATCAGGGCAATGGCCGCGCCGCTCTTGTCGGCACGCTTGAGTTGTTTCTTGAAGTTGCCGCCACCGCAGTGGCTCATCAGACGCAAGTCCGGCAGGGCGTCGCGCAGACGCTCGGCAAGCGCGAAGCCAGCCTGCTCGGTCCCCTCGCCCACCATGCAGAGATAGACATCCACCGCCGGGCGGATGTCGGCGTTGAGCTCGAGGGTTTCGAGCATCAGCACCAGACGCTCCATGCCCATGGCAAAGCCCACGGCCGGGGTCGCCTGACCGCCAAGCTGCTCCACCAGGCCGTCGTAACGGCCACCGGCACAGACGGTGCCCTGGGCACCCAGGCTGTTGGTGACCCACTCGAACACGGTGAGGTTGTAGTAGTCGAGGCCGCGCACCAGACGCTCGTTCACCTCGTATTGGATGCCGGCAGACTCGAGCAGGTGCTTGAGCCCCTCGAAGTGGGCCAGGCTCTCTTCACCCAGGTGATCGAACAGACGGGGGGCACCCACCAGAATGGCCTGTACCTTCTCGTCCTTGGAGTCGAGCACCCGCAGCGGGTTGCTGTACATGCGGCGCTGGCTCTCTTCGTCCAGCTCGCTCTTGTACTGCTCCAGGTAGGCCACCAGGGCATCGCGGTAAGCGGCGCGCTCACTGCTCTGGCCGAGGGTGTTGAGCTGCAGGGTGACGTGATCGCTGATGCCGAACAGACGCCACAGGCGGTGGGTCAGCATGATGAGCTCGGCGTCGATGTCAGGCCCGTTGATGCCAAACAGCTCGACCCCGAACTGGTGGAACTGGCGATAACGGCCCTTCTGGGGACGCTCGTGACGGAACATGGGGCCCATGTACCACATCCGGCGCTCCTGGTTGTAGAGCAGGCCGTGTTCGATGCCGGCACGGACGCAGCTGGCGGTCCCTTCCGGACGCAGGCTCAGGCTGTCGCCGTTGCGGTCTTCAAAGGTGTACATCTCTTTTTCGACCACGTCGGTCACTTCACCGATGGCGCGCTTGAACAGATGGGTCTGCTCGACGATGGGCATGCGCACTTCGCTGTAGCCGTAGCTGGCGACGACCTGGCGCAGGATCTGTTCCACTTTTTGCCATACCGGGCTCTGCTCCGGCAGGCAATCATTCATACCGCGAATAGCTTGGATCTGTTTTGCCACGTTGATACTCGAGAAAAAGAGGTAAAATTTGGCCGCATTATAGGGATTTTCGGCCCCGAGGTAAAATCAGGGTGCCCGGATGCGGGATTTAAAATCAATAACCTAAAGCCGGGGCCACCCCAGGTGGCCCCTCAATGGTTCAACCTTTGTCCACCTGGATCTGGTTGGCCGGATCCAGCATGGCCGCCCGGGCGCGGATACGGCGCTCCAGGGTCGGGATGAGATCCTTGTTGTCGAGCCGGTCGACGCGCTGGCCCCCCTCGTAGAAGGCACTCTTGTTGGCGGCGCCCGCCAGCCCCAGATCCGAGACCAGGGCCTCGCCCGGGCCGTTCACCACGCAGCCGATGATGGAGACATCCATCGGGGTGATGATGTCCTCGAGCCGCTCTTCCAGGGCGTTCACCGTCCCTATCACGTCGAACTCCTGGCGGGAGCAGGAGGGACAGGCGATGAAGTTGATGCCGCGGGAGCGAATGCGCAGGGACTTGAGAATATCGAAGCCCACCTTCACCTCCTCCACCGGATCGGCGGCCAGGGAGATGCGGATGGTGTCGCCTATGCCATCGGCCAACAGCATGCCGAGCCCGATGGCGGATTTCACCGCGCCGGCACGGAAGCCGCCCGCCTCGGTGATCCCCAGGTGCAGCGGCTGGTCGATCTGCTTGGCCAGCAGGCGATAGGCGCCGACCGCCAGGAAGACATCGGATGCCTTGACGCTCACCTTGAAGTTCTCGAAGTTGAGGCGATCCAGGTAATCCACGTGGCGCATGGCCGACTCGAGCAGGGCCTCCGGGGTCGGCTCGCCATATTTTTCCTGGATATCACGCTCCAGGGAGCCGCCGTTGACGCCGATGCGGATCGGAATGTTGTAATGACGGGCACAGTCGACCACTGCGCGCACCCGCTCTTCGTTGCCGATGTTGCCCGGGTTGATACGCAGGCAGTCGGCACCGTACTCGGCCACTTTCAGGGCGATGCGGTAGTCGAAGTGGATGTCGGCGACGATGGGAATGCGGGTCTGCTGCTTGATGAGCCTGAAGGCTTCCGCCGCTTCCATGGTGGGTACCGAGACCCGGACTATGTCGGCACCGACCCGCTCGATCCGCTGGATCTGCTCGACGGTGGCGGCGACATCCGTGGTCTTGGTGTTGGTCATGGTTTGCACCGTGATGGGGGCATTGCCCCCAACCGGCACATTGCCGACCATGATCTGCCTGGATTGACGACGAATAATGGGGGATTCGTGAGCGGACATGGCGGACAGATTACTCCTGCGGCAGTGAGAAGCGAGCAGTCCGGCCGTTGTTGTAACGGCTCATGTCGAAGGACTTGCCCTGATATTCGAGATTGACCGCCATGGGCGCGCCAATGATGAATCTGAGTGGCTCGGGTCCTTCCAGCACAAGCTCGTCGTTCGCCTTCTTCAGACCGCTGAACAGGGTCTTGCCGTTGGCATCCTTGACATCCAGCCAGCAGTCGGCGGTGAAGCTCATCTTGAGCTGGGGCGCCTTGCCAGGTTCGGTGGCGGCCGTCTCTGCCGGTGACTGGGTCGCCTCAGCAGCCGAGGTCTCGGTAGACAGGGCGGCACTGGTCGCGGCAACGACGGCAGGCACAGTGGCGGCGGCGTCACTCACCACAACTTCCGTCGCCACGGCGTCGGAGGCCACGGGCAATACGGGGTCGGCGACGTCCACTGTGGTCGTCACGCTGGCGACCGACACCGTCTGCTCCGTGCCCATCTCACTCGCCGCCAGGGCTTCATCCCCGGCGGAGCGACGTGCCGTGCTCTGCCACCACCAGGCGATGGAGAGCGCGATCAACACCAGGATCACCAGCCAGGTCACCACCTTGAGCCGACTGTCGTTGGCTTGCTGACGGGAGCGACGGGAGAAGCTCTGCATGTCGATGTTATCGGGCGGCGTCAGTCCCAGCTTGTCGTAGGCCGCGAGTATGGTCTCCTCGGGAATGCCGACCAGCTTGGCATAGGCGCGCAGATAGCCGCGAATGAAGGTGTGGGACGTATGCTTGTCGTAGGTATCCGCCTCAATGGCGGCGATCAGAGTCAGACGAAGGTGAATGCGGGACGCAACCTGCTCTCGTGTCCAGCCAAGCTGTTCACGGGCGTTGCGCAGCAGCTGGCCTGGGCCCACTGCCTGGGAGTCGTCTTGAAAATCGTGTGGCTGTTCAGTAGTCATTGGCTAAGTAACGCTTGGCTTGTTGCGAAGTGGGATATTGCCTTACCAGCTCAGTCCCGAATTGGTGAAGTAATGCCGGTTTGTCCATGGCCTGGGCCAGCCGCAGCCGGAGCCAGAGGCTCTCCTCGTTTTCGTCTGCCACTTCGGCAAAACGCACGAGGTAAGACTGCACATCAGGCAGCTTGCCATCTTTCATGGAAAGCTCGGCCATGTCCAGCAATAACCTTGGATTGCGGGGATTATACCCCAAGGCCAGACGATAGTACTCGTTGGCCTTGTCATTTCTGTTATTTTGCATCGAGCAGAGCGCCGCATTCTCGTAGGTATCGGCGATCTTGACGTAATCTGGCTGGCTGACCGCCTGCAGGAATGCCTTCTCCGCCTCCTCGAAACGGCCACGGTTGCACAGGAAGGCACCGTAGTTGTTCATAGCGTCAGCATTGGTCGGATCCATGGACAGCGCTTTCTTGTAGTTCTCCTCGGCCGCCTTGAAATCGGATACCTGCTGGTAGAAATAGGCGAAGCCGATATAGACCTGAGGGTTGCTGGGATCGTACTGGAGGGCCCGGTCAAGGTTGAACTTGGCCTGTTCGGCATTGCCCTGACGCAGGTATTGAATACCCAGATCGAGACGGGTCTGGGCAGCCGCCTTGAAGTCGGGACCCACTTCACGCTGGGTCGAATTCTGGCCAGCGTAAGTGGTCTCGGTGACACAGCCAGGCAGCGCGCAGAGCGCTGCCACTACGATCAATGTACGGATATCCATTTCCTGTCTATACAATGGCTTAGCGAGTTAAACCATTTTGACGGAAATCCCATCCTGTTGCATCCGATTTTTCATGGTGCGCTTGGTGCGGTCGATCACCTCCCCCACCAACTGGCCACAGGCCGCGTCTATGTCATCCCCGCGGGTCTTGCGGACGATGACGGTCAGGCCGTACTCCATCAACACCTTGGAGAAACGGTCGATGCGGCTGTTGCTCGGCTTGCCAAACGGATTGCCCGGGAAGGGGTTGAAGGGGATCAGGTTGATCTTGCAAGGGGTCTCTTTGAGCACCTGCGCCAACTCGTGGGCATGCTGCATGTCGTCATTGATATGATCGAGCAGCACATACTCCACCGTCACCCGGCCGCCATTGGCGTTGGATTTGGCCAGATAACGGCGCACACCCGCCAGGAAGGCCTCGATGTTGTACTTGTCGTTGATCGGCATGATCTCGGAGCGCAGCTTGTCGTTCGGCGCATGCAGGGAGATGGCCAGGGCCACGTCGATCTGGTCCCCCAGCATGTCCAGTGCCGGTACCACACCGGAGGTGGAGAGGGTGACGCGGCGCTTGGAGATGCCAAAACCAAAATCATCCATCATCAGGCTCATGGCCGGCACCACGTTGGCGAGGTTCAGCAGCGGCTCGCCCATGCCCATCATCACCACGTTGGTGATGGGGCGCTTGCCACCGACTATCTTGGCGGCGCGCCAGACCTGGCCGATGATCTCGGAGACCTTCAGGTTGCGGTTGAAGCCTTGCTGGGCGGTGGAGCAGAAGGTGCACGCCAGGGCGCAGCCGACCTGGGAGGAGACACAGAGGGTCGCACGATCCGCCTCCGGGATGTAGACGGTCTCGACTTCCTGATCCCCGACCTGCAGGGCCCACTTGATGGTGCCATCCGCGGAGCGTTGCTCGCGGCTCACCTCGGGGGCGCGGATCTCGGCAATGGCCTTGAGACGCTCACGCAACGCCTTGTTGACGTTGCTCATCTGATCGAAGTCATCACAACCGGAGTGGTAGATCCACTTCATTATCTGATCTGCCCGGAACGGCTTCTCGCCCAGCTCGACGAAGAAGGCACGCATGGCATCCCGATCGAGATCCAGCAGGTTGGTTTTTGTTTCGCTCATCAAGGGCCTCAGCTCACACACTTCATAAATTATCGGCTGACCTACGTCAGGGGGCGGCATTGTACAAATAATGGGTCTGCCTTTCCACCTGGAGAATAAGTGGATATTGACCGAATGACCAAAAAACAAAAGGGAGCCGAGGCTCCCTTGATGATCTCCTGACGAAAATCAGCCGCGCGGGCAGATCTCGGCGTCGGAGAAGAAGTAGGCGATTTCACGGGCGGCAGAGGCCGGGGCATCGGAGCCGTGCACGGCGTTGCGATCGATGCTCTCGGCATAGCAGGAACGCAGGGTACCGGCCAGGGCCTCTTTCGGGTTGGTAGCGCCCATGATTTCGCGGTGACGGCGAATGGCGTCTTCCCCTTCCAGCACCTGTACCATGACGGGGCCCGAGGTCATGAAAGCGACCAGGCCATCATAGAAAGGCTTGCCCTGGTGTTCGGCGTAGAAACCGGCGGCCTGCTCGCTGCTCAGGTGCAGCATCTTGGCGGCGACCACTTTCAGGCCGGCGCTTTCGAAGCGGCTGTAGATGGCACCGATCAGGTTCTTGCTGACCGCGTCCGGCTTGACGATAGAGAAGGTACGTTCGATAGCCATTGAGTTCTTTCCTTAACTACAGAGTTTTATTGTAGGAATCCATGTTCGGCGGCGATTATACGTAAACAAAAAACGAAATAACACACAAAAAAGCAACTTTTTATTAAACAAATAATTCCTTGAAACAACATGGTGACTCATCTTGTGCCATGGCACTGAGAAAAAATGTGCGCTTGTGCACGATAGTCACGCTAACCCGCTAAAACCCTATCTATTGCTCATATAACCAGCACCGCTGAAAAGGGCACCCCGAGGTGCCCTTTCGCCTTGTCATGCCCCTCGGCGCGTCTCCGCCAGCAGGGTGTGCGCTATGGTGCGCATCCCCAGGGTGTTGGCCCCCGGCGCCCAGAGGTTGTCGCCGTTCTCGCTGAAACAGGCGGCCAGATCCACGTGCAGCCAGCCCTGCCCCCCGTTGGCAACGAAACGGGAGAGGAAGCCCGCCGCGTTGGAGGCGCCCCCCGGACCACCGCCCGGCACCGGACGGCTGTTGGCCGTGTCGGCGTAGTGGGACGGGCACTGCTGGCGGTGCCAGGGCTCGAGCGGCAGCGGCCAGGCCGGCTCCTGCTCCGCATCCGAGTAAGCCATGGCGCGGCTCACCAGCCCCTTGTCGAGGCCAAACAGGGCGTTGTAGCGTCCCCCCAGCGCCATCACGGCGGCCCCCGTCAGGGTGGCGGCGTCTATGATGAGGGGCGCGCCGGATTCACCGGCGAGCTGAAGGCCGTCCGCCAGCACCAGGCGCCCTTCGGCGTCTGTGTTGACGATTTCGACCGTGGTGCCGTTCTTGTAGGTGAGGATGTCACCCAGCTTGTAGGCATGGCCGGAGACCAGGTTCTCGGCGCAGCAGAGGATGAGCTTCACCCGCTTGTCGAGCCCGCGCAGTATGGCCAGCGCCAGGGCGCCGGTGACGATGGCCGCCCCCCCCATGTCATGCTTCATGGTGAGCATGCCCTGGGAGGTTTTCATGGAGTAGCCACCGGAGTCGAAGGTGATCCCCTTGCCCACCAGGGCCGCCAACACGGGGGCGTTGCGATCCCCGGTGGGGTTGTAGTCCAGCTCAAGCATCACGGGTTCGCGATCGCTGCCGCGGCCAACCTGATAGAGACCGACCCAACCCGCCTGTTGCAGCGCCTCCCCCTTGAGGATGCGATGACTGATCCTGTCCGGCGCCAGCTCGGTGATGAAGGCCGCCGCCTCCACCGCCAGCTCCAGCGGGCCCAGCTGCTCCGGGGTCGCATTGGTCATCTCGCGCACCCAGCGCCCGCACAGCCAGCGCGCCTCCAGCTCCTCCCTGTCCTCTTCGGACGAGGTCGCCCACTGCAGCTCCACCTCGGCCTTGGGGGTCTGCAGCCCCTGGGCGAAGGCCCACTGCTGCTCGCGCTCCCAGTGACCGCACAGGGCGACCTTCTGGATCCCCTGACCACAGAGGCGGCGGGCCGCCTGCTGGATGTCCAGCAAGGGCGACGCCGTCACCAGGTGGATCACCATGCCGTCGGGGCGATGGGAAAGCAGTGCCCCCTCTCCCCACTCGGGGGCGGCAAATTCACGGCTCAGCCAGACGTTCATGCACACACCTCCTGCAACCAGCGAGCTATAGTGCGCAGGCCGTGGCCCTTGGCGCCGGTCGCCCACAGTTCGTTGCCGGACTTTTGATAGGAGGCGGCGAGATCCAGGTGCACCCAGCCCTTGCCCTCGTCACGGACGAAGCGCGACAAAAAGGCGGCGGCCGTAGTAGCACCGGCGGTGCCTTCGGCGGAGGCCACGTTACCCAGCTCGGCGAAGGCCGAGGTGAGCTGTCCCACATGCCAGGGTTCCAGCGGCAGGGGCCAGGCCTTCTCGTTCTCGGCTTTGGCGGAGGCCAGGGCGCGCGCCTGCTCCCCCTCGTCGAGGGCAAACACGGCGTTGTAGTCGCGCCCCAGCGCCGTCTTGGCGGCACCGGTCAGGGTGGCGGCATCGAGAATGTGGGCCGCGCCGCTGTCGGAGGCCGCCAGCAGGCCATCGGCCAGCACCAGGCGACCTTCGGCGTCAGTGTTCTGGATCTCCACCGAGATGCCGTTCTTGTAGGTGAGGATGTCACCGAGCTTGAAGGCGTGGCCGGAGACCAGGTTCTCGGCGCAGCAGAGGATAAGCTTCACCCGCTTGTCGAGGCCGCGGCTGATGGCGAGCGCCAGGGCGCCGGTCACCATGGCGGCACCGCCCATGTCGGACTTCATCGGCAGCATGTTGTCAGAGGACTTCATGGAGTAGCCACCGGAGTCGAAGGTGATGCCCTTGCCCACCAGGGCCGCCACCACGAGGGCGTTGCGATCCCCGGTCGGGTTGTAGTCCAGCTCCAGCAGCACGGGCTCGCGCTCGCTGCCGCGGCCCACCGACCAGATCCCGATATGGCCGGCCTCCCGCAGGGCTTCTCCTGCGGTGATGCGGGCGGTGACCTGATCGCCACCCAGGCCGCGGATCAGCAGCAGGGCGGACTCTGCCAGACTCATGGGGTAGATCTCTTCCGGGCAACCGTTGGTCACCTCGCGCACCCAGCGGGTCGCCTTGATCAGCGCCTCCAGCTCACGGGCCTGCGCCGCGCTCTGCTCGCCGAAGTCCAGTTCACGCTGCCCCTTGGCGGCATAGAAGCCCTGGGCGAAGGCGTAACGACGCTCCAGATCCCAACCCTCACCGGCCAGGCTCACCCGCTTGATGCCGCTCGATTCGAGTCGGCGGGCCGCCCGCTGAATGGTGCGCAAGGCATCCTGCTGCTGGACGGTAGCGCCCAGGTGGATCAGGGTCTCCTCACCGCTGAAACTGAGCAGGGCGCCTTCACCCCAGACGGCGGCAGCGGCCTGGGCGGATAACAGTACCTTCATCATGTCAGCCATCTTCTCTTGCTTCCTTTTTTCTTGGCACGATTCATTAACAACGCGGGGTAACGGAGACAAAAAAAGCCGTTCCCCCGAGGGGTACGGCCTTCACCATATCATCACTACACCATGGGATGCTGCACGCGCAATTCACTCATGTGTAATTAGCGGGTCAATCAATGACGCTCGGAGGCGAGGTTGATGGTGTACTTGGGCAGCTCCACCACCAGATCCTCGTCCGCCAGACGGGCCTGGCAGCTCAAGCGGGATTCCGGTTCCAGTCCCCATGCCTTGTCCAGCATGTCGTCTTCCAGCTCATCGCTCGGCTCGAGGGAGTCAAAGCCCTCCCGCACCACGCAGTGGCAGGTGGTACAGGCACAGGACTTCTCGCAGGCATGCTCGATCTCGATGCCGTTGCGCAGGGCGATGTCCAGTATGGTCTCACCGGTCGCACCCTCGAGGGCTGCGCCGTCCGGACAGAGTTCGGGGTGAGGCAGAATGATCAGTTTTGGCATATTACACCTTGTTGACGTTTTGGCCGGTCAGCACCTTGCGAATGGAGGCATCCATGCGACGGGCCGCAAACTCGCCACTGACGGCATCCGCCGCCTCGATGGCATCTTTGATTTGGTTGGTTGTGCCGGTGGCACGCATGGCCAGCAGGTGATTGATCGCGGCATCGATCTCGGCACGTTCGGCGGCACTCAGCAGCGCTTCGCCATCGGCGGCCAGCGCCGCATTGAGGCTCTCCACCACCCGATCGGCTTCGACCTGCTGCTCCGCCAGCATGCGGGCATCCATGTCCTGCTGGGCATTGGCGATGGAGGCGCTCAGCATGCTGAGGATGTCCTCTTCCGCCAAGCCATAGGAGGGCTTGACCTGGATCTCCGCCTGCACGCCGGAGGATTTCTCCATGGCGCTGACCGACAGCAGCCCGTCCGCATCCACCTGGAAGGTGACGCGAATGTGGGCGGCGCCGGCCGCCATGGGCGGAATGCCGGTCAGGGTAAAGCGGGCCAGGGAGCGGCAATCCGCCACCAGCTCGCGTTCTCCCTGCACCACATGAATGGCCATGGCAGTCTGGCCATCCTTGAAGGTGGTGAACTCCTGGGCGCGGGCCACCGGTATGGTGGTGTTGCGCGGGATCACCTTCTCGGCGAGGCCACCCATGGTTTCAAGACCCAGGGAGAGCGGGATCACGTCCAGCAGCAGCATCTCGGCATCGGGCTTGTTGCCCACCAGGATGTCGGCCTGGATGGCGGCGCCGATGGCGACCACCTTGTCCGGGTCGATGCTGGTCAGGGGCGTACGCTGGAAGAACTCCCCTACCTGCTCGCGCACCAGCGGCACCCGGGTGGAGCCCCCCACCATCACCACTTCCAGCACTTCCACCTGCTCGAGCCCCGCATCGCGCAAGGCGCGGCGGCAGGCCAGCAGGGTGCGCTTGACCAGCGGCATGATGAGCTCGTCGAACTGGCTGCGGCTCACCTCCCCCTGCCAACCGGCAAAGGTGCAGGAAACGCGGTCGGCATCCGTCAGGCCGTGCTTGACCGCCGCCGCCACGTCCAGCAGCTCGCGCTGGGTGCGGGCTTCGAGCTGGCCGCTCAGGCCGGCTTGCGCCTTGATCCAGTCCGCCAGCAGGTGATCGAAGTCATCGCCCCCCAGCGCCGAGTCGCCGCCGGTGGCCATCACCTCGAACACACCGCGATGCAGACGCAGGATGGAGATGTCGAAGGTGCCGCCACCGAGGTCATAGACGGCGATCACCCCTTCCTGACCGGAGTCGAGGCCATAGGCGATGGCGGCGGCCGTGGGCTCGTTGAGCAGCCGCAGCACGTGCAGGCCGGCCAGCCGGGCCGCATCCTTGGTCCCCTGGCGCTGAGCGTCGTCAAAATAGGCGGGCACAGTGATGACCACGCCATCGAGGTCGCCGCCGAGGGAGGCGACGCCGCGCTCGGCCAGTTTTTTCAGGATCTCGGCCGAGACCTGCACCGGATTGACCAGCCCCTGGCGGGTCTGGATCTGGGGCATGCCGTTGTCGGCGGCCACGAACTCGTAAGGCTGCTGACGGGTATCCATGTCGGCCAGCGCCTTGCCCATCATCCGTTTGACCGAGACGATGGTGTTGTGGGGATCGAGGGCGGCTTCACGCTTGGCGTCAAAGCCTACCCGGATGGCGTCGCTCTGGCTCCCGGCAGCTTGATAGTGCACCACAGAGGGCAGCAGATCGCGCCCTTGCTCGTCACAGAGGGTGTCGGCCTGGCCGCTGCGTACGGCGGCGACCAGGGAGTTGGTGGTGCCGAGATCGATGCCAACGGCACGTTTATGCTGATGAGGCGCGGCGCTCTGGCCGGGCTCGGCGATTTGCAGTAATGCCATGGGTAATCACAATTCCAGCGTTAGAGGGTCAAGACTCGAACAGCGAGTCTTCGAATCGTTCCAGCTCCTCGAGGAGCTTGTCGACAAACTTGAGTTTGCGCACGCAATCGGCCGCCGTCAGATCTTCACCCGCAGTGAGGGCCTCGGTCAGCCGTTGCATCAGAGACTGGTGATCATGCCTGATCTCGCGACGAAAATCTTCGATGGCACGCTCAGGACTCGCATTCCCTTTCAGGTCAGCCAGACGCTCGCGCCACTCCAGCTGTTGCATCAGGAAAGAGGTGTCTTGCAGGGTCTGTTGCTCGCCTCGAATGTCGGTGCCGCGCAGGGAGAGCAGGTATTCGGCTCGGCGCAGGGGGGACTTGAGGGTGGTGAAGGCATCGTTGATCTGGGCGGCACGCTGCACCGCGGCCAACTGCTCCCGCTCGGGGGCTGTGGCAAAACGATCGGGGTGGAACCGGGTCTGCAACTGGCGGTAGGTGTCTGCCAGCTGGCGGGTATCGAGCTCGAAGCCCTCAGCCAGCCCGAACAGCTCGAAATGATTCATCGTACATCCTCAGACAAGGAAGCTTGCACCGCAATCACACTCGTCTTGAGAGTTGGAACGGCTGGACGGGAAGTGCCCTTCCCGTCCAGCCGCTTTTATTACCAACGCCTCAGACACTGACGCTTTGCCGCTTACACACTGAAACTTTCGCCACAACCACACTCGCCCTTGGCATTCGGGTTGTTGAACTGGAAGCCCTCGTTGAGGCCCTCCTTGACGAAGTCCAGCTCGGTGCCATCCAGATGGATCAGGCTCTTGGCATCGACGATGATCTTGACACCATTCTGCTCGAATACCTGATCCTCAGCGGCCAGCTCATCCACAAACTCGAGCACATAGGCAAGGCCAGAACAGCCGGTGGTCTTAACGCCGAGGCGCAGGCCTATGCCCTTGCCCCGGTTGGTTATGAAAGAGGAAACCCGTGCCGCTGCGGCATCTGTCATGGTAATGGCCATACTGCTCTCCGGACCTTAGAGACCTTTCTTCTGCTTGTAATCGGCGATGGCGGCCTTGATGGCATCCTCCGCCAGAATGGAGCAGTGGATCTTCACCGGTGGCAGGGCCAGCTCTTCGGCGATGTCGGTGTTCTTGATGCCGGCGGCTTCGTCCAGGGTCTTGCCCTTGACCCACTCGGTCACCAGGGAGCTGGAGGCGATGGCGGAGCCACAGCCGTAGGTCTTGAACTTGGCGTCTTCGATGATGCCGTCGTCGCTGATCTTCAGTTGCAGCTTCATCACGTCGCCACAGGCCGGGGCGCCGACCATGCCGGTCGCGATGCTGGGATCGTTCTTGTCGAAGCCACCCACGTTGCGGGGATTCTCGTAGTGGTCGATTACTTTTTCACTGTAAGCCATATCTAACTCCTGCTAATTCCGTTGTTCACCAAACACTTGCCGCGCTGGCAAGGATCAGTGATGTGCCCATTCGACCGTGTTCAGATCGACGCCGTCCTTGAACATCTCCCACAGGGGGGACATCTCGCGCAGACGACCGATGGAGTCGCAGATGAGCTTGATTGCGTAGTCGATCTCTTCCTCTGTGGTGAAGCGACCGATGCTGAAACGGATGGAGCTGTGTGCCAGCTCGTCGTTCAGGCCCAGGGCGCGCAACACGTAGGAAGGCTCCAGGCTGGCCGAGGTACAGGCCGAACCGGAAGAGACTGCCAGATCCTTCAGCGCCATGATGAGGGATTCCCCTTCCACATAGGCGAAGCTGACGTTCAGGTTACCCGGGACACGGTGGTCCAGATCGCCGTTGACATAGACTTCTTCGATGTTCTTGATGCCGTTCCACAGACGCTGACGCAGGGCCATGATGTGCTGGCTCTCGCTCGCCATCTCTTCCTTTGCGATACGGAAGGCCTCGCCCATGCCGACGATCTGGTGGGTCGCCAGGGTACCGGAACGCATGCCGCGCTCATGACCACCACCGTGCATCTGGGCTTCCAGGCGGACCCGCGGCTTGCGGCGCACGTACAGGGCACCGATGCCCTTCGGACCGTATACCTTGTGGGCGGACATGGAGAGCAGATCCACTTTCAGCGCTTCCACGTCGACCGGGATCTTGCCCACGCTCTGGACCGCGTCCACGTGCAGCAGGATCTTGCGGGAGCGGCACAGCTCGCCGATGGCGTTGATGTCTTGCACCACACCGATCTCGTTGTTGACGTGCATGATGCTGACCAGGATGGTGTCATCGCGCAGGGCACCTTCAATCTGCTCCAGGGTGAACAGGCCGCTGGGCATCGGCTCGAGGTAGGTCACCTCGTAACCTTCACGCTCCAGCTGACGGCAGGTGTCGAGCACCGCCTTGTGTTCGGTCTTGGAGGTGATGATGTGCTTGCCCTTGCCAGCATAGAAGTGGGCTATGCCCTTGATGGCCAGGTTGTTGGATTCGGTCGCGCCGGAGGTGAAGACGATCTCGCGAGGATCTGCACCAATCAGCTCTGCCACTTGATTACGGGCCAGGTCCACCGCCTCTTCGGCCTGCCAGCCGAAACGGTGAGAGCGGGAGGCAGGATTGCCAAACAGGCCGTCCATGGTGAGGCACTGCATCATTTTTTCTGCGACACGCGGGTCCACCGGACAGGTTGCCGAATAATCAAGGTAAATAGGCAGTTTCATGTTTTTCTCCGTTACGACGGAGTCACACAGCGACTCGTCGTGGAAAGCACGTTTATAGTTGGACTTTCAAGCTCACATCACCGCGTTCTGCCCGGTCAACCAGGGACAACACGGTCTTCATTTGTTCATCTTGCTTGCCGGCGATGCGGCGCACATCGGCCTGGCCGACCAGCTCCGCCAGGGTGATGTCCCCCAGGAAACTGGAAATGCGCTCGCTCAAGTCACGCCACAGGGAGTGGGTCAGACACTGGGTACCGCCATGGCAGCCCCCCTTGCCGAGACACTTGGTCGCATCGACCGACTCATCGACCGCGGTGATCACCTGACCTACCGAGATCTCGCCAGGGGCCAGGCCGAGGCGATAACCGCCGCCCGGGCCGCGCACGCTGCTCACCAGTCCATGCTTGCGCAGACGGGCAAACAGTTGTTCCAGATAGGACAAGGAGATGCCCTGGCGCTCTGAAATATCAGCCAGGGGAACAGGCCCCTGCTCTGCATGCAACGCCACGTCTAGCATGGCTGTCACAGCGTAACGTCCTTTTGAGGTCAGTCTCATATGCCTTACCGTCTTGCGAACAAATCAATATGGGCACATGGTCACATACCCGACTAAAACAGTCAAGTATATGGTTGAGTAAATCAGTCGGGATTAATCCTGCGGCCGGGCTTTCTGCACCGAGGTGAGAATGCCCCGCAGGATATTCAATTCAACCACTTCCGGCCGGGCGCGATTGAACAGGCGACGCAGCTTGCTCATCACATGACCGGGGTGATCATCGGCAATGAAACCTGTCTTCTGCAGGGTCTGCTCCAGGTGCAGATAGAAACCTTCCAGCTGCTGCGCGCTGGGATAATCGACCCGCTCCGCCTCAGCCGCTGTATCAGTCTCCTGAGTATCCAGCCAGTGCATGCGCACCTCGTAGCAGAGGGTTTGCACCGCCATGGCCAGATTGAGGGAGCTGTATTCGGGATTGGCCGGGATGGCCACGTGATAGTGGCACTTTTGCAGCTCGTCGTTGGTGAGGCCAGTGCGCTCACGGCCAAACACCAGGGCGACCGGGTGCTTCACCCCTTCCGTCACCAGCTTCTCGCCCGCTTCGCGGGGATCCAGCATGGGCCAGCTCAGGGTGCGAGATCGAGCACTGGTGCCGATGACCAGGCCGCAATCGGCGATGGCGTCATCCAGCGTCGAGACTATGAGGGCATTGGCCAGCACATCGCTGGCCCCTGCCGCCAGGGCGATGGCATCGTCATCTGGCAAGGCTTGCGGATCGACCAACACCAGCTGCGTCAGCCCCATGGTCTTCATGGCTCTCGCCGCAGACCCCATGTTGCCGGTGTGAGAGGTGTTTACCAACACGATACGAATCTGCTCCAACATGCCCAGTCAATCTTCAGTCAAAAATGGCGCGCAATTATAACATAACCAATCGCTATTTTGGCACCGCTTCTGACCCTGCATTTCAGAACAAAAGTGATTGCTTGTATAACCAACCGACCTGAAGACGGGAAAAGGGAGGGCTAACCTTAGAGGGTCAAGCTGCATTACCCGGAGTCACCCTCTCATGCTTCCCCCCTGGATCTACGAACAACTGCCGCTGCTTTACCTGCTGCTCTCCGCCGCGCTGTGGTCCTTTGCCCACTCCCCGCTGCTCTGGCTCGCGGCGACCCTGCTGTTTGCCGTGGGCGCCCTCATCTGGATGATGCGCTCCAACTACAGACGCACCGATCTGGTCATCTATCCCGCCAAGCGCTGGCTGCAACCGGAGTGGTACTACGAGGCCCTGCCGTTCCTGTGGCTGGCGCTCGGGCTGGTGCTGCTGCGCCTGCCTGACACCACGGCCCTGCTCGCCCTGCTCCCCTGCCTCTGGGGCTGCCGCTGCATGTGGGCCCGGCGGCGTCACCGCCACCATACCAGGGGCCTGGCCCTGCAGCTGAGACGCGGCTCAGGCCATAGACGCGGGCAGCGGATCCTGCGCTGACCGCACCCGCTCTATCAGGGTGGCCAGATCCATCAGGGGATATCTCATCAGCCCGGGCAGCCCATCGAGATCCAGGCTGTCCATCAGGTTCTTCACCTCAAGGCCCAGCTCGGTATCCCCTTCTATCTTCAGCCTGCGCTGAAAGAAGAGGGAGTCCGGATCCTCCTTGCGACCGGCAATCAGGATGAGATCCTGGCTGCTGCCGCTGAAGCAGACATCGGCTCGCTCGCATTCACGGGCCACCACCAGTTTTCCCTCTCGCTCGCTGACAAACCAGCAGAGTTCGAGATCCGACACCTCGACCTTGAGCCACTTGCCCGCCAGGAAGGCGAAGTCTCCATCCTGGATCGCCTCCTTGAACGCCTGCGCCAGCAAGGCCTCCATCAGGTTTTGCTGCAGGGTGAAGGGCACCAGCTTGAGGGGATGACGCAAGAGACGAGGGGCCTGTTCGACCAGGCGGCGTTGCAGTTGTTGAAACACGATAAACTCCCAGTTTTTTGCGCATTCAAACACAGTGCAACTATCAGGATCCTGTTGAAAATCAAACTTGTGCCCACTTACCTCAAGAAGGGTAAAGCCACCTAAAGCTGCCTCAGGTCAAAAAGTGGGGGCCCAAGCCTGCATACAATCGGGCCACTTTTTGCATTTTTGCCCTCTCGGAGCGTACCCGATGGAATTACTCTGCCCGGCAGGCAGCCTGCCGGCACTGAAGACAGCCGTGGATAACGGGGCCGACGCCGTCTATATCGGCTTCAAGGACGACACCAATGCCCGCCACTTCGCCGGCCTCAACTTCACGGACAGCAAGCTGGAAAGGGCGGTGGACTATGTGCACCAGCACGGTCGCAAGCTGCACATCGCCATCAACACCTTCGCCCACCCAGGCTCGGATGCCAGATGGAAGCAGGCGGTGGACAGAGGGGTGGCGCTCGGTGCCGATGCCCTGATCATCGCCGATCTCGCCGTGCTGGATTACGCCAGCCGTCATCATCCCGATATGGAGCTTCATGTCTCTGTGCAGGCCAGCGCCACCAACGCCGCCGCCATCCGCTTCTACCAGCAGCACTTCAACGTCGGCCGGGTGGTGCTGCCGCGGGTGCTCTCCATGCACCAGGTCAGGCAGCTGGCCCGCGAGACCGATGTCGGCCTCGAGGTGTTCGCCTTCGGCAGCCTCTGCATCATGGCGGAGGGACGCTGCTATCTCTCCTCCTACATGACCGGCGAGAGCCCCAATACCGTGGGTGCCTGCTCGCCCGCCAAGTTCGTGCGCTGGGAGGAGACCCCGAACGGCCTCGAGTCGCGGCTCAACGAGGTGCTGATCGATCGCTACGGCCCCGGGGAGAACGCCGGCTACCCGACCCTGTGCAAGGGGCGTTTCGAGGTGGATGGCCAGACCTATCACGCCCTGGAGGAGCCCACCAGTCTCAACACGCTTGGCTTGTTGCCCGAGCTGTTCCAGACCGGTATCCAGTCGGTCAAGATCGAGGGTCGCCAGCGCAGTCCCGCCTATGTCGAGCAGGTGACCCGGGTCTGGCGCGCCGCCATCGACGCCTATCAGGCCAACCCGGACGCCTACAGCGTCAAGAGCGAGTGGGATGCCCAGCTTGCCCGCGTCTCCGAGGGAAGCCAGACTACCCTCGGTGCCTATCATCGCCAGTGGCAATAAAAGGAGCACATATGCAATTCTCTCTCGGGCCCCTGCTCTTCTACTGGCCCAAAACCGATACCCAGGCCTTCTATGAGGCGGCGGCGCAGAGCCAGGCCGACATCATCTATCTGGGCGAGACGGTGTGCAGCAAACGCCGTGAACTGAAAGGGGATGACTGGGTTGCCCTGGCCCGCCAGGTGGTGAGCTCGGGCAAGCAGGCCGTGCTCTCCACCCTGGCGCTGATCTCGGCGCCGTCGGAGCTCAAGGAGGTCAAGCGGCTGGTCGACAACGGCGATCTCATGGTCGAGGCCAACGATCTCGGCACAGTCCAGCTCGCCTGGGAGGCCGGGCTGCCCTTCGTGTGCGGCCCCGCCATCAATGCCTACAACGCCGACGTGCTGCGCATGCTGCTTAAAAATGGGATGCAGCGCTGGGTGATGCCGGTGGAGCTCTCCCGTGACTGGCTGGTGCAACTCGCCCAGGATCTGGGCAGCGCCCGCCAGCAGTTCGAGGTGGAGGTGTTCGCCTACGGTCACCTGCCCCTCGCCTATTCGGCGCGCTGCTTCACTGCCCGCTCCCTCGACAAGCCCAAGGACAACTGCGAGCTCGCCTGCATCCACTACCCCACTGGGCGACTCGCCAGCAGCCGCGAGGGGCAGAAGGTGTTCAATCTCAACGGCATCCAGACCCAGTCTGGCTACTGCTACAACCTCGGCAACGAGCTCGAAGGCATGGCAGGTCTGGTGGACGTGGTGCGCCTCTCCCCCGAAGGGATGGAGACACTCGACATGCTGGCTCGTTTCAAGGCCAACCAGCAGGGTCAGGCACCGCTGCCCCTGCAGCAGGAGCGGGACTGCAACGGTTACTGGCGGCAGATCCCCGGCATGAGCCTGGTGGAATGACAGTGGAAGACACCCCACATCCCCCAGCAACAGACAGCAAAAAGGCCTCATCAAGAGGCCTTTTTCATGGAGGGCCTAAGCCCTCTCACGCTTTGCTGTTTTTGCCCTGGGCACCCGGCGGCAAGGGTTTGCGCGCCATCAGCTCCAGCTCGAGCAGGGCATAGCGATGCTCGATGAAGTCATAGACGTTGTTGGCCAGCGCCAGCTTGAAGTAGCTGATGGCTTCCTTGCGGTTGCCCTTGGCCAGCTCGAACTTGCCGAGGTAGAAGTAGGTCTCGCACAGGCGCTCGGCGAGCTCCCGGTTATCCTTCACCCCTTTCACCACGTTGCCCATCAGCTGGGTGGCATTGATCTCGCCGGTATAGAGGCGGACCAGGTCCCAGTTCCAGGCGTCGTCGTCATACTTGTTCAGCCGCTCGCGCATCCGGCTCATGGCCGCCGGCCCGTTGAGCTTCTGCTCGGCCAGATAGAGCCAGATCACCCGGTAGGGATCTTCCGGCTGCGCCTCGTAGAAACGCTTCATGTCGGCGGTGGCAAGCTCGGGCCTGTTGCCGTAATAAAGCGCTATGCCACGGTTGAGGTAGGCGTAATCGTAATCCGGGGCGAGCTCGAGTGCCGAATCGAATGCCTCATAGGCCTCGTCATAGTTCTGTTGCTGAACCAGATAGACACCGATGAAGTTGTAAGCCTCGGCAAAGTCGGGCTTCTCCCGCAGGGCGCGGTTGAAGTCGAGCCGAGCGAGGGAACGAAGGCCAACACGGTCAAACACCACGGCACGCTCATAGAACAGCTCGGCGCGCTGTTCGGTCGTCAATTCCATTTCACTGAGCATCTGCCCGAGTCGCGCCAAGGCCAACTCGCTCTGGTAGGAGACCTGCAAGGGGGTCGCCAATACCAATGAAGCGGGTTGCGGCTTGGGAACTTGAGGCGCTGTAACCTGACTGCTACTGCTGCATCCCCACATGGGGAGCAACAACAGGATACCGGTGAGGTATCCAATCCCTATCCTGACGTTCAATGAACACTCCGACGCTTACGCTTGACCCCGCATATGGTAAAGGTCAACCGGCCTTTTGTCATGTGGCGCAACCCCTATCCCTCAAATAAATCAGGATTCGACAGGGTATCCGGCGTCACGCCAACCACGAAAGCCTCCATCGACGCTGACCACCCGGGAATACCCCATCTTTTGCAGGTTGTCCGCCGCCAGGATGGAGCGAAATCCCCCACCACAATAGAGGTAGAGCTCGGTGTCGGGATCGGGAAAACGGGTCTCGATGTCCCGCTCCATCACGCCGCGGCCCAGGTGCTCTGCCCCCGGCAGGTGCCCTTTCGCCCACTCGTTATCTTCCCGCACATCGATCAGGTGGAAATCACGGCCCTCTTCCTGCCAGCGCCTGATCTGGTGCACGTCGGTTTCCCGTATCTGCGGACGAATGGCCTCTACCAGGGCCAGAAAACGGGGATTGTGTTGCATGGCTTGCTCCTTGCATTCTTGCAATGGGTCATGAGGATGGGTGCTGGGGAGCATCATGACTCAAGCGCCCCCCAAGAGAAAGGGCGCCTTGTGGCGCCCTTGTCTGTTACGGCAGGATCTCTTGCTGATCCGCCCCTTCTTTTTCCACCTGGGTCGGCAGCATGTGCTCCCGTTTGACCCCGAAGAACATGGCTGAGGCACTCGCCACATAGATGGAGGAGTAGGTCCCGAAGGCCACCCCTATCACCATGGCGATGGCAAAACCGTGGATCAGCGGGCCCCCCTTGAGCAGCAGCGCCACCACCACCACGAAGGTCAACCCCGAGGTGATGATGGTCCGGCTCAGGGTCTCGGTCATGGAGAGATCCATGATGAAGGCGGTATCCCCCTTGCGCACCTTGCGGAAGTTCTCCCGCAGGCGGTCGAACACCACTATGGTGTCGTTCAGGGAGTAGCCCACCAGGGTCATCAGCGCCGCCAGCACGGTCAGATCGAACTCGTACTGGAAGTAGGCGAAGATGCCGAGGGTGATGATCACATCGTGCGCCAGGGAGAGGATGCCCCCCATGGCCAGACGCCACTCGAAGCGCACCGCCACGTAGGCCAGGATACAGAGGATGGAGGCCAGCATGGCCAGGGCACCGTCTGTCGCCAGCTCGTCACCCACCGAAGGACCGACGAACTCGACGCGCTTGAGCACGGCGCCCTCGTCGATCAGCTTGGCGGCTGCCAGCACCTCGTTGCCCTGCTGCTCGACCTTGACCCCCTCTTTCGGGGCCATGCGCACCAGCACGTCGCGGCTGGAGCCGAAGAATTGCAGGGTAGCCCCTTCAATCTTCTGCTGATCCAGCGCTTCGTGCATCTTGTCCAGGCTCACCGATTGCTGGAACCCCACCTCTATGGTGGTGCCCCCGGTAAAGTCCAGCCCCCAGTTCAGGCCGCGATCGAACAGGCAAAACAGGGCGAGCATCGTCAGCAAGGCAGAGAACACCATTCCCGACTTGGCGAAACGCATGAAGGGGATGGGCTTTTCAAAATGTAGAATCTGAAACATGTCTCTTCCTTAGATCGGCAGCTTGTCGATGCGCCGTCCGCCCCAGGCCAGGTTGATGATGGCGCGGGATACAGTAATGGCCGTAAACATGGAGGCGGTCAGACCTATGCCCAGCGTCAGGGCGAAGCCCTTGATGGCGCCGGTGCCGATACCGAACAGGATCACACAGGTGATGAGCGAGGTGACGTTGGAGTCGGCGATGGTCGAGAAGGCACGGTCGAAGCCCATGTGGATGGCTTGCTGCACCCCGCGGCCGTTGCGGATCTCTTCACGAATACGCTCGTAGATCAGCACGTTCGCATCCACCGCCATCCCTAAGGTCAGCACGATACCGGCAATGCCCGGCAGTGTCATGGTGGCCCCCGGGATCATCGACATGATGCCGACGATCAGCACCAGGTTCATGGTCAGCGCCAGGTTGGCCACCCAGCCGAACGCACGGTAGTAGATCCCCATGAACAGCACTATCACCAGCATGGCCCAGCCGATGGCTTCCATACCGCTGTCGATGTTCTGCTGACCCAGGCTCGGGCCTATGGTGCGCTCTTCGACGATCTGGATAGGGGCTATCAGGGCACCGGCACGCAGCAGCAGCGCCAGGTTGTGGGCTTCGTTGGCGTTGTCGATGCCGGTGATACGGAACTGGCTGCCAAGGCGAGACTGGATGGTGGCGACGTTGATCACCTCCTCCTGC
The DNA here is from genome assembly GCF_037811135.1 of Aeromonas rivipollensis. Lineage (NCBI taxonomy): Bacteria > Pseudomonadati > Pseudomonadota > Gammaproteobacteria > Aeromonadales > Aeromonadaceae > Aeromonas > Aeromonas rivipollensis. The sequence continues at coordinate 1,934,081 of NZ_CP149130.1, read as the reverse complement.
TTGCGGAACTTGCGCTTGCCGTCCGGACCGGGTTGACCCACCGGCTTGTACTCGATGAAGACGGTGGCCATGCCCTTACCAACGTTGTCCTTGGTAAAGTTGGCCATCTTGTTGCCACCCTGGCCATCGAGCTTGATGTTGACCTGGGGACGGCTGTATTCATCGAAACCGGACTGGGCACCCACTATGTGGTCACCGGTCAGGATCACGCGCTTTTGCAGCACCACGGGACGACCGTTGCGATCGTTGTAGACCTTGGAGCTCGGCGGCACCCGGCCAGCGGCAGCGGCCTGGATGTCGGCGGCCTCATCGACCATGTGGAACTCCAGGGTGGCGGTGGCCCCCAGGATCTCCTTGGCACGGGCGGTGTCCTGGATACCGGGCAGCTCCACCACGATGCGCTCGGCACCCTGCTGTTGTACCAGCGGCTCGGCCACACCCAGCTCGTTCACCCGGTTACGGATGATGGTGATGTTCTGCTCGAGGGCGTACTTCTTCACTTCCTTGATCTTGGCTTCACTCAGACCAGCCAGCAGGATGAAGTCATCCCCTTTCTGCTCTGTGGTGAAGGTGAGATCCGGATTCTGCCGACGCAGGAAAGAGGCCGCCTTGGCCTGATCGGCCTCCTCGCGGAACACCACCTGCACCTGATCACCGACCCGGCGTACACCGGAGTAGCGGATCTTCTGGGTGCGCAGCTCGGAGCGGAAATCCTGCACCATCTGCTCTTGCTGCTTGGTCAGCGCCTCGGCCATGTCCACTTCCATCAGGAAGTGCACACCACCGCGCAGGTCCAGACCCAGCTTGAGGGGAGCGGCGCCTATGGCTTCGAGCCAGGCAGGCGTGGAAGGTGCCAGGTTGAGGGCAGTGATGAAGTTGTCGCCCAGCTTGTTGGCGACGATGTCACGTGCCTTGAGCTGGTCTTCGGTGTTGGTGAACCGGATCAGGATGAAACCGTGTTCGAACGCAGCATGTTTGACCGGGATCTGAGCCGCTTCGAGCGTCTCCTTCACCTGATCGAGCGTCTCTAGTTTGACTTCGGCACCACGGCTGGCAGATACCTGCAAGGCCGGGTCTTCGCCGTAAAGATTGGGGGCTGCATATAGAAAACCGATGGCGATCACGACGATCACCATCAGGTATTTCCACAGCGGATAGCGATTTAACACGCTGTGCTCCTCGGGAGATTAAAGGGACTGGATAGAACCCTTGGGCAGAACGGCAGAGACGAAATCACGCTTGATGGTGACCTGGGTCTGATCGTTCAGGGCCAGCACTATGTAGTCGCTATCGGCGGAGACCTTGGCGATCTTGCCGACCAGGCCACCGGAGGTGAGCACTTCGTCACCCTTGGCCAGGGAGCTCATCAGATCGCGATGAGTCTTGGCGCGCTTGGCCTGGGGACGATAGATCATGAAATAGAAGATGAGGCCAAACACGGCCAGCATGATGATCATTTCCATGCCACCACCCTGTGCACCCGGAGCTGCGCCTTCTGCATACGCCTTGGAGATAATGCTCATTTAACAACCTCTTATTGATGTAGATTTGAAAACTAACTTATATGTCGTTGTTATTTCACGTCATTTTCAGTTAACGGAGGCACGGGCTTCCCTTGCCGACGGTAAAACTCAGTTACAAAGTCGTCTAATTTACCCTGCTCGATCGCGTCCCGCAAACCCTGCATCACACGCTGGTAATAACGCAGGTTATGAATGGTATTCAGACGGGCACCGAGGATCTCGTTGCACTTGTCCAGATGGTACAGATAGCTGCGGGTGTAGTTCTTGCAGGTGTAGCAGTCGCAGTCCGCATCCAGGGTGCTGGTGTCCTCGCGATACTTGGCGTTGCGGATCTTGACCACACCATCGGTGGTGAACAGATGACCGTTACGAGCGTTGCGGGTCGGCATCACGCAATCGAACATGTCGATGCCGCGGCGCACCCCTTCCACCAGATCTTCGGGCTTGCCCACCCCCATCAGGTAGCGCGGCTTGTCGGCCGGGATTTTCGGGCAGACGTGATCCAGGATCCGGTGCATGTCCTCCTTGGGCTCACCCACCGCCAGACCGCCGACCGCATAGCCATCGAAGCCGATCTCCAGCAGGCCGTCCAGGGAGACGTCCCGCAGCGGCTCGTAGACGGAGCCCTGGATGATGCCGAACAGGGCGTTCTTGTTGCCCAGGGCATCAAACTTGTCGCGGGAGCGCTTGGCCCAGCGCAGGGACATCTCCATCGACTTGCGCGCCTCTTCGTAGGTCGCCGGATAGGGCGTGCACTCGTCGAAGATCATCACGATGTCGGAGCCCAGATCGTACTGGATCTCCATGGATTTCTCGGGGTCGAGGAAGATCTTCTCGCCGTTGATGGGATGACGGAAATGCACCCCCTCCTCGGTGATCTTGCGAATGTGACCCAGGCTGAACACCTGGAAACCACCGGAGTCGGTGAGGATGGGGCCCTGCCAGTTCATGAAGTCGTGCAGGTCGCCGTGGGCGCGCATCACCGCCTGACCCGGTCGCAGCCAGAGGTGGAAGGTGTTGCCAAGCAGGATCTGGGCGCCGGTCTCGCGCACCTCTTCCGGGGTCATCCCCTTGACGGTGCCGTAAGTACCGACCGGCATGAAGGCCGGGGTCTGGACCACACCGCGCTCGAATACCAGCTGACCGCGACGGGCGCGACCATCTGTGGTTTTCAGTTCAAATTTCATTGCTACCTCGATTCAGTCAGAGAAACAGTCTGACAACGGAGGGCCCCATGGGCCCGATACAAGAAACCGGCCAGGATCCTGACAAGGAGTCCCTGAACGGCTTCTGAAGGCTGAGGCTTATGCCTGCGCCCGGCGACGGGTGACGAACATGGCGTCCCCGTAGCTGAAGAAACGGTACTGCTCCGCCACCGCCGCCTGATAGGCCGCCATCACGTTGTCGTAGCCGGCAAAGGCGCTGACCAGCATGATCAGGGTCGACTCGGGCAGGTGGAAGTTGGTGACCATGGCATCGACAATCTGGAACTCGTAGCCCGGGAAGATGAAGATGTCGGTGTCGCTGAAGAAGGGCGCCAGCGGCTTGCCCTGGGCCAGGGTTACCTTGGCGGCGCTCTCCAGGGAGCGCACCGAGGTGGTGCCCACTGCAATCACCCGGCCACCCCGGGCGCGGGTCGCGGCTATGGCATCCACCACCTCCTGCGGCACCTCGGCATATTCGGAGTGCATGTGGTGATCTTCGATCTTCTCCACCCGCACCGGCTGGAAGGTGCCCGCCCCCACGTGCAGGGTGACGAACGCCAGCTCCACCCCCTTGGCCCGGATCTGCTCGAGCAGCGGCTCGTCGAAGTGCAGACCGGCGGTCGGCGCCGCCACGGCGCCCGGCTTCTGGTTGTAGACGGTCTGGTAGCGCTCCTTGTCGGCGTCCTCGTCGGGCCTGTCGATATAGGGGGGCAGCGGCATGTGGCCTATGGCCTCCAGGATCTCAAGCACGGGGCGCGGGTCCAGGAAGTGGATCTCGAACAGGGCATCGTGGCGGGCGCGCATCTCGGCCTCGACCGTTTCGCCATCGGGACCGCCATCCAGAATGAGGCGGGTACCGGGCTTGGGGGACTTGGAGGAGCGGACATGGGCCAGCACGCTGTGCTCGTCCAGGATGCGCTCCACCAGCACCTCCAGCTTGCCGCCGCTGGCCTTCTGGCCAAACATGCGCGCTGGAATGACCCGGGTGTTGTTGAACACCAGCAGGTCGCCCGGGTTGAGCTGGTCCAGCACATCCACAAATTGACCGTGGCGCAGGGCGCCGCTTTGACCATCGAGCTGCAACAGGCGGCTGGCGGTGCGCTCTGCCATCGGATAGCGGGCAATCAGCTCGTCTGGCAGATCAAAATGAAAATCGGATACTTGCATCTTTCACCTCGGGGGAATCGGCGGCTAGTCTAGTTATCCCCCTCTTCCAAGGCAACCCAAAAGACCAAAAACCCAAGGCCGGCAAGGGATAGCGCTCTTTTTGTGAGCCTTGTGGGCCCTTGACGCGCCGACACGGGCGCTTGGGCGCCAATTTGTGCCCCGCAGCGCTCACAGCCCCTGAGTTAATGATTCTTTAATGATCTGTATTGACCCTGATCAGGTTCCACGGCCAGGAGCTGAGCTAGGGTGAGATCAGAGACACAAGGAGGCCCACCATGATGACCCTGACTGAAATCATGACCGAACACCCCTTCACCCTGGGGCCGCAGAACAGCGTCAAGCAGGCGATGGAGCTGATGCAGCAGGAGCAGATCCGCCACATCCCCATCGTTGACGAGCACCAGCATCTGCTGGGACTGGTCACCCTCTCCGACATCCTGGCCACTCGCGAGTCCAAGCTGCTGCTGATCAATCCGGAGCGGGAGGCGGAATTCACCGACAGCGTGCAGCTCGACGAGATCATGACTCGCCAGGTGGCGAGCGTAGATCCCCACGCCGGCATCAAGGAGGCGGCCCTCTACCTGCAGCGCCACAAATATGGCTGCCTGCCGGTGGTGCGGGGACGCAAGCTGGTGGGCATAGTCACGGAGTCGGATTTCATCACAGTGGCCATCAATCTGCTGGAACTGATGGAAGAGCAGGAGCCGCCCTCCGATTTCTGATCACCAAAAACTGTAATAAAATTACAATAAAAGCGTTTTCAGCCTAATTTGTCGGCTAATTAACTGAAACACTTTCAGTTTGACTGAAAAATTACACCACAAACTTGCTTTGTGATCTTCATCACACTATGATGCCATCCATGCAATAGTTGCCGAAGAGGAGATGAGGATTGTGCACCCGATGTCTTCTCTTCATATGTCTGCAAGTTTGCACACCCCGTAGTTAGTCTTTGCTGTAAAGCATTTTTATATCGCCATTCCTTGTTTGATGACCCGGCCCTGTCTGTGCGACGGCGCCGGGATTTTTTTTGCCCGTCTCTCATGCTCTCTCCCCCTGTCCCGACGCGCCTTCAATACTCCTCTCGCCCCTCTGGCATAAAACAAGTTCCCATCCGGGACTTGAAAATGTGACATGGAGGACAGAAATTGAACTTCGACAATGAGTTATCTCTGAAGGCCTGAGATATTCATGTTAGGTACAGTTGCGATGGGTTATCTAATAAATAGATTTAAGTGATTCAAAATTGTGGCTTTGACCGATTAGAGAAAAGCCCTATGATGCCTCCATCGAAAGTTAAGCGCCTCGCCTGGCCAAGCACTTCACGACCAGACGGGCATATGTACATCACCAAGGAGCAAATACATGTCTACCTATATCAACACTGAAATCAAGCCGTTCAACGCTACCGCCTACCACAATGGCAAATTCGTTCAGGTGTCTGACGCTGACCTGAAAGGCAAGTGGTCCGTGGTCTTCTTCTACCCGGCTGACTTCACCTTCGTTTGCCCGACCGAGCTGGGCGATCTGGCTGACAACTACGCTGCCTTCAAGAAGCTGGGCGTCGAGATCTACGCCGTCTCCACCGACACCCACTTCACTCACAAGGCCTGGCACGACACTTCTGACACCATCAAGAAGATCCAGTACCCGATGATCGGCGACCCGACCGGCACCATCACCCGCAACTTCGGCGTGATGATCGAAGAAGCTGGCCTGGCTGACCGCGGTACCTTCGTCATCGACCCGCAAGGCGTCATCCAGATCGTTGAAATCAACGCCGGCGGTATCGGCCGTGACGCTCTGGAACTGCTGCGCAAGGTCAAGGCTGCCCAGTACGTTGCCGCCCACCCGGGTGAAGTGTGCCCGGCCAAATGGCAAGAAGGCGATGCCACCCTGGCCCCGTCCCTGGATCTGGTAGGCAAAATCTAAGCCTCCTGCTCTCCAAGACCGGCCCACTCAAGGGCCGGTCTGCTTTCTGGCCCAGTGCTTTCTGTATTCATCATTAGTGCCGACCGCCATAACAAGAAGGAATTCGACCATGTTAGATACCAACCTCAAACAACAACTCAACGGTTACTTGCAGTACATCGTCAATCCCATCGAGATCAGCGTGTCCGGCAATGACAGCGACAAATCCGCAGAGCTCCTGGCATTGGCCAACGAGATAGCAGAGATGTCCCCCAAGATTTCCATGACCGATGGCACTGCTACTCGCAAGCCTTCCATGAGCGTGGCGCCACAAGGCCAGGCACCGCGCGTGCATTTTGCCGGCATCCCCATGGGTCATGAATTTACCTCCCTGGTGCTCGCCCTACTGCAAAGCGGCGGACACCCCTCCAAGGCCGATCCGGCCGTGCTGGAGCAGGTCAAGAACCTCAAGGGCGAGTTCCACTTCGAGACCTATATCTCCCTCTCCTGCCACAACTGCCCGGACGTGGTACAGGCCCTGAACCTGATGGCCACCCTGAACCCTGGCATCACCCACACCATGATCGACGGAGCCCTGTTCCAGGATGAGGTGAACGAGCGCCAGATCATGGCGGTGCCGAACGTCTACCTGAACGGCCAGCCGTTCAGCCAGGGTCGCACCTCTCTGGAAGAGATCGTCGCCAAGCTCGATACCGGCGCGGCCGAGCGCAAGGCGCAAGAGCTCAGCGAAAAGGCCCCCTATGACGTGCTGGTTATCGGCGGTGGCCCGGCTGGCGCTGCTGCCGCCATCTATGCCGCCCGCAAGGGGATCCGCACCGCCATCGTCGCCGAGCGCTTCGGCGGTCAGGTGATGGACACCGTCGGCATCGAGAACTTCATCTCCGTGCCCTACACCGAGGGCCCCAAGCTGGCCGCGAGCCTGGAGCAGCACGTCAAGCAGTACGGCGTGGAAGTGATCACCGAGCAGCGTGCCGCCGCCATCAGCAAGGATGGCTACGTGAACGTGGATCTGGCCTCCGGTGCCACCTTGAAGAGCCGCGCCGTGATCCTGGCGACTGGTGCCCGCTGGCGCGACCTGAACGTGCCGGGCGAGCTCGAGTACCGCACCAAGGGCGTGGCCTACTGCCCCCACTGCGACGGTCCCTTCTTCAAGGGCAAGCGCGTTGCGGTGATAGGTGGCGGTAACTCCGGCATAGAAGCGGCCATCGATCTGGCCGGCATCGTCGAGCACGTCACCGTGGTGGAGTTCGCCGATACCCTGCGTGCCGACGAAGTGCTGCAGAAGAAGGCGCGCTCCATGGGCAACATCGACATCATCATGAGCGCCCGCACCACCGAAGTGATAGGTGACGGCAGCAAGGTGGTGGGCATGGACTACGAGGATCGCACCACAGGCGAGATCAAGCACCTGGCGGTGGCTGGCATCTTCGTGCAGATAGGTCTGGTACCGAACACCGAGTTCCTCAAGGGGAGCGAAGTAGCCCTGACCCGCTTTGGCGAGATCGAGATCGACACCAAGGGCGCCACCTCCCTGCCCGGTGTCTATGCCGCAGGGGATGCCACCACAGTGCCGTTCAAGCAGATCATCATCTCCATGGGGGCCGGTGCCACCGCAGCCCTGGGTGCCTTCGATTACCTCATCCGCAATGCGGCCCCTGAGGCCCATGCCGTCAAGGCCGACACCGTGACTGCCTGATAACGGCCTTAGCACCAACAAAAAGCCGACTCCCTGGAGTCGGCTTTTTTATGCGCGTCTTCGGGCAGGCTGGCCCTCAGCGAACCTGCGGCGCCTCCACGTCCTCCACCTCGGGCGCGGCATAGGTCGCTGGCACCGCCTCCCCTTCCAGATCCGTTCTTGGCTCCAGCTCGGCCGTCATGGGGGTATTGGGCGGCACCGGCATGAACACCTGGTGCTCGGCCAGGGGAATGGGCGCCCGCTGCCGCCGGCGCCAGCCCAGATAGCCCGCCAGCAGGGCGCCGCACAGGGCAAAGTAGACGAACAACCCCTCTGGCCCGAACCGCAACATGACGAAGGGCGCCAGCAGCGGCCCTATCATGGCACCCAGGCTGTAGGCGAGCAGCAGCCCCTGATTGGCCCCCAGCACCTGATCCGGGCGCAACTCGTCGCAGGCGTGGCTGAGGCTCAAGGGGTAGATGGAAAACGCCATTCCCCCCAGCAGGAACACCAGGGCGCCCGCAATCGGCTCGCGCCAACCCTCGGGCAACAGCACCATCAGCAGGGCGAGCAAGGTCAGCGCAGCGCACAGCAGCAGGATCACCAGCCGCCTGTCATAGCGATCCGACATTCGGCCTATGGGGTATTGCAGGCACATGCCCCCCAGGATCACCAGCGCCATCATGTCCGCCACCCGCGAGAGCGAGGCGCCGCTGTCGGTAAAGTAGAGCGGCAGCAGGCCGTAGATGGCCCCGAGAATGAGGCCCGAGGTGAAGCTGCTGCCCATGCCCGCCGGGGTGAGCCGGACAAGCTCCAGCACCCCGACCGGCTGGGGCGCCACCATGGCAGGGGTGGCCACCCGGGAGAGGGCGAGTGGCACCACCGACAGGGTGGCGGCCATGGCGCACAGGGCAAAGGGGGTCAACACCATGGGATCCACCCACTTGAGCAGCAACTGCCCCATGGCCAGGGATCCGTAGAGCAGGATCATGTAGAGGGACATCAGCCGCCCCCGGTTGGCCGGGGTGCTGGAGACCAGCATCCAGGACTCCAGCACCACGAAGAGGCCGCCGGTGGCAAAGCCCCCCACCAGCCGCAGCGCCGCCCAAGCGATGGGCTCCACCACCATGCCGTGCAGCAGGAACAGGAAACAGAGCAAGGAGGCATAAGCCGCATAGGCCCGGATATGGCCCACCCGAATGATGAGGCGGGCGTTGATGAAGGCCCCCAGCACCAGGCCCCCGAAATAGGCCGCCGACACCAGGCCGATGGCCTGCACCGACACCTGCTCTGCCGAGAGGCGCACCGTCAGCAGGGTATTGAACATGCCGTGACCCAGAATGAAGATCACCAGACTGGTCAGGGGTGACAGCAACCTTGTGAGTGTCATGGCGCCTCCTCGTGACGAAAAGATCATGGTAGCGTCTGTTTCTTGCCCGGTTCAACCCAATAGTCCCTGCCCTGTGGGGCTATTCTTAACGGGATCCCATCAAGGAGGTCGTCAAAATGAGACTCATGCTGTTGTTGGCAACCCTGCTCTTCGCCGGGAGCGCCATCGCCTTCCACTGTCCCATGGACATGAAGAAGATTGATGATGCCCTGGCCACGAACCCCGCCCTCAGTGCCGAGAAACTGGCCGAGGTGAAGCAGCTCAGGGCCGAAGGAGAGACCCTGCATAACGCGGGCAAGCATCAGGAATCCGTCGATACCCTGGCCAAGGCCATGGCCATCCTGGGCATAAACCAGGGCTAAGGTCACAAGTCCCCCTCGCGACTGTCTGCTTCGCAGCACAGCAAAAGGAGGTACCCGGGAAATAACAAAGGCCCTCGCCGTGAACGACGAGGGCCTTGTCATGTCGGGAAACCGGCTCCTGTCAGGCCGACACCCTGCCGCTGTAGACCAGGGTGCAATAGTTGAAAGAAACCCTGCCGCCCACCGCATTTCGGCCAAACTCGCGGCGAATGAGCGCCGTCATCTGCTCATGGGCCGGGGTGCCAACGGCGGGGGCATAGGAGGAGGAGTTGAGCCGCCCCAGCACGCCGTCCAGATCGAACAACTGGCGGTTCTCGAAGCGATCGAGCCGATACTCCCCCTCGAAGAAGGCACGAAAATCGTGCTCGCCGAGGTTGCGATGATTGACCTCCTCGTAATCCCCGGAATAGGCGTGCAACCCCTCCTCATAGGCCTTGAGAAACGGGGTGTCGGTCAGCCTGTCATTCCAGATGAGGGCGACCCGGCCACCGGGTCTGAGCAGGCGCTGACACTCCTGCCGGAAGGCCGCGCGATCGAACCAGTGAAACGCCTGGGCGACAGTGACCAGATCCACCGAGCCCGTCGGCAGCCCTGTGGCCTCCGCACTGCCGTGAGACCAGCCGATGTTGCCCACATCCGCCAGCAGCCGTCTGGCGGCGGCGCGCATCTCGTCATTGGGTTCCACCGCCCAGACCCGCGCCACCCGGGGTGCGAGCAGGGCCGTCAGGATGCCGGTGCCCGCCCCTATGTCGGCCACCTGGGCCTCGGGCCCCATGGCAAGCTCCTGGGCCAGAAAGTCCAGCATGGCTGCCGGATAACCGGGGCGGTACTTCACATAGGCCTCGACCCGGGTCGAGAATCGCTGGGTACTGTCCATCGCGCACACCTCTCTTGTCATTGGCGGGGCATAGGGTCGCCCTGCCCGTCGCTCTGCACGCCAAACCGGGCGGCCCGGATCCCTATGCCACTACACTTGACGACATCATGCAACTCCCCGGCTGGCAACAGAGGGCGCCAGGTAGCAACCACTGGGGTAAGAGAAAGGGAGGGGCATAGGATGACAGCAACCGGCAGGAGCCACGAGATGATGACAGCCGCAAAGAACAGGATTTGCCTCTGGTATGACGGGGATGCCGAGGAGGCGGCACGGTTTTACGCAAGTACCTTCCCCGACTCCGCCGTCGACGCCGTGCACCGCGCCCCGGCCGACTACCCCGCCGGCAAGCGAGGGGATGTACTGACGGTCGAGTTCAGGGTGATGGGGATCCCCTGCCTAGGGCTCAATGGCGGCCCCGGCGTCAGCCACAGCTGGGCCTTCTCGTTCCAGGTCGCCACCCAGACCCAGGCCGAGACGGATCGCTACTGGCACGCCATTATCGATAATGGCGGTCAGGCGAGCGAGTGCGGCTGGTGCCAGGACAAGTGGGGCATCTCCTGGCAGATCACCCCCCTCGCCCTCACCGAGGCGATCACCGATCCCGACCCCGAGGCTGCCAAACGCGCCTTCGAGGCCATGATGCAGATGGGCAAGATAGATATCGCCGCCATAGAGGCGGCACGCCGGGGCTGAGCAGCCGTTTGGGGACGTCACAAACAACAAGGCCACCCGATGGGGTGGCCTTGTGCTTATGGGCTGTCAGCCCTTCCGGGCGCCGCTATTAGTTGGCGTAATCCTCGGTCGGAACGCAGGAGCAGAACAGGTTGCGATCCCCGTAGACGTCATCGATGCGGTTGACCGAGGGCCACAGCTTGCTGGCGCGCACGGCCTCGGACGGGAAGACAGCTTCGGCGCGGCTGTAGCCGCGACTCCACTGCTCGTCCATCACGTCGTCCTGGGTGTGGGGCGCATTGACCAGAGGGTTGTCGGTCAGGCTCCAGTGCCCATCCTGCACCCGGGCTATCTCGGCACGGATGGCGGTCATGGCTTCCACGAAGCGATCCAGCTCGCGCTTGGATTCGGATTCGGTCGGCTCGACCATCAGGGTACCCGCCACCGGGAAGCTCATGGTCGGCGCGTGGAAGCCGTAGTCCATCAGGCGCTTGGCCACGTCCATCTCGCTGATGCCGGAGGCCTCCTTGAGCGGACGGATATCCAGGATGCACTCGTGGGCCACCCGGCCGTTGCGCCCGGTGTAGAGCACGGGGAAGGACTCGCCGAGCTTCTTGGCCAGGTAGTTGGCGTTGAGGATGGCCACCTGGGTGGATTTCTTGAGCCCCTCGTCACCCAGCATGGCGATGTACATCCAGCTGATGGGCAAAATGCTGGCCGAACCGAAGGGTGCGGCAGACACGGCGCCGTTGTCACGGCTCTCTTTATCGGTCTTGACCACCGCATGACCGGCCACGAAGGGGGCCAGGTGCTGCTTCACGCCGATGGGGCCCATGCCCGGGCCGCCACCGCCATGGGGGATGGCGAAGGTCTTGTGCAGGTTGAGGTGCGACACGTCCGCGCCGATAAAGCCTGGCGCCGTCAAACCGACTTGCGCGTTCATATTGGCGCCGTCCAGGTACACCTGACCGCCATATTGGTGAACGATGTCGCACACCTCCTTGATGGTCTCCTCGTACACCCCGTGGGTGGAGGGGTAGGTCACCATCAGGCAGGAGAGCTGATCCCCCACCTCGGCGGCCTTGGCACGCAGATCGTCGAGATCGACGTTACCGAACTTGTCGCAGGCGGTGACGATGACCTTGAGGCCCGCCATCTGGGCGGAGGCCGGGTTGGTGCCGTGGGCCGATGCCGGGATGAGACAGACATCGCGATGCCCCTCGCCGCGGGACTCGTGGTACTTCTTGATGGCCAACAGGCCCGCGTATTCCCCCTGGGCGCCGGAGTTCGGCTGCATGCAGACGGCGTCGTAACCTGTCACCTTCACCAGCCAGTCTTCGAGGTCTGCCAGCAGCAGCTGGTAACCCTGGGTCTGGGCCAGCGGGGCGAAGGGGTGCAGCTTGCCAAACTCGGGCCAGGTCACCGGTATCATCTCGGCGGTGGCGTTGAGCTTCATGGTGCAGGAGCCCAGGGAGATCATGGCGTAGTTCAGGGCCAGATCCTTGGCTTCGAGACGGTGGATGTAGCGCAGCATCTCGGTCTCGGAGTGGTACTTGTTGAACACCTCGTGGGTCAGCACGGCGTCGGTGCGCAGCAGATCCTGCGGGATGGCCTGATGGCCCTGAGCCGCCTTGTCGAGGGCCTCGATATCCAGGCCGTGACCTTGGCCGAGGAACAGATCAAACAGCTCGGCCACATCGCCACGGGTGGTGGTCTCGGAGAGGGACACGCCGACAGCACCGTCCAGATCGGCGCGCAGGTTGATGCCCAGCCCTTCGGCCTTGGCGATCAGCTCTGATTTGGCCGCGGTCAGCACTGTGAGGGTGTCAAACCAGCTGTCGTGCTTGAGGGTCAGCCCCTTGGCGGTGAGCCCCAGCGCCAGGATGCTGGTCAGACGATGGACCCGGGAGGCGATGGTTTTCAGCCCCACAGGGCCGTGGTAGACGGCGTAGAAGCTCGCCATGTTGGCCAGCAACACCTGGGCGGTACAGATGTTGGAGTTCGCCTTCTCGCGGCGAATGTGCTGCTCGCGGGTCTGCATCGCCATGCGCAGGGCACTCTTGCCACGGGCATCCTTGGAGACGCCTATGATGCGGCCCGGCATGGAGCGCTTGTAAGCGTCGCGGGTGGCGAAGAAGGCTGCGTGGGGACCGCCGTAGCCCATGGGCACGCCGAAGCGCTGGGCGGAGCCGAACACCACGTCGGCCCCCAGTTCACCCGGGGATTTGAGCAGCAGCAGGGAGAGCATGTCGGCACCCACGCAGGCCAGTCCCTTCTGGGCCTGGACGGCGGCGATCAGGGAACGCAGATCGGTCACATTGCCGGTGGTGGACGGGTACTGGAACATGGCACCGAACACCTCCTCGCTTACCGCGTCACAGGCGGGGCCCACGGCCACGTCGAAACCGAAGTGCACCGCGCGCTCCTTGACCACGTCGATCACCTGGGGGTGCACGTCGTCGGCCACGAAGAAGAGGTTGGACTTGGACTTGGCCATGCGCTTGGCGAGCGCCATGGCTTCGGCGGCGGCGGTGGCTTCATCGAGCAGGGAGGCGCTCGCCAGATCCATGCCGGTCAAGTCCAGGGTGAGCTGCTGGAAGTTCAGCAGGGCCTCGAGACGGCCCTGGGCCAGCTCCGGCTGATAGGGGGTGTAGGCGGTGTACCAGCCCGGGTTTTCCAAGACGTTGCGCAAGATGACGTGGGGCACGTGAGTGTCGTGGTAGCCCATGCCGATGTAGCTCTTGGCGATCTGGTTCTTGGCCGCATAGCCCTTGAGCTTGGCCAGGGCTTCCACTTCGGTCATGGGGGCGCCGATACCGAGCGGGCCCGGGCGGCGGATGGCGGCGGGGACCGTCTGCTCAATCAGATCGTCCAGGCTCTCTGCGCCCACGGTGGCGAGCAGGGCCCGCACTTCTTCCTCACCCGGGCCTATGTGACGGCGGATGAAATCGGTTTTTTGCTCGAGTTCAAACAGTGACTGGGTCATTTCCCTATTTCCTGGTAAATAAGTCCTGGCATGAAATCCTGATAACCAAGACCTGATGTTCCTGATCGTCGGCGGATACCGACTCCACTCATGTTCTGGGCACCGCAGACAGGGTGCGGCACCGGATGCTGCGACAGCATCCACAGGGGATCGCCTTGTGGCGGAGCTGCCTGCTTGCCCCCTGGCGACGCCAGCTGGGCAAAGGGCAGGCGCGGGCGACTTCACCCTTTCGCCAGTCGGCCTGTGCCAGGCTGGCGGTCATACAAAGGGGCCCTGCTGTGTTGGCAGGGCCCGGGGGCATTACTCTTCGTCCACCACGTTCTGGTAGCCTTCGGCATCCAGCAGGTTGGCGAGCTCGCCCGCGTCATCCAGCTTGATGCGGAACAGCCAGCCGGCACCGTAGGGGTCGGAGTTGACCAGCTCGGGGCTGCCTTCCAGCTCTTCGTTGATGGCCAGGATCTCGCCACTCACCGGGCTGTAGATGTCGGAGGCGGCTTTCACCGACTCGGCCACGGCGCAATCTTCGCCGGCACTCACCTGCTTACCCACTTCCGGCAGATCGACGAACACCATGTCACCCAGCAGATCCTGGGCGTGCTCGGTGATACCGATCACGGCCTCGCCGTTGGCTTCAACACGGACCCACTCGTGGGAGGTGGCATATTTCAGTTCGCTCGGGATATGGCTCATTTGTGCTTCCTTTATGCTCTTGGATCGCTTCAACAAAATGGGGTCGGCGAAGGGACACCCTTCGCCGCAATCAATGATTACACCAGGGGCTGGCCGTTGCGCACGAAGGCCGGCTTGGTGACCTTCACGGTGACCAGCTTCTTGCGGATCTCCACTTGGGCTTCAGCGCCGATGTCGCGGGGCACCCGCGCCAGGGCGATGCTGTAGCCCAGGGTGGGCGAGAAGGAGCCGGAGGTGATCACCCCCTCCCGAGTCTCGCCGCTTGCTGTGGTGAAGGTGACCGGCATGCCGGCACGCAGCACGCCTTTATCGATCATCACCAGACCCACCAACTTGGGCTGGGTGCCGGCGGCCTTCTGGTCTTCCAGGGCGGCGCGACCGATAAACTGGCGGGAGGCAGGCTCCCAGGCCAGGGTCCAGGCCATGTTGGCGGCGAGCGGAGAGATTGACTCGTCCATGTCCTGGCCGTAGAGGTTCATGCCCGCTTCCAGGCGCAAGGTGTCACGGGCGCCGAGGCCACAGGGGGCCACGCCGTTGTCCAGCAGGGCCTGCCACAGATCGCACGCCTTCTCCTGGGGGACCACGATTTCGTAGCCATCTTCGCCGGTGTAGCCGGTGGTAGCGATGAAGAGATCACCGGCCTGCACACCGAAGAAGGGCTTCATGCCTTCGACAGCCGCATTTTGCTCGGGGGTGAACACCTTGGCCGCCTTGGCCTTGGCGTTGGGGCCCTGCACCGCGATCATGGCAAGCTCCGGGCGCTCGGTCACGCTCACCCCAAAGTCGATGGCGTGGTGACGGATCCAGGCCAGATCCTTCTCGCGGGTGGCGGAGTTCACCACCAGGCGGTAGAAGGTATCGGTCAGGAAATAGGTGATGAGGTCATCGATGACGCCGCCTTCCGGGTTGAGCATGCCGCTGTAGAGGGCCTTGCCGGGGACGGTGAGCTTGGCCACGTCGTTGGCCAGCAGGTGTTGCAGGAAGGCTTTGACCCGCTCGCCGGTCAAATCGACGATGGTCATGTGGGAGACATCGAACATGCCCGCATCGCTGCGCACCGCGTGGTGCTCTTCCAGCTGGGAGCCGTAGTTGATGGGCATTTCCCAACCGTGGAAGTCCACCATCTTGGCGCCAGCTTCCAGGTGTTTGGGATGCAGTACAGTAGTCTGGATCATCGCTGTGTTTCCTTAAGCGTTCGCGACAAGGCTCGCAATCCGCTTCGGCTCCCCTGCACAGCGGGAGGGCGGACCGCAAGGTCTGTGCTCGTTCCCACCCGTGGGGCAGGAGTGATTCCTTGAACGGTGCGGATTATATGACAAGAGCGCCTGGGTGCCGCTCAAAAAAAACTAATACCGCCCCGACAAACTGACACCAGACACTAAGACAAAAACAGTGATAAAAACAGTACAAACCCGGCATGTACGAGATTTAATGTTGATTTTTACCGTTACGTCACAATTTACAGAAAAACGTTTCGCTTCCCGCCAACATTAAAGGCTGACACCTCGGAGGGGCATTCAGCCTTGTCAGATTAGTTTTATTGTCAAAACCCGGGAGTAAGATTAGATTTTTTCACCCTTGGCCAGGGTGGGCAGCTCACCCTCTAACCCCATGGCCGCCCGAATAACCCCTTGTTTGAGTGGCGCCAGACCATCGACGGCCCGCAGTCCCACCCCGCGCACCAGCTTCTTGAGAGGGTGGCTGCCACCAAATAGCCGCTTGAGCCCTTCCATCGCCGCCAGCATACGGGCAGCCTCGCTCTTGCGCCAGCGCTCATAGCCCCGCAGGTTGGCCAGCAGGCCGATATCCGCCCCCGCGCTCTGGCTCTTGAGGAGCTGCTCGGCCAGGGCCGCCGCATCCAGCAGGCCCAGGTTGACCCCCTGCCCCGCCAGCGGGTGTATGGTGTGGGCCGCGTCCCCCACCAGCACCAGCCGCTCGCGGGCAAAATCCCGGGCGTAGCGGGCGGTGAGCGGGATGGCGCTGCGGGGCCCCTCCACCTTGCACAGTCCCAGCCGCCCATCAAAGGCGGCGGTGAGCTGGCGATTGAACCCTTCGTCGTCCAGGGCGCACAGCGCCTCGGCCCGAACGGCGGGCACCGACCAGACGATGGAGCAGAGATCCGGTTGCCACAGGGGTAGGAAGGCGAGCGGGCCGTCGGGGGTGAAGATCTGGCGGGCCACCGCCTCGTGGGGCTCTTTGCTGCGCACCGTCGCCACCAGGGCGTGGTGGCCGTAGTCCCAGCTGGTGAGCGGTATGTCCGCCTGGCGGCGCACCCAGGAGTGGGCACCGTCGGCGGCCACCACCACCCTGGCCGAGAGGGCGCGGCCATCTTCCAGCAGCAACAGGGCCCCCGCATCGCTCACTTGCAGGCTCTGGGCCCGGGCCGGGGTAAGCAGGCTGATGTTGCTAGCCCCCGCAATGGCATCGAGCAGAGCCAGCTGGATGACCCGGTTTTCGACGATGTGGCCGAGTGCCGGTTGGCGCAAGCTGGCGGCATCAAAATCGATATGGCCGAAGCTGTCCTGCTCCCACACTTCCATGCTGTCGTAGGGTTGCAGGCGCCGCGCCACTATCCCGTCCCAGGCCCCGACGCCCTGCAAGATGCGCTGGCTGGCGAGGCTAAGGGCGCTGACTCTGTTGTCCGGTGCCTCCCCGAGCCGGGTGTCGGGCAACTGTCCCTCGACGATGGCGACCTTGAGCGCACTGTTCTTGAGGGCGGCAGCGAGCCCCAGGCCCACCATGCCGCCCCCCACAATCACCACATCCACATTTTGCATCTGCATCATCTCTATCCTTTCGTGGCTGATCGCCGGGATCAGCAGGGGAACGCCCGCTGGCATCCCCTCATCAAGTTGTCCGCTGCGGCCTCTTCTCGGCACACCTCATTTTCGACACAGGTCGGCGACGAACCCCAGGGTGCGGGAGGCGAGCGGTGCCTGCAGCCAGGGCAGTCGCCCCATCAGGGAGAGCGCCAGATTGCGGCCAGCCACCAGGGGCGCATGACCGTTGGAGAAGAGCTGGGCCAGGGAGGAGGTGAGCCAGATGGTCTGCTCCTGATCTCCCTTGCGCCGCTGCCAATAAGCGCTCAGCACCTCGAAACTGCCGATATCCTCCCCGGCCGCGAGCGCCCGGGCCACCCCCTGGGTGAGCAAGTCCAGGTCGCGCATGCCGAGATTGAAGCCCTGACCGGCGATGGGGTGCAGCAAGTGGGCGGCATTGCCCACCAGCACGGTGCGCTGGGCCAGCGGATAGTCGGCCACCGTCAGCACCAGGGGGTAGAGGTGACGCGCCCCTGTGCGCACGAAGCGCCCGAGCCGCCAGCCAAAGGCCTGCTGCAGGCGGGCCAGAAAGGCGGCGTCATCCAGCGCCATCAGGGCCTGCGCCTCGTCCCGGGCGACGCTCCACACCAGGGAGGAGAGCCCCTCCTGCATGGGCAGCAGCGCCAGCGGGCCCCCTTCGGTGAAGCGCTCGAAGGCCCGGCCGGCGGGATCCTCGGCGGTCTTGACCGTGGCGATGATGGCGCTCTGCTCATAGTCATGGCGACTGACCGGCAGCTTGAAATGCTGGCGCACGAAGGAGTTGCCCCCATCGGCCGCCACCAGCAGCCGGGTCTGGTAGCGCTCTCCGCTGGCGAGGGTCAGGGTCACCCCCTCCTCCTGCGGCGCTATGGTCGAAAGCTGGGCCGGACAGCACAGCTTGATGTTCGCGGTGGCGTCCATTGCCTGCTGCAGCTCGATGCCGGCGGCAGAGAGTTCGATCACCTGGCCGAGGGCGGGCAGACCAAACTGCGCCGCCGTGAGCCGGGTCTGGCCGCAGTGGCCCCGATCCGAGACATGGATATGGGTGATGGGGGCGCAGTGAGGGGCAAAACGGGACCAGAGCCCGTGACGGGCCAGCGCCTCGCAGGTACCGGCGGAGAGCGCGATGGCACGGGCATCGAAGCCGGGGTGGCGATGAAGTTCGGGGGCGCTCGCCTCCAGCAGCAGGATCTGCAGGGGGGCACCGCTCGGCCCTTTCAGGGCGGCGAGGGAGAGGGCCAGCACGGCGCCGCTCATACCACCGCCGACGATAGCCACGTCGACGTGAACCGGATCAGAATGAGACATGAGAAGAGGGCATAGGCTAAAAACGTGGGCCAATGCTATCACAAAGCCGGGGGGCGGGATGCGAGGCCACGGGCAAAAAACCGATTTGCCACCGTCAGTTGGCATGCAAGGCAGCGCCGAGCGCCCCCTCCCCCCTGGCAGAGCCGTCACGTAAAAAGAGCGCCATCAGGCGCTCTTTTTACGTGTCAGTGTGGGGACTCGTCCGGCATTCAGTGCAGGGTCGGCGGGGTGTTCGGGGTATCAGGGCGCTTGCCAAACTCCTCGAACGCCATCATGACCCCGAGGCGCACGTGTTCGTAGAGCACCAGGAAGGAGGCTTCGTTCTCGTCATCTTCCTGATCGAACTCCGCGGAGACCTGGGTGATGCTGGCAATGTCCTGGATCATCTCCTGCAGCTCCTCGGAGGCCTTGGAGAGCTCCTGCTGCACCACGCCGAAACCGGCCAGGAAGGCCTGGGACCAGTCCACCAGGGCATCGATGCGCTCGTCGAGGGGCGCCTCGTCGCTTGGCAGCAGCAGCTCGACCCCTTTTTGCGCCATCAGGCTCTCGATGACCCCCTGATAGAGATCGGTCATCACCTGGCGCACCGGCGCCGGCAGGCCGAAACCATCGTTGATCAGATCGTTGAAAGGGGGCAGCCAGCTCTTGTCATCCAGTACCACGCCGCCGCACACCAGGCCGCAGATCACGCCATGGGCCTCGACAGCCGTCGCCATCAGCTCGTGTTGCTCCATCAGGTCGGCCACGGTCGTGTATTTCAGGGGGTTCGTTTTGCTCATCGAAGATCCGCTCAAAGTTCAGGCAAATATGCAAAAATTATGGCCGAGATCCTAGCATTCTCCCCCTCCCAGAGCCAGCAAGGCCTTGAAACTTCTGCATCTGCGCTATATAGTCCCGCCCAGTTGTCCACGTGGATAAAGACGGGAATCAGCCCCGCCGTATTGAGGAAGGCATGAGCATAGAGGCCGTAGAAATCGTCATTTTGGGACGTCCCTACAAGGTATCCTGTCCCTTGGGACAACAGGATGCCCTGCGCCAGGCCGCCGACCAGCTGAGTGACAAGCTTATCGAGCTGCGCCAACGCTCCAAGGTCTCCAGCAATGAACAGCTTGCCATCATGGCGGCGCTCAATTTCTGTCATGAGCTCTGCCTTGAAAAAGACAAGAACCACCAATACTCTGAGACCATGGACAAGCGGATCAAGATGCTGCAGCGCACCATAGAAGCGGCCTTGATCGAGCACGGACAATATGGTGATTCCAGCGATGAGGGCCTTAAGCCCTAAGCGCGACCCGTTTTAAAATTCCCTGGGGTGTGCGTCAGCCGGTTCAAGTCCCCGAGCCGATAATCATACCCAACAGGAGTTCTATCTTCTGACTATTGCGCATGCTCGGCCCGACCGAGAAGCCTGCGGCCAGTTTAGAACTCCGCCTTGAACTCACGGTTCAAGGGCCCAAACCGGCAACGGCATCTCCGGGGTACCTAGTGCAAAAGCCCGTCATTGATATGACGGGCTTTTTTTATTCCCAGTCCCTGCCCTGCCCCCACCACAGCAAAATCGCCATTAAAAATGCACATAATATCAATGCGATAGCCGATTGTTATTTTTTTGTTATCTCCAGCTTGCGAACTGTCCCTGTGTCACCTAAAAATGTAATCGATTACATTTTAACCACAGGAACCTGGAATGCGCCGCTCCCCCGCCCCCGTCAATCCCGTCTCCATGGCCGCCGTCGCGGCGCGGGCCGGGGTGTCAGTCGCCACCGTCTCCAGGGTGCTGAACCATCAGGAGGGCGTCACCGGCAAGACCCAGGCCAAGGTCAATCGCGCCGTCGAGGAGCTCGGCTATCGCGTCAATCAGCTGGCCAACAGCCTGCGCACCGCCAGAAGCTGGCTGCTGCTCATCATGGTGCCCGACCTCGGCAACCCCTTCTACATCGAGATAGTGCGCGGCATAGACCGAGTGGTTCGCCAGCACGGCTACTTCGTGCTGCTGTGCGACACCGGCGCCGATCCGGGCCGGGAACGTTCGGCCTTCGAGCTGCTGCGCACCCACAGGGCCGACGGCGCCATCTGTCTGGATCCCGACTCCATCCAGCAGGGACTGAGCCAGGAGATCAACGCGCTGCCCTGGGTCGCCTGCTGCGAGTTTGACCCCGCCATGCCGGTTCCCTACGTGGGCATAGATAACCAGGGGGCGGCGGCGGAGGCGATCCGCTATCTACTGAGCCGGGGCCACAGCCGCATCGCGCTCATAGGCGCGGATCCCGCCTATCTCTATGCCCGCCAGCGGGAGGCCGGGGTCCGCCAGGCCCTGGCAGAAGCCGGCCTCGCGCTGGCGGATGAGTGGAATATCAGGGTCACCAGCCTCAGCTTCCTGGCCGGGGCCGAGGCGGCGCAACAACTGCTCGACTGCCCGCAACGCCCGACCGCCATCTTCGCCGTCGCCGATGCGCTGGCCATAGGCCTGATGCACCGCTTGCAGGAGGCGGGGCTGCGCATCCCGGACGACATCGCCATCATGGGCTTCGATGACATACCCATGGCCGCCCAGCTCAATCCACCGCTCACCACCATGGCGCAGCCCATGGAGGAGCTCGGTGCCGAGGCCGCCCAACTGCTGCTGCTGCGCCTGAACGCCCCCGACACTCCGCTGATCGGGCGCCTGCTCCCCCATCGGCTCGTCAGCAGAGCCAGCGCCTGATGCAAGCCCCCATCAGCATACAGCGCGAGATAAGCATCAAAGGAGAAGCTGATGAGCCTCAGTGTCGAATTTAGCGGCGTCTGCAAGGACTTCGGCCCCATCCGGGTGCTGCACGGGGTCGACTTCAGCCTGGCACCGGGGCGGGTCTACGGCCTGCTGGGGGAGAATGGCGCGGGCAAATCCACCCTGATGAAGATCCTCGCCGGTTACGAGCCCATCAGCGCCGGTGTGGTCCGCATCGATGGCGAGGAGCGCAGCTGGCACTCCTCCCGGGAGGCGGAACAGGCGGGCATAGTGCTCATTCATCAAGAGCTCAACCTGGCCGAGCACCTGACCCTGACCCAGAACCTCTTCCTCGGCCATGAGCTGACCAGGGGCGGCCTGCTGGACGAGCGCACCATGGCGACCCGGGCGCAGCACTATCTGGAGCTGGTCGGGCTGCAACGCCCCCCTTCCACCAAGGTACGGCAGCTTATCGTCGCGGAGAAGCAGCTGGTGGAGATCGCCAAGGCGCTGTCACGCCAGGCCCGCCTGCTGATCATGGATGAACCGACCGCCACCCTGACCCCGGGGGAGACGGCGCGGCTGTTCGCCCTCATCGCCAGGCTCAAGGCACAGGGCACCACCATCATCTACATCTCCCACAAGCTGGACGAGGTCAAACAGATCACCGACGAGGTGGTGGTCATGCGCGATGGCCGCTTCGTCAGCCGGGGGGAGACGGCGTCCTTAACCCGCCAGCAGATGGCCAACCTCATGGTAGGACGCGAGATGTCGGACATGTTCCCCCCCAGGCTGCCGCCGCCGGAGGACACCGAGATCGCCCTCGCGGTGAGCGGGCTCTGCGTCCCCGGCTGGGTGACTGACCTCGATTTCGAGGTGCGCAGCGGCGAGATCTATGGCTTCGCGGGGCTGGTGGGGGCCGGTCGCACCGAGGCCTTCGAGGCCATCCTCGGCTTGCGCGAGCGCAAAGCGGGCAGGATCCAGCTGGCGGGCAAGGCCGTGCGCATCGACAGTCCGCTCGCCGCCATGCGCCAGGGGCTCACCTATCTGCCGGAGGATCGCAAGGGCAAGGGGCTGCACATCGACCTTGGGCTGGCCGAGAACCTCACCCTGATGACGCTGGCGCGCTATGCCCACCCCTGGCTGGACAAGGGGGCCGAGCAGGCGGCCCTCACCCGGGCCATCAATGATTTCGGCATCAAGGCCGGCTCCCACTCGGCCCGGGCCCGCATGATGTCGGGGGGCAATCAGCAAAAACTGGCCCTCGCCAAGTTCCTGCACCCGGACCCCAGGGTCATCGTCCTCGACGAGCCCACCCGGGGGGTGGATGTGGGCGCCAAACGTGACATCTATTTCCTGATCCAGCGACTGGCCGCCGAGGGGCGCGCCGTCATCGTCATCTCGAGCGAGCTGATCGAGCTGATCGGCCTGTGCCACAGAGTCGCCGTGCTGCGGGCCGGCCGCCTCCAGGCGGTGCTGCCCGCCCACCATCTGACCGAAGAGGAGTTGATCGCCTATGCAACCGGTACCCACTGACACCCGCAAAGAGCGGTTGCTCTCCCTGCTATCGGCGACGGGCCCGCTGCTGGGGCTGATCCTGCTGTGCCTGCTCGGCGCCCTGCTCAACCCCGACTTCGCCACCCTGGACAACCTGCTCAACGTGCTGACCCGCACCGCCTTCATCGGCATCATAGCGGTGGGCATGACCTTCGTTATCATGTCCGGCGGCATCGATCTCTCGGTCGGTGCCATGGCCGCCCTGATCGCCGGGGCCATGATCCTCATCATGAACCGGCTCGGCGCCGGGGTGCTGGCGGATGCCCCCCTGCTGGTGGTTGTGCTCGGCATAGGGCTGGCCCTGCTGCTCGGCCTGCTGTTTGGCGCCGGTCACGGCCTGCTCATCACCAGCGGCAAGATTGAGCCCTTCATCGTCACCCTGGGCACCCTCGGCATCTTTCGGGCCGTCCTGACCTATCTGGCCGACGGCGGCGCCCTGACCCTGGACGATGCCCTCGGCGATAGCTACAGCCCCGTCTATTACGGCAGCCTGCTGGGGGTGCCCATCCCGGTCTGGGTCCTGCTGCTGGTGGCACTGGCGGGGGGGCTGCTGCTCAACCGCACCGCCTTCGGCCGCCATGTGCAGGCCATCGGTTCCAACGAGCAGGTGGCGCGCTATGCCGCCATCCGGGTCGATCGGGTCAAGCTGCTCACCTATGCGCTGCTCGGGCTCTGCGTCGGCATCGCCACCCTGCTCTATGTGCCGCGTCTGGGCTCAGCCACCCCCACCACAGGGCTCTTGTGGGAGCTGGAGGCCATCGCCGCCGTGGTGGTGGGGGGCACCTCCCTCAAGGGGGGAGAAGGGCGCATCTTCGGCACCCTGGTGGGCGCCATACTGCTGTCGGTCATCAGCAATATCCTCAATCTGACCAGCATCATCAGTGTTTACCTCAATGCCGCCGTGCAGGGCATAGTGATCATCCTGGTTGCCTTCATGCAACACAGGCGTTGAGGCTGTTGTGGACAGGAAGATGAAAGCGAAGAAACGGCAATGACACCAGTGGCGGGGTCTCCCCTCGCCTGCGACAAGGAACGGGCACAAGCCCAACAGTCAAGAGGCTATCAAGATGAACAAGATGCTACACAACTTAACGCTGCACACCCTGGGCGCCTGCGCCCTGATGATCGCTGCCGGCAGCGCCTCGGCAGCCGAGAAGATGACCCTGGGGGTCTCCATCCCCACCGCGACCCACAGCTTCACCGCCGGCATCGTCTGGTGGGCCAACAAGGCCAAGGAGGATCTGGAGAAGGCCCATCCCGATCTCAAGGTGATCGTCAAGACCGCCGCCAATGCCCCTGAACAGGCCAACCAGCTGCAGGATCTGCTGACGGTCAACAAAATGGATACCCTGGTCATCTTCCCGTTCGAGTCAGCCTCCCTGACCAAGCCGGTGGCCCAGGTCAAGCAGAAAGGAGTCTATGTCACAGTGGTGGACCGGGGGCTGACCGACACCAGCGCCCAGGATGCCTACGTGGCCGGGGATAACACCGCCTTCGGCAAGCTGCCGGCGGAGTTCATCGCCAAGACCCTCAACGGCAAGGGAGACATAGTCGCCCTGCGCGGCATTCCCACCACCCTGGACAACGAGCGCTTCGAGGCCTTCACCGGCGTGATGAAGCAGCACGGCGGCATCAAGATCCTCGACGCCAAATATGGCAACTGGAACCGGGATGACGCCTTCAAGGTGATGCAGGACTTCCTGACCCGCTTCAAGCACATCGACGCCGTCTGGGCCGCCGATGATGACATGGCGGTGGGGGTGCTCAAGGCCATCGATCAGGCCAAGCGCTCCGACATCAAGCTGGTGTTTGGCGGCGCCGGGGCCAAGGGGGCGATCAAGACCCTGATGGACGGCAGCGATCCCCGCATCCAGGCCAACGTCTCCTACTCCCCCAAGTTCATGTATGACGCCATCATGCTGACCGCAGAGGCTCGCCTCAAGGGTGAACGGCTGCCGGCCAACACCATCATCCCCTCGGTGCTGATCACCCCGCAGACGGCCAAGGAGTTCTACTTCCCCGACTCCCCGTTCTAAGGCTGTCATATGTGAAAACCCCGGCCTCCCCTTCACGGGAGCCCAGACCCCACCCCAACCCTCCCCTTCGCAGGGGAGGGAGTTTTTACTCCTCCCCCTTGTGAAGGGGGAGGCCAGGAGGGGGTTAACTGCCTTTATTCAGGAGTGCCCATGAAGACCATCAAGGGACCGGCCATCTTCCTCGCCCAGTTCATGGGGGACAAGCCGCCATTCGATACCCTCACCGGCCTGGCGGACTGGGCCGCCGGCCTCGGCTTTCGCGGCCTGCAACTGCCGACGGACCCGCGCCTGTTCGATCTGACCCGGGCGGCGGCCAGCCAGGACTATTGCGACGAGATAAGCGGCCTGCTGGCCGAGCGGGGGCTGGTCATCACAGAGCTCTCCACCCACCTGCAAGGCCAGCTGCTGGCGGTCCATCCCGCCTATGACTGCCTGTTCGATGGCTTCGCCCCGGCGGCGGTGCGCGGCAAACCCGCCGCCCGCACCCAGTGGGCCGCCGATCAGCTCAAGGCGGCCGCCATTGTCTCCCGAAGGCTTGGCCTCAGCGCCCACGTCACCTTCTCCGGCGCCCTCGCCTGGCCCTATCTCTACCCCTGGCCCCAGCGCCCCGCTGGCCTCGTCGAGGAGGCCTTCAGCGAGCTCGCCCGGCGCTGGCTCCCCCTGCTCAATGCCTTTGACGAGGCCGGGGTGGACGTTTGCTACGAGCTGCACCCGGGGGAGGACCTGTTCGATGGTGCCACGCTGGAGCGCTTCCTCGAGGCGACCGGCGATCATCCTCGCGTCAACGTGCTCTACGACCCCAGCCACATGCTGTTGCAGCAACTCGATTACCTCGCCTTCCTCGACCTCTATCACGAGCGGGTACGCGCCTTTCACGTGAAGGACGCCGAGTTCAGGCCCTCGGGGCGCCAGGGGGTCTATGGGGGTTATGCCCCCTGGCTCGGGCGGGCGGGGCGCTTTCGCTCCCTGGGGGATGGGCAGATAGACTTTGGCGCCATCTTCAGCAAGCTCGCCCAATACGACTACCCCGGCTGGGCCGTGCTGGAGTGGGAGTGCGCCCTCAAGCACCCGGAGGATGGCGCCGCCGAGGGGGCCGACTTCATCCGCCGCCATATCATCCGGGTCGCCGAGCACCCTTTCGATGACTTCGCGGGCAGCGGCCTGGCGCGGGGGGCGGTCAGAAGCCTGCTAGGCCTTGGCGATAGCGGGAGCGGCAGTGTGGGCGGCAAGATGGGAGAAAAAAAATGAAGAGACGACTGCGTCTGGGCATGGTCGGCGGCGGCCAGGGGGCCTTCATTGGCGCCGTGCATCGACTGGCGGCCCGCATGGACGATCACTATGAGCTGCTCGCCGCCGCCCTCTCCGCCGACCCCGCCAATGCCCGCTCAAGCGCCCTCGCCCTCGGGCTGGATCCGGCCCGCGCCTACGAGGATTACGCCAGGATGGCCCAGGCCGAGGCGGCCAGATCCGACGGCATAGAGGTGGTGGCCATCACCACCCCCAACCACCTGCACGCCCCGGTGGCGCGCGCCTTTCTCGAAGCTGGCATCCACGTGATCTGCGACAAGCCGCTGGCACTGACCCTGGCCGAGGGGGAGGAACTCGCCCGCCTCGCCCGCCAGCAGCGGCGGCTGTTTGCCCTGACCCACACCTATTCGGGCTACCCCATGGTGCGCCACGCCCGCGAGCTGGTCGCCGCCGGCGAGCTGGGCAAGCTGCGCTACGTGCAGGTGGAATACCTGCAGGACTGGCTCGCCAACCCCATCCCCCCCGGTCAGAACAAGCAGGCGGACTGGCGGGCCGACCCGGCACGCGCAGGGCGGGCGGGTTGCCTCGGCGACATCGGCACCCACGCCTATCAGCTGGCGGCCTTCATCACCGGGCAGTTGCCAAATGAGCTCGCTGCCGAACTGCACAGCTTCGTGCCGGGGCGGCAGCTGGACGATCATCTGCAGGTCTGGTTGCGCTACCCCCAGGGGATGCGCGGATCGCTCAACGCCAGCCAGGTCGCCAGCGGCGAGGAGAACCGGCTGCAGATCCGCCTCTATGGCGACAAGGCCAGCCTGATCTTCCGCCAGGAGGCACCCAATGAGCTCTGGCTGACCCCCATTGGCGGCGCCAGCCAGCGGCTGACCAGGGGCCGGGTGGCAAGCCCGGCGGCGACCCATGCCAGCCGGGTACCAGCCGGTCATCCCGAGGGCTATCTGGAGGCCTTCGCCCAGCTCTACACCGACGCGGCCTTGCAGATCCACGCCCTGGCGGCCGGGGAGGCGCCGCCCCCCGAGAGTCTGGCGCTCACCACTGTGGAAGACGGGGTGGCGGGCATGCGCTTCATCGAGGCCAGCATGGCCAGCCACGCCGCCGACGGGCGCTGGCTGCCGCTCTCCTGACCCCGCCATGGCGGAAGGTGGAGCCCGCCGCAAAACCGGCGGGCGACCCTCTCCCTTCAGGCACAAGGCAATAAAAAGCCCGCCGACGAGGGCGGGATCTTCACCTGACTTGGATGCACTCAGACGGCCATCTGCTCGTGGGGGGAGCCATGGTGGCGCAGCCAGAGGAAGCTCAGGGCCACGATCAGCACCATCACCACCATGATGGCCCCCAGCGTCAGCTGCCCTTCCATCGGGAAGCTGGCGGCCAGCAGGGTGACCACTCCAGCCCCCAGGTTCTGCATGCCCCCCAGGATGGCCCCGGCGGTGCCCGCCTGACCCGGGAAGGGCTCGATGGCGCAGGAGGTGGCGGTCGGGTAGAGGATGCCGCTGCCGATGAAGTAAACAGCCGCACCGCCCACCAGAGAGGCTGCACTCACCACCCCGAACAGGCCAGGCACCAGTATGATGAGGGCCCCCAGCCCCAGGAAGGCAATGCCAAGGCGCATCAGCTTGCCTTGGCTCAGGCGAAAGCTCAGACGGGCCGAGAGCCAGGCGCCGAACAGGTAGCCGGGCAGCGGCAGCACAAACAGCACGCTCACTGTGCGGGCACTCAGTTTGAGCACGTCGCCGAGCAGCACCCCGGCCGCCGCTTCGAATACCGCGAGTCCCGCGAAGGTCGCCATCAGGCAGAGCAGGTTGCCCTGAAAGCGCGGGTTGCCGAGCACGTGGCGATAGGCTGCGCCGACCCGCAGTGGTTGCTGACGGGCGCTCGCCGGCAGGGTCTCACCAAACCAGGCCAGCAGGGCCAAAGTGGTCAGGGCGCCAAAGCCGAACAGGAACCAGTAGCCGGCGCGCCAGTTGAACAGCTCGGTCAGCCAGCCCCCCAGCACGGGTGCCAGCAGGGGGGAGAAGATCACCCCCATGCTCACCAGGCTGTTGGCGCGGTTGAGCTCGGCGCCGCTGTATCGATCCCGCATCACGGTCCGGCTCATGGCACCACCGGCCCCCGTGCCCAACCCCTGGATGAAGCTGCCGGCCAGCAGGGCGGCAAAGTGCGGGATCAGCTGAATGGTCAGGGTGCCCACCAGAAACACCATCATGCCGATGAGCAGCACCGGGCGACGGCCGATGCGATCCGACAGCGGACCGTAGACAAACTGGGAGAGGCCGTACGGGATCAGGTAGCAGGCCATCACCGCCTGCAACTGACCGGAGGCCACATGAAAGTCCCCCGCCATCATGGGAATGGAGGGCACATAGAGGGTCTGGGTCATCTGGCCCACGGCGACCATCAGAATGGTCAGGAAAAACAGCGGATAAAAACTGTGCCGATACATATCTCAGTCCCGAAAAATCATCGAAAAGCTGCCCGCCTCTGGCAGAGAACCGCAGAGGGGATCCAATAAACAGGGTCGATCAAAGGTGAAACGCAAGGCGGAGGACCCGCACCCGCCAGGAGCAGGACGCTCTTTGGCTTGCGGTGATCTTAGTGATTCATGTCACAAAAAACGAACGAATCTTTATAATCTGCTTTCCCAAGTTTTTCTAATGTGACGGGGCCTGCTGCCCCGTCGAAGCGACATCGAAAGGGAGCGGGCGCCTATGCTTCGGCGCCTCGCTCCCCTTAGCCCACCCGTCTCAACTCGGTGGGCGCCAGCCCCTGCTCAGTTGTGCCTGCCGCCCCCAGTCGCAGGCAGCGCCCGGCGACCTTGCCTGCCAGCGCCTCGTCATGGGTCACCAGCAGCAGGGCGCAGCCTATCTCCCCCAACGCCTCTAGCAGGCAGGCGATGGTCTTCTGCTGGCTCAGGGGATCGAGCCGGGAGCTGGGCTCATCGGCAAACAGCAGCACGGGGCGCAGCAGCAGGGCCCGGATCAGCGACAGCCGTTGCAGCTCTCCCCCCGACACCTGGCTCGGCAGCCGGGTCAGCAGCCGCTCATCGAGGCCTAGCCTCGCCAGATAGTCGGTGAGGGGCTGGCGGGGCAGCCTGTGCAGGCGCAGCAGATCGTCAAACTGGGTGGCGAGGCGCACCCGGCTGGCGAAGGCCTGCACCGGATCCTGATAGAGCTTCTGCCAGCGGTGCGGTGCTATGCCCCCCTGGCGCAGCACCCGCCCCCGCAGCGGGCGCTGCAACCCCAGCAGCACATTGCCGAGGGTGCTCTTGCCCGCACCGCTCGGCGCCATGATGGCGAGCCGCTCCCCTCTGGCCAGTGGCAGATCCAGCCCCTCGAACAGGGTCTGCTCCCCGTAGCCCATGGCGAGCCCCTCCCCCCTGAGCAGCCAGTCGCCGGTCGGGGGATGCACGGCCTCGGGCCAGGCAGACGGCTCTGCCGCCAGCAGGGCGCGGCTGTAGGCATGGGAAGGGGTGTGCAGCACCTGCTCGGCGGGCCCCTGCTCCACTATCTCGCCCCCCTTGACCACCAGCACCCAGCCCCCCAGCGCCCGGGCCAGGGAGAGATCATGGGTGATGGTCAGCAGGTGGCGCCCCTCGGTCAGATAGCCCTGCAGCAATGTTTGCAGCCTGGCGCTGGCCCGGCTGTCGAGCCCCTTGGTGGGTTCGTCGGCGATGAGCAAACGGGCCTGTCCCAGGGTGGCGGCAGCAAAGGCGGCGCGCTGGGCCATGCCCCCGGAGAGCTGGTGCGGGAAGTGACGCTCCCGCCCGGTGAGCCCCAGCCGCTCGAGGGCGTCCCGCGCCCGCGAGCGCGCCTCCTTGCCCCCCGCCAGCCAGCCCTCCTCCACCTGGGACAGCAACCCCATGGTGGGGTCCAGCGCCAGCACCGGCTCCTGGGGCAGCATGGCCAGCTCCCGCCCCCAGAGGGTGCGCAGGGCCTGGGGGTCCGCCAGGCTGTGATGCCGGATGCCAATCACCAACTCACCCCGGCCACGCAGGGGGGCAGGCAGGGTCCCCATCAGGGCATGGGCCAGCAGGGATTTGCCCGATCCGCTCTCCCCTATCAGGGTCAAGGCGGAGCCGGGGAGCAAGGTGAGATCCAGTGCCTGCAACAGGGTCTGCCGGCCGTCATCCACCTGCAGGCCCTTGATATGAATGGCCGTCATGGGGTGACTCCTTGTGGGGATCTAGGATGAAGAGTGCCCTTCTGATTGAGCAGCACCAGGGCCAGCAGCATCATTCCCATCACCAAGATGGGAGCCAGCAGCAGGCGGGGCGCCTCCTGATAGTGGGGCAGCGCCTCCGTCATCATCAGGCCGAGCTCGGGGGTGGGCGGCTGGATGCCCACCCCGACGAAACCCAGGGTCGAGAGGGTCAGGATGGCCCCGGCGAGGCCAAAGGCCATCATGGTCAGCAGCTGGGGGGCCAGCTCGGGCCAGAGATGGCGCCGCAGGATGTGGGCGTTGCCAAAGCCCAGCAGCCGGGACGCCTCCACCTGGGGCGAGGCGAGCAGCGCCCGGCTGCGGGCCCGCACCACCCGGTAGTACTCCACCCACTGGGCCATGGCCAGCCCGAGATAGAGGATGGCGAAGCCCCCCTGGGCCATGGCGGAGAAGAGCAGCACCAGCAGCAGGCTCGGCAGGGCCAGCACGCCGTCGGCCAGGCTGCGCAGCAGGCCGTCGACCCAGCCACCGCGCCAGGCTGAGAGCCAGCCCAACAGCGACCCCAGCAGGGCCGCCGTCAGGACGCACAGCATCCCCAGCAACAGGGAGAGCCGGGTCGCCGCCGCGAGCCGCGCCATCAGGCTGCGGCCCATCTGATCCCGCCCGAGCGGCTCCTGCCAGGAGGGGTCGGCCAGGAACTGCACCAGATCCTGGGCGGCGGGGTCAGGCCAGAGCATTGGGCCCAGCAGGGCAAACAGCACCACCAGCAGGAGCAGGCTTGCTCCCGCCTTGACAGAGAAAGACATGATCAGGACTCCTTGGGACCGCGGGGATCGATGGCGAGACAGAGCAGATCCGTCAGGGTATTGAGCAGCACGAAGAGCGCCGCCAGCACCAGCACTGTGCCCTGCACCATGGGGATGTCGCGCCAGAAGATGGCATGCACCAGGGCATGGCCGATGCCGGGCCAGGCGAACAGGCTCTCCACCACCACTACCCCTTCGATAAGCAGCACCAGTTGCACCCCTGTGTAGGCGATGACGCTGACCCCGGTGTTGCGCAGGCCGTGACGCCTTAAGACCCGGGCGGGCGAGAGCCCCTTGGTCAGGGCGAAGCGGTAATAGCCGGACTGCACCACGGTGAACACGCTCTCGCGCACCACCCGGGAGAGTACCCCCGAGAGCCCCAGCCCCAGGGTGAGGGCGGGCAACAGCAGGTTGCTCCACTCCCCGTGACCGGCGGCGCTGACCCAGCCCAGCTCCACCGAGAGCAGCACCATGAGCACCAGGCCGAGCAGGAAAGGAGGCAGCGCGCGCATCAGCACGCTCCAGCCCAGGGTCAGGCGATCGCACCATCCCCCGGGGCGCAGGGCGCTCAGGCTGCCGAGCGGTAGCGCCACCACCAGGGCCAGGGCCACGGCAGCCACCGCCAGGGACAGGGTGGCCCCCAGGTGGTGGCCCACCTCGCTTGCCACAGGCGCACCCGTCACCAGGGAGCTGCCGAGATCCCCCTGCAGCAGGGCCCCCATCCAATCACCGAAGCGGGAGAGCGCCGAGCCGGTCAGCCCCAGCTCGCTGCGCACCGCATTGGCCGCCTCGGCGGTGACATAGTCATAACCGTAGCGGCCCGCGGCAATGCGAAAGGCGATGTCCCCGGGCAGGGATTGCACCATCAGAAAGCAGAGCCCGGCCACCAGCAGGGCCACCATCAGCGCCTGCACCAGCCGCTGACCCAGGATCCCGATGACCGCAGAGAAAGGCGCC
Organism: Aeromonas rivipollensis; assembly: GCF_037811135.1. Lineage (NCBI taxonomy): Bacteria > Pseudomonadati > Pseudomonadota > Gammaproteobacteria > Aeromonadales > Aeromonadaceae > Aeromonas > Aeromonas rivipollensis. Next base: position 1,902,009 of record NZ_CP149130.1, on the reverse strand, counting down.
GCTGTCATTGTACGCTCCACGTCAGTTTATCCAGACGGTAGCTGCGCTCCTGGGGATCCAGCTCAAAACCCTTCAGCTCACGGCTGACTGCCGCGCTCTGGCGGTACCAGGCGATGGGCAGGAGCGGCAACTCCTGCTGCAGGGTGGTGGCGATGTCACGGCGCAGTGCCGCGGCCTCCCCGGCGGGCAGGGTCTCCTTGCCAAGGCGGGCCAATTTTTGCTCCATGGCTTGGGATTGCCAGTTCATCACCCCCCAGTCGGCACCGGCGGGCGCCAGGTCCCCCAGCAGGGTGACCAGGGGATCCGGGACCAGCGCAAAGTTGCGGGCATAGAGGCCGAGCTGGAGCGAGCCATCCTGATGGCCGGCCGGGATCTCGCTCGAGTTGCCCACCGCCACCCTGAGATCCACCCCCACCGCCTTCCACTGCGCCTGCAGTGCCGTAGCCAGCAGGGGCAATTCCGGGCGATCCGGGAAGGTGCGCAGGGTCAGGGCGAAGCGCTCATCCCCCTTGCGCAGCACGCCGTCCGCCCCCGGCAGCCAGCCTGCCGTAGCGAACGCAGCCCGGGCCGCCTTGACGTCATAGGCGAGCGGGGTCAGTCCGGGTTGATGCCACTTCCCCAGGGTAGGAGGGAAGAGCTGGGTCGCCGCCATCTCGGGATCCCGCAGCAGGGCCGCCGCCATGCCACGGCGATCGATGGCGAGACTGAGGGCGCGGCGCACAGCTGGATCATTCAGAAGAGGATCAGCCCCATTGAGCTTGAGCTGAATGGTGCGTGGCAGGGTGACGGAGGCGATGGAGACCCTGGGTGCCTGCTGCAAGCGGCGGATGCTGACCGGATCCAGCCCCCAGGCGATGTCGGCCTGACCGCTCTCGGCCATCAGGGTACGGCTCTCGGCGCGGCCCACCGTCAGATAGCTCAGCTGCGAGATGGCAGGCTTAGCCCCCTGCCAGCCATCGAAGCGCTCTGTCTCGATCCGCTGAGGTTGCTGCAACCGGGTGATGCGATAGGGGCCTGAGCCGATGACCTGGGTCACCTCCCCCCTGGCATCATAGGCCCCCTTCGCCAGGATCTGGGTACTGGGGTGAGCCAGCACGGCGGCCAGGGGGGCGAAGGGCTCGGTGAGGGTGACCAGCAAAGCCCCCTCGCGGGCCTCAATGGACGATATGGGGGCGCTGGTCATGACGCCGGGCTTGCGCCAGGCCTGCTGCAGGGCAAAGGCGACCTGCTCGGCGCTCACCTCGCTGCCATCGTGAAAACGGGCCCCGGGGCGCAAGATAAATCGCCATTGCAAACCATCCCCGGAGCTTGACCACTGGCTGGCTAGCCCGGGTTGCAGATTGCCCTGGCCGTCGACCTCGACCAGGGTCTCCGCCACCTGCATGCGGGTAAAGAAGACCCCGTTGCTGGCGGGATCGACACTGTGGATCTCCCAGGGCCCCACCATGACCAGCGGCTTGCCGTGAGCGGCGTTCATTCCCACCAGCAGTGCCAGTGCGCACCACCCCGAACAGGCGTGTATTTTTGTCATCCATTCCATCCAAACGATAATGATTAGCAACCGACATGGTTCGTTATAACATAACAATCAATCGAGATGAATGACCTTCCATTTTTGATAAATGGCTTAATTACAGCGGGAAAGGGGTGAGCCGGTGAGCCGGTGAGCCGGTGAGCACTCAGCAGACGTGAAGGGGAAGCTATGGGGCGGCAATCATAAAAAGAGATGGCCCGTCATGGGGCCATCGTCAGCATGCTAGCGGGTCACCATCTGCTGCGCCCGCTTGACCAGATCATCGGGACTTTCGTTGCGCGGCGGAATGGTGATGCCCTTCTGGCAGGCGGGTTTGGCCTCCATGCGCGCCATCCAGGCCTGCAGGTGCGGCAGACCCTCGATGGAGATGCCGCTCCAGTCATAGATCCGCACCCAGGGCCAGGTGGCGATGTCGGCGATGCTGTACTCGTCGGCCAGGTACTCATGGTGCGCCAGGTGACCGTCCAGCACCTCGAACAGACGGCGCCCCTCCTTCTGGTAGCGCTCTATGGCCGCCGGGATCTTCTCGGGGAAGTAGCGGTAGAAGACGTTGGCCTGCCCCATCATGGGGCCGACACCGCCCATCTGGAACATCAGCCACTGGATGGCCTGGGAGCGGCGCTTGGGATCTTGCGGAAGCAGCTTGCCGGTTTTTTCCGCCAGATAGATCAGGATGGCGCCGGATTCGAACACGGCGAAGTCACCGTTGTCCCGATCGACGATGGCCGGAATACGGCCATTGGGGTTGATGGCCAGAAACTCGGGCTTCTTCTGCTCCATGGTCGAGAAATCCAGCGGGATCACCTTGTAAGGCAACCCCAGCTCCTCGAGGGCGATCGACACCTTGAACCCATTGGGCGTGGCGGCAGTGTACAAATCTATCATCTTGGACTCCTTGGACGTTTAAACGTAATGATCAGGCCTGGGCGCTGGGACGGGCGCTCACCCGCTCATGCCAGGCCTGCAAATAATGCTGCTGCGGGGCGATGCGAAGACCGACGACCTTGCCAAAGTCGATGGTGCACAGGGCCAATATGTCGGCGATGGTGAAGCGATCTCCTGCCACATAGGGCACCTCGGCAAGACGGGCATCGAGCCTGGCAAACCATGCCAGGGCCTGCTGCTTGCACTCCTCCCCCCATTTGGGAAAGACGGTCTCGCGATCCTGGTAAAAGCCGGTGATGTGGCGAAACGCCATGCCGGTGGGCAGCCAGAGATTGAATTCGACGATACGGCTCCACATCTCTATGGTGGCGCGCTCCAGGGCCGTGTTGCCAAACAGGTTGGGCTCGGGGTTGAGCTCCTCAAAGTAGCGGCAGATGGCCACAGTCTCGCTGAGACAGGTGCCATCATCGAGTTCGAGCACCGGAATGCGCCCCGCCGGGTTCTTGGCCAGAAATGCGGGTTCGAGGTTCTCCCCTGCCCCCAGATCTACCTGGTGATAGGCCATCTCTATGCCCTTCTCCGCCAGAAACATCCTGACCCGGCGGGCGTTGGGGGCACGTTTCAACTCATAGACCTTCATCTCACCTCCGGTAACGGGAACACCGCGGGCCGCTTCCCATCCCCACGGGGGACAACAGCCAAGCGGCGCAATATCGGTCTGTTGGAACATTCATGCCAACGACTGGCGTAAAATGTTTCCCTGCCCCTTATGACAAATATTGCGCCGCTTGAACAGCCCAAAGAAGGGGGGGAACAATCAGCTGCACAGCACCAGGGGTTGACGCTGACGCAGCAGGATGAGGCGGGAGAGAAGCGGGAAATAGGACTCTAACTTGCTCTGCAGGACCAAGCTGCAGGCGGGATCCGCGAGTTCAGTTTCATCCAGCACTATGCCATTGGAGACGAAGTAAAAGCGCGGGTCCCTGACATCCGGCCCCTGGGGAGGGCTGTCATATTGTCGGTGAACCAGCAGAGGCAGCACGGGCAAGCCCAGGGCAGCACCGCCAGCGGGCCAGACCGGCTCCGGCCATGCCGCATCATCTTCTTCCAGCAGCAAGATGGCCGCCTCCTCCTTCGACGGTTGCCACCTATCCGGTTGTGCGACCCTGACCTCGGTGAAGTAATCCCCGTATTCGCTGGCGGCACGCAGTGCGGCCAGCACACCCAATGTCGTCGCTGCCGACGGTTTTTGACTGACTAATGACAGATTCATGGCTCATGTCCCTATGCTCACCACAGCCTGTTAACCGGCTGTCGCGATAAGACTAGCCGATAACAGGTCTTTATTGGAGCCGTCAGATCTGTCAGCACCCACCATGACCGAATGCGGGTACCATGGTTGCTATTCCAGAATATCTTGGTAAGATACCGCGTCCTTTTATCCCCCGTTCTTTAACATCCAGTGGTGAACCTATGCATCCGATGCTGAATATCGCCGTGCGCGCTGCGCGCAACGCCGGTCAAGTTGTAGTAAAAGCCTTCTCCCAGCCCGAGAACATCGAGGCTATCCAAAAAGGCAGCCACGACTTCGTGACCAACGTTGACCGTGAAGCCGAAGCGGCCATCATTCATACCATCAAGAAGTCTTACCCGGAACACAGCATCGTGGCTGAAGAGTCTGGTGAGATTGCCGGTACCAATCCGGATTACCAATGGATCATCGACCCACTGGATGGCACGACCAACCTGGTCAAAGGCATTCCGCACTTTGCCGTCTCCATCGCCCTGCGCGTCAAGGGCAAGACCGAACAAGCCGTCGTTTACGATCCCATTCGTGACGAGCTGTTTACCAGCACCCGTGGCAACGGCGCCCAGCTGAACGGCTACCGTATCCGTGTCGGCAAGGCAAAAGAGATGGCTGGCACCGTACTGGCCACCGGTTTCCCGTTCAAGCAGAAGCACCACATCGAGCCGTACCTGAAGATGTTCCAGAGCATGTTCATCGAATGTGCCGATATCCGCCGCGCCGGCTGCCCCGCGCTGGATCTGGCCTATGTGGCCGCCGGCCGCATCGACGGTTTCTGGGAAATCGGCCTGAAGCCCTGGGAAACTGCCGCCGGTGAGCTGCTGGCCAAGGAAGCCGGTGCCATCGTCACCGACTTCGTGGGTGGTCACAACTACGAAAACTCCGGCAACATAGTGGTTGCCAACCCGCGCGTCCTGAAAGAGATGCTCGGCAAGATCCGCGAAAACCTGCCGGATTCTTTGGCTAAATAAGCTGGCCAAGCAAGTCGCGAACCCTTGAAAAAAATGCCAGTCGGCCCAGCCGACTGGCATTTTTTTATCTCTGTTATCGGGAAAACAGACCGCTGCAGCCTGGATCTGGCCCCTGCCCCCTGCCAGATGAGCAGGTTAGAGCGCACTGTTCTTCACTTCAGATGGTGCCGTTACGCCCCATGTTGATCACTACCCGCCGGTTCTTGGCTCGGCCCGCGTCCGTCTCGTTGGAGGCCACGTGCTGTTTCTCGCCGTGCCCCTCCACCGAGATCTTGCCCTCCTCGATGCCAAGATCCACAAATACCTGCTTGATGGCATCTGCCCGTTTCTCGGAGAGCTTCTGATTGGGCCAGCGCCCGCCGTAGCTGTCGCTGTAGGCGTCGATCACCACCACGTCTATGCTCTTGTCCGCCTTCACATATTCACCGATCATTGCCAGCCGCCGCTTGGAGGAAGGCGACAGCTGATCGCTGTTCTTGTCATAGGAGAGCACGCTGAAGGCGATGTCGTTGAAGCTGTAGGGCAAGAGGCCGCTCAGACAATCCATGAAGGCCTGGTACTTGACCCTGAAGTTGACCGAGGAGAGCGACACCCGCACCGGCCTGTCCTGGCGATACCAGTCTCTGTACTGGAAGGTGGGCATGCGGCCCCCCTCCAGCTCGTCCAGCATGGTCCAGGCGGTTTGCCCCGCCACCAGGCCATCGAACTGCTGGTAGAACTGCAGCTGGCTTATCTGACGTCCGGAGACACCCGGGCGCCAGCTGGGAGGCATGATCCCGAGGCTCACCGTCTGGGTCCTGGCCTGAGGCCGCTGCCCCTTCAGCTCGAAGTCCAGGTTGATCTTGCGACCGGCCCGGCTGACGAAGGCCCCCGTACCCCAGCGGGGAATGGGGTGTTCGAGACGGCACTCCACCTGAGTATCCGAGGTCAACCGCCAGACGGATTGATCCAGACCGGCACCGAACTCGGTCACTCCCGCCTGCAACTGCATACTCACGGATATGCTGATCAACCCTAACAACCAAGCATTCAACGGCTTGCCCTCCACACGATCTCGGATTAACTATCGGCAGCGGCAAGCCAAGCTTTAGGGCAAAACCCTCAATGGGGAGCGGGGCGCTCCATCAGCTTGAAGCTGGAGATGCGGGCCGTCAGATCCCGGGCCAGTTGATCCAGCTCGACACTGTTTTGCTGCAGGGTCTCCGAGTGCAGGCGGTGGGCCTCATAGACCTCCCGAATGGTCAGCACATTGTGCTGGATATCGTCGGTCACATAACGTTGCTCCTCGGTGGCGGTCGCCACCTGGGCGGTCATGTCGTTCACCTTGCGCACTTCCTTGACGATATCGGTCAGCTCGCTGCCTGCCCGTTTCGCTTCAGTGACACTCAACCCCGCCTGCTCGGTGCCCAGGTGCATCGCCGTCACCGCCTGGCTGGCACCCTGGCGCAGACGGGCCAGCATCTGCGCGATGTCATCCGCCGCCTGTTGAGTGCGCGAGGCCAGCGCTCTCACCTCCTCCGCCACCACCGCAAAACCGCGACCGGACTCACCGGCGCGGGCCGCCTCGATGGCGGCGTTGAGGGCCAGCAGATTGGTTCTGTCCGAGATCTGCTTGATGAGGTTGAGCGCCTCGCCGACCGACTCCGTCTCCCGATGCAGGTTGTCCACCAACTGCTGGGTATCGACCAGGGTACCCGCCACCAGCTGGATGGCGTCGATGGTCTGGTCTACCTCCTTGTCACCCTGATGGGCACGTCCGATGGCCTGCTGGGTCGCCAGCGAGGTCTGGGTGGCATTGCGGGCAATCTCTGCCACCGTCGAGGCCATCTCGGTCGCGGCGGTGGCGACCAGATCCACCTGGCCAACGCCCTTGACTACACCGGCATTGACCTGGGCAATCACCCCTGCCGAGGCAGCGGCGCTGCGAGCCAGCACGTCACAGGAGCGGCGTACCGCCAGCAACAGGCCTTCCAGATGTTCGAGGAAGCGGTTCAGATCCTGCGCCAACGCCCCCAGTTCATCGCCGGATCGCCAGTTGACCCGCACCGTCAGATCGTTCTCCTGCACCAGCCGTTTGAAGGTGTGATGCAACGCCAGGAACCCCAGATGCAGGTCGCGCACCACCCGCCAGCAGATGGCGCTGGTCAGGACCACACACAGCAGTACGCCAAGGGCGGCCCACCAGAAGTCGCTGGCACTCCGGGCCCGCATCTGCTCAACCCGATCGTACAACTGTTGATAGAGGCGATCCTCACTCTCCTTGAGCAGGCTTATCTTGTCGGTACTCAAGGCAAACCAGGCTTCGGCATCAACCCCAAAGCCGCCGCCGGCCGCCTTCTCCAACGCCAGTTTTTCCATGTCGGCCACCTTGGCCACCACGGGAGAAGCCAGGCTGTCGGCCAGCAGCTGGCGCTGGGACGGACTCGCCACCGCCTGGAAACGTTCGAGATAGGTGTTCTGGGCGGCAAGGAGGGAGATGAACTGCTGCAACAGCGCCGGGGTGAAGCTGTCTCGTGCGAACACATTGCTCAGGGTCGCCCGCTCCAACCCCATGCGTTCCTTGCTCTGCAAGAAGGCGGCGTAGGCATTGGTCTGCAGCGCTATGGTGGCATCCTGACTGCGGATGCTGACCTGATCCACCACGGCCAGCAGCTGGGTGATGAGACGGGTATAGAAGCCAACCTGCTCCGCCACCTCGACTCCCAGGGCGCCAACCCGCTCACGCATGGCGGTGAGCCCCGCCAGCGCCTGCTGCACCTCGGACAAGGCCAGCAAGGCAGGCTCCTGATGAAAACCCGCCAGCAGGGTGTCGACCACCTTGCGCTGGGCAGGCAGGGCATCACGGAACTTGTTGCCGCCAGAGCCGAGGAAGCCGGCCGACATGCCGCGCTCCTTTTGCAGCTCATGGGCAAGCTGCGCCGCCTCCCGCACCACCCCGAGTGCAGCCTGTGCCTGGCTCATCTCCTGCTCGACCCGATAACGCTCATAGACGTATCGACCGGAAAAAAACAGCAGGGCCAACAGTGGCAGACAGACCACCAGCAACATCTTGTGCGCCAATCCCAGCTTCTTCATCGCCTCTCCCCTCCATGGTTGAAGTGGCCAATTATAAGCACAACTGCTTTTAATAGAACCAGTTGGCTTGACCATGGCGGCGCAGGAGGGACAAGGGCCGGCTTTTTTGCCATAATGCCGCCTCCTTTCACGCCGACCGAGATACCATGACCGACGCCGTTCACACCCTCAAGGGCCGTTTTCGTGGCTTTTACCCCGTCGTCATCGATGTTGAAACCGCCGGATTCAATGCCAAGACCGATGCCCTGCTGGAGATCGCCGCCTATACCCTCAAGATGGATGAGCAGGGCTGGCTCATGCCCGATCAGATCTTCCATTTTCATGTGGCGCCATTCGAAGGGGCCAATCTGGAGAAGGCCGCGCTGGAGTTCACCGGCATAGACCCCTTCAATCCACTGCGCGGCGCCGTGGACGAGAAGGAAGCACTCACCGAGATCTTCAAGGGGGTGCGCAAGGGCATGAAGGAGAGCGACTGCGGCCGGGCCATCATAGTGGCCCACAACGCCACCTTCGATCACGGCTTCGTGATGGCCGCCGCCGAACGGGCCGGTCTCAAGCGCAATCCGTTCCACCCCTTCGCCACCTTCGACACCGCGGCCCTCTCGGGCCTGGCCCTGGGACAGACGGTGCTGGCCAAGGCCTGTCAGAGCGCGAACATCCCCTTTGACAACAAAGAGGCCCACTCCGCCCTCTATGACACCGAGCGCACCACCGAGCTGTTCTGTCATATCGTCAACCGCTGGAAGAGCCTGGGGGGTTGGCCCCTGGCCACTCCGGAGGACGTGCCCACCGATGACAACCCCCAGTAGTGCCATTGGGGCATGAGAAAGAGGCTGCCTTGGCAGCCTCTTTCCATGAGGTCGTAAGGGGAGCCGCCGCCGGGCAGCTGGTTTGACCAGAGCGGCATAAACAGGGTCATCCAGCACCGTTTTCAGCATTCCATCCCGACAACGCTGGATAAGCACGGCAGGAATGCCGTGAAGAGGCCATTTTGCCGTTTTTTTTCTCGACATTTGTCACGTTTTTCGCAAACTAGCTGACTTTCCCCCGACAGACAGCAACACAATCTATAAGGAAATCAAATGAATCCTGTTGTTATCGCGGTGGCGCTGATGCTGGTGCTCAGCCTGCTGCGGATCAATGTGGTGGTCTCTCTCGCCATCGGCGCCATCGTCGGCGGCCTGCTCGGCGGCCTCTCCCTCGAACAGACCCTCAGCACCTTCACCGGCGGACTGGGTGGCGGCGCCGAAATCGCCCTCTCCTACGCCATGCTGGGGGCCTTCGCGGTGGCCATCTCCCGCTCCGGGATCACCGACTTGCTGGCCCGCAAGGTGATCAGCCAGCTCGGCAAGGATGCCAGTTCGTCCCGCATTCTCTGGGTCAAGAGCCTGCTGCTCACCTCGGTACTGGGGGTCTCCATCTCCTCCCAGAACCTGATCCCGGTCCACATCGCCTTCATTCCCATCCTGATCCCGCCACTGTTGCATGTCATGGCCCAGATGCAGATCGATCGCCGCCAGGTGGCCTGCGTCATCACCTTCGGCCTGACCGCGACCTACATGCTGCTGCCGGTAGGTTTTGGTGGCATCTTCCTCAACAACATCCTGGCCAAGAACCTCATCGACAACGGGGTGGCAGTCGAGTTCAGCCAACTGCCGCTGGCGATGGCCATTCCGGTACTCGGCATGTTCGTCGGGCTGCTGGTGGCGGTCTTCTTCAGCTACCGCAAGCCGCGTCAGTATGATCTGGAGAAGATCCTGGCCGCCGAGCCGGAAACCGTCGAGCTGAACCTCAACCACATCTGGGTCGCCCTGCTAGCCATCGCCGTCGCCCTGGGGCTGCAGCTGATGACCAACAGCATAGTGCTGGGGGCTCTCGCCGGTTTCATCATCTTCACCTGCGGTGGCGTCATCAAGTTTCGCGAGAGCCAGGACGCCTTCACCCAGGGCGTGCGCATGATGTCCCTCATCGGCTTCATCATGATCTCCGCCGCTGGCTTCGCCGCCGTGATGAAGGAGACCCATGGGGTGGAGAGCCTGGTACAGTCCGTCTCCGCCATGATCGGCGATCAGAAGGGGCTGGCCGCCTTCCTGATGTTGCTGGTGGGTCTGCTCATCACCATGGGGATAGGCTCTTCCTTCTCCACTGTGCCCATCATCGCCACCATCTATGTGCCGCTGTGCATCCACCTCGGCTTCTCCCCCATGGCGACCATCGCCCTGGTGGGGACCGCCGGTGCGCTGGGGGATGCGGGCTCCCCCGCCTCCGATTCGACCCTGGGCCCCACCTCGGGCCTCAACGCCGACGGTCAGCACGACCACATCTGGGACAGCGTGGTGCCCACCTTCATCCACTACAACATCCCGCTGGTGATCTTCGGCTGGATAGCCGCCATGGTACTCTGACACGGCGCCGCGCAGGCAGACGAAAGGCGACCCCAGGGTCGCCTTTATTGTCTCCGGCGCTCGTCTCAGGAGGCCGGTTGCAGAGTCCGCCTCCCGGCGAAGGCGGTCAAGCAGGCCATCAGCGCCAGCGCGAGGCCCACCCAACCCACACCGACCCAGCTCCCCTGCTGCCAGGCCAGCATGGCCAGGCTTGAGCCCAGGGTTCCCCCCAGGAACATGCCCGTCATGAAGAGGGTATTGACCCGCCCCCTCGCCTCGGCTCTGAGGCCATAAATAAGCTGCTGATGGGCGACGAGTGCACTCTGCACACCCAGATCCAGCAAGATGACCCCGAGCGCCAGCCCGACCAGGGAGAGCCATGTCTCGAACAGGATCCAGGCCAGTACCACCAACAGGGCGCCCACCAGCACCACGGGCCTTGCTCCCAGCCTGTCGGCCATCCGTCCTGCCAACGGGGCAGCCACCACGCCCGCCACGCCTATCACCCCGAACAGCCCGGCGACCTCGGCACCGAGTCCGTAGGCGGGATCGGCGAGGTAGAAGGCCAGCACAGTCCAGAAGGCACTGAAGGAGGAAAACAGCATGGCCTGGGTCAAGGTGGCGCGACGCAAGGCGGGCTCTTGGCGCCACAAGCCGATGAGGGAGTGCAGCAGCCGGGCATAACTCAGGGTGGAGCGAGGCAACCCCAGCGGGATCATCCGGGCCATCAGCAGCCCCCCCAGCAGGGCCAGTGGCACCCCGCACCAGAACATGGCCCGCCAGCTTCCATAGGCGGTGACAAGACCCGCCAACGTACGGCTGAGCAGGATCCCGGCCAGCAGGCCGCTCATCACGCTGCCGACCACGGCCCCCCGCCTGGCCGGGTCGGCCAGAGTGGCCGCCACCGGCACTATCTGCTGGGCCGCCGTGGCGCCTATCCCGAGCAGGACGGAGGCCAGCATCAACATGGTCGCCCCCGTGGCCACGGCTGCCATAGTGGAGGCCAGAGCAATCAGCACGAACTGCCCCAGAATGAGCCAGCGACGCTCGACGACATCCCCGAGCGGTACCAGCAGCAACAGGCCGGCCGCATAACCGAGCTGGGTCAGCATGGCGATCAGGGGGATGGCGGATTGGCCGGGAAAATCCTGTGCCATCACCGCCAGCATGGGCTGGTTGTAATAGATGTTGGCGACCGCCAGACCGCAGGAGAGGGCCATGGCAAAGACCAGGGCGGGGCCGGGCGTGCTGTTGGCCATGGCGGCCCGCTCGGTGGAGACTGATGAACTCATGATGTCATCCTCATAGATGAATGAACCCCGTGCAGGCACGGGCTGGATGAACACAGCCTACCCATGGACACGGGGCGGCAGTAGCAGGCGCACCGCCATAACACCTATTCCACCCCAGCATGCTCCGGCCCCTGCCCCACGATGGGCAGCCCGGCCACGAAGGTCAGGAAGGCGCGCCCCTTGGCGCTGAGTTCGCGACCTGCCGGCAGCAGGGTCCAGAGCTCCAGCGTCGGCAATTGCCACCCCGGCAGCGCCACCACCACCTCCCCCCGGGCAAGCTCGGGAGCGAACATCCACTCGGAGGCGATGCCGAGCCCGAGCCCCGCCAGCACGGCGGCCCTCATCCCCTCGGCGGCCGAGAGCGTCAACCGTCCCCGGCCTCGCACCGCAATCCGTTCGTCCTCCCGGCAAAACAGCCACTGCTGCCCCATGCCGGGCTTGGGGCTGTAGAGCACCAGATCGTGATCCTGCAACCCCTGGGGGGAGGCCGGCATGCCCCTGGCCGCAAAGTAGGCCGGAGTGCCCAGCACCCGCATCTCGCAGCGGGAGAGGCGACGGGCCACCAGCGCCGAATCTGCCTGCTCCCCGAGCCGCAAGGCGACATCGATGCCGGCCGAGATGAGATCGACGTTGCCATCATCCAGCAGGATCTCGAGCTCCAGCCCGGGGTGATCACCGAGAAAATCCGACAGGTACGGGATGATATGCAGGCGGGCGAAGGTGACGGGCGCGCTCACCCGCAAGCGACCGCTCAGACCAGCCCGGCACTGCTGCACCATGGCGTCGGCCTCGCTGACCTGCGCCAATATCTCCCTGGCGCGCCGATAATAGGCCTCCCCCGCCTCGGTGGGAGCCAGACCACGGGTCGAGCGCAGCAGCAGGCGGCTGCCAAGACGCTCCTCCAGCTGGGCAATCAGCTTGGAGACAGTGGGTTGACCCAGCCCCAGCCGTCGTCCCACCGCCGAGAAAGAGCCGGTCTCCACCGCCAGCACGAAGACCTCCATCACCCCCAATCTATCCATCCGTCTCTCCCCTGTCCGTCACCGCCCGGCGGCGTGTATCTTGCGACCGCCGACACCCAGTTGCACAAGGTAACATCCTGCCCCCTCGGCCGCACCTCTGCCCAGCCCGAACTGGCACTGGGGCCGTCCTCGGCGCCTTGCGCAATGCTCTTGCCGGAACTCTTGTCCGAACGAGGCGCACAAAAAAGGCCGCTCATGGAGCGGCCTTTCATCAATCAGATCTGGACTTAGCTGTCGCGGCGCTTGTTGCCACCGAACTTGCGATCCTTGTTGAAGCCACCTTCACGGCGCTCCCCGCTCTTGTTGAACGGACGGTCACCGCTGGGGCGGCGATCCTTGTTGAAGGGACGATCGCTGCGGGGCGGACGGGGAGCAGTGTTGCTGCCGGCCGGCACCTCGGTGTAGCGGGTGATCATCAGCGGACGCTGACAGACACGGGCCTTCTTGATCACTTCCAGCACATCGGCGGTCATGCCCTTGGGCAGATCGACGGTGGAGAAGTCATCGGCGATGTCGATGTTGCCGATGAAACGGCTCTCGATGTTCGCTTCGTTGGCGATGGCGCCCACGATCTGGCCCGGCTTGACGCCGTGATGGGCACCCACGTCTACGCGGTAACGCTCCATCTCTACGTCAGGATTGTCTTTGAGCGGGCGCGGCTCCAGGGACGGCATGCGACGGGCAGGACGATCGCCACGGTCACCGAAATCACGGGGAGCACGATCACCGAAGTCACGGCGCTCGAACTCACGGCCAGCACGATCGCTTGCCGGTTCAGTGATGGAGTCATCCAGCAGCAGCGGTTGGTCACCCTGCACCAGCTTGGCCAGGGCGGCAGCCAACTCCAGCGGATCGGCAGAATCTTCTTCGATCAGCTCGTTCACCAAATTCACGTAGATCTCAAGCTCTTCGCCCATCATGGTTTCCCGGATGCGCTCCTTGAACTTGGTCATGCGGTGCTGGTTGATGTCCTCGGTGCTCGGCATCTTCATCGGCTCGATGGCCTGGCGAGTGGCGTGCTCGATGGCGCGCAGCATGCGGCGCTCGCGGGGAGCCACGAACAGGATGGCCTCACCCTTGCGACCGGCACGGCCGGTACGGCCGATACGGTGAACGTAGGATTCGGTGTCGTACGGAATGTCGTAGTTCACCACGTGGGTGATGCGCTCGACGTCCAGACCACGGGCGACGACGTCGGTGGCGATCAGGATGTCCAGCTGGCCTTGACGCAGCTTGTCGACGGTACGCTCACGCAGCTTCTGCGGGATGTCGCCGTGCAGGGCTTCACAGGCGTGACCACGGGCGGCCAGTTTGCTGGCCAGCTCTTCGGCGGCGTTCTTGGTGCGCACGAAGACCAGTACGGCTTCGTACGGCTCGACTTCCAGCAGACGGGTCATGGCGTCCAGCTTGTGCAGACCTGTTACCTGCCAGTAGCGCTGGCGGATGGTCGGTGCAGTGGACGTCTTGGTGATGATCTTGATCTCTTTGGGCTGCTTCAGGTGCTTCTGGGCAACACGGCGGATCTGGTCCGGCATGGTGGCAGAGAACAGGGCAACCTGACGGGTGGCCGGGCACTGTTCCATGATCCAGTCCACGTCGTCGATGAAGCCCATACGCAGCATTTCATCGGCTTCGTCCAGTACCAGGGCTTTCAGGCCAGAGAGGTCCAGGTTCTTGCGACGGATCAGGTCCATCACACGGCCAGGGGTACCCACGACCACCTGGGCACCACGGCGCAGGGCGCGGGTCTGGGTTTCGTAAGAGGAACCACCGTAGATCGGCAGTACATGGAAGTCAGGCATGTGCTTGGCGTAACGTTGGCACGCCTCGGCAACTTGCAGCGCCAGCTCACGGGTCGGTGCCAGCACCAAAATCTGGGTGTTACGGTTACCAGCTTCCAGACGAGACAACAGAGGCAAGGCAAAAGCAGCGGTCTTCCCTGTACCGGTTTGCGCCTGCCCCAGCAGATCGTGTCCCGCCATCAGGTGGGGAATTGCTGCGGCCTGGATCGGTGACGGGCGCTCATAGCCCACGTCCTGCAGCGCTTTCAATACAGGCGCGGCCAGTCCAAGCTCACTAAAAAGGGGCAGTTGTTCGGTATCAGACATAGATTCTTCCAGATTAAGGCAGGCGGCTAACACCGCGGAATAGCAAAAAGGCGGCGATTATAGCGCCACTTTGTTCTGCTGTCTTGAAAAATGTGATAAGCCTCTCAAGACGTTGGCAATTATAGAGGGATCTCGCGACTATGGCTTGCTTATTTTGCACCCATGGTGCGTTATTGCAGATCACTCCTCGCCGGAGTCCTTGTCCCGCTTGTGTTTGAGCACCGCCATGGTCAGTCTGCTGGTGCACAAGAAACGCCCACGTTCGTCCCTAATTTCAATCTGCCACACCTGGGTCGTGGCCCCCAGATGCAGTGGCGAGCAACGCCCCGTCACCACCCCTTCCCGTTTGGCACGCAGGTGGTTGGCGTTCACCTCCAGTCCCACGCAGTAGCTATCCTCCCCCACCGCCATATTGGCGGCCAGCGACCCCAGCGTCTCCGCCAGCACCACAGAGGCGCCGCCGTGAAGCATGCCGAGGGGCTGATGGGTACGGTGATCCACCGGCATGCTGGCCTCGAGCCAGTCGGGCCCAAAGGCGGTATAGAGGATACCAAGGTGGGCCATCAGGGTGTTGCGGGAGCTGGCATTGAGCCCTTCGAGGCTCATGGGCTTGCGCCAGATGGGGGTGCTTTCTTGGCTCATGGCGAGCAGACTCCTTATGTGATCAATGGGTTGGACACGAGCCGTGTCGGCGAAGAAGAAAAAAGATGCCCCGAACCGGGGCATCTTGACAAGTACCTTGCGTCACCAGGGGTAGGTCACCCCGGGCCACTCGGCCCAGGGCACCTCACGCCCCGGCAGGCGCGGGTGATGCCAGTGCCACACCTTGCCCAGCCAGGCGCGCAGCTCGGCCTCCAGCACGGCGTCAGCGAGGGGAGCCTCGGCCACCTTCCAGAAGAAGAGCTCCACCTCCACCTCCGGCAGCACCGAAGGGTAGAGATAGACACCCCCCCAAAACTCGGGCTCCCGCCCCGGGCTCCAGAGGCCATAGGCAAAGGATCGCTTGGCGAGAAACTCCGAGCACTGCCACTCCAGATCGGCCTCGTGCTGGCTCAGGCTGAACTGGGCCGAGGGCCAGACATCATCCGGGCGAAACAGCTGATGAAGCTGCTCCCGCTCGCGCAGCATGGCGACAAACTCCACCACTGCCTGGGTCGGGTTGACCGGCAGCAGCAGGAAGTGCGGGTGCCGATAGGCTTGCGGCACCCGAAACCGCTTGGGAAAGCGCAGCATCAGAGCAGTTCCAGCAGCGCCTGCAGCGGATGCTTGAGTTTCTCCCCCTCCATCCGCTTGACCTGGCTGCGGCACGAATAGCCGGTGGCCAGACAGCGATCCTTGGGCAGGCGTGCCAGGGGCTCGGCCCAGCTGAGGCCATAGATCCCCTTGGAATTCTCCACCTGTTTGGCATCGTGGCCATAGGTGCCGGCCATGCCGCAGCAGCCGACCGACACCGGCTGCAACTTGGCGCCGAAGCGGCCAAACAGGGTACCCCAGTCGCCGTGGGTCGAGGGCTTGGCGGTCTTCTCGGTGCAGTGGGCAAACAGATACCAGGGCTCGGCCTCCCCCGGCTCTTCCGCTGCGGCCCTGACGTGCGGGGCAGGAAGAGAGAGCAGCCACTCCTGAGGCAGCAGCACCTGGAAGTCGCCGCGGGCGGAGCCCAGGGCCTTGACGTACTCATCGCGATAGCAGAGCACCAGGGAGGGATCCACTCCCACCATGGGGATGCCCAGCGCCGCCACCTTGTTGAGGAACTGGGCACTGTTGGCCGCGGTGCGGGCAAAGGCACGCAGGAAGCCCTTCACGTGCTGGGGCTTGCCGTTGGGCTTGAAGGGCAGCAGGTAGGGCTGATAGCCCAGCTTGCTGGCGAGCTTCACCAGGTCCCGCACCACGGGGGCGTCGTAGTAGCTGGTGAAGGGATCCTGCACTATGAGTACCACTTGTCGGCGCTGCTCGGGGCTCATGGCCTCGAGGCCCGGCAGATCGAAATAGCGAGCCTTGTGATCACGCAGCTCCTCGGCCAGGGTGGGAATGCTCAGGAGTGGCACATCCACCATGCCGATGCTCTTCTCGGTCGCCTTCTGGGCCCACTCTTTCTCCAGGAAGAAGTTGACCAGCTTGGGCGCCCTGGCCAGCAGCGGTGCGTAAGCTTCGACGGTGCCGACGAAGTAATCCTTGGGGCCGCGCAGATAGCGGCTGTGGTAGAGCTGCATGAAACGGGCGCGGAAGGTGGGCACATCCACCTTGATGGGGCACTGGCTGGTACAGGCTTTACATGCCAGACAGCCTTCCATCGCCTCCATCACCTCGTGGGAGAAGTCATACTGGCCGCGAGCGCGGGCCAGGGTGTTGCGCGCCTTGTCGATGATGGCCTTGATAGACAAGCCGCCGCTTTGCAGGGCCACCTCTTGCGCGAGCGGGTCGAACCCCTGCTCCGCCATCTGGCGCAGCCATTCACGCATCAGCCCGGCACGCCCCTTGGGGGAGTGGCGGCGGTCGCGGCTGATCTTGACCGAGGGGCACATGGGGGAGTCGGTCTCGAAGGTGAAGCAGAGGCCGTTGCCGTTGCAGTCCATGGCGCGGGTGTAGCTCTCCCGCACCGCGATCGGGATCTGGCGGTCAAACTTGCCGCGCTTGGGCCCGTCCACCGACACAAGCGAAGCGCCGCTGCCATAAGGGATGCAGATCTTGCCCGGGTTGATGCGGTTGGCGGGATCGAAGGCGCCCTTGACCCGCTGCAGCTCTTCCCACAGCTCGCCGAAGAAGGCGGGGCTGTATTCGGAGCGGAAACCCTTGCCGTGCTCCCCCCACATCAGGCCGCCATATTTGGCGGTAAGGGCCACCACCTGATCCGAGATGCGTCGCAGCAACACCTCCTGCTCGGGGTCGCACAGGTCCAGCGCCGGGCGCACGTGCAGCACCCCCGCATCCACGTGGCCAAACATGCCGTAGTCGAGGCCGTGGCCGTCCAGCAGGGCACGAAACTCCATGATGAAGTCCGCCAGGGATTCCGGCGGTACGGCGGTGTCTTCGGTGAAGGCCACCGGCTTCTTGCGCCCTTCGGCGTTGCCAAGCAGCCCCACCGACTTCTTGCGCATGCCGTAGATGGTCTCGATGCTCGGCAGGTGGTCGCACACCTGATAGCCGATGATCCCCGCCTCCCCCTTGCCCAGCAGGCCGTCGATACGACGGCACAACTCAGCCACCTTGGCCTTGTGCTCGGCTTCGTCGGTGTCCGCAAACTCGACAATGTTGAGCCCCTGCAAGTCCTTGCCGGGCACGTCCTGGATGAGGTCTTTCACCGAGTGCCAGATGATGTCGGCACGGGCCAGCCCGAGCACTCGGGAGTCAACCGTCTCCACCGACAGGGCATGAGCCTGCACCATGAAGGGGGCATTACGCAGGGCCGAGGGGAAGCTGTCGTACTTGACGTTGACGAGGGTGCGGTAGCGCGGAATGGGGGTGATGTTGAGGCGAGCCTCGGTGATGAAGCCCAGCGACCCTTCAGAGCCGCACAACACCCGGCTTACATCCAGGGTATCGCTCTCAGGGATATAAAGATGCTTGAGATCGTAACCGGTCAGGAAGCGGTTGAGCTTGGGGAAGGTCGCCTCTATGTCGGCGCGCCGCTCGCGGCCGATGCGATAGAGGGTGCGGTAGATCTCCCCCTCGCGGCTCTCGAGGGCCAACTTGTCCGCCAGGCGCTGGCCGGTCACCGGCTCGGTCGCCATGATGTCGCCGTTTTCCAGCACGGCTTTGAGGCCGAGCACGTGATCCGAGGTCTTGCCGTAGACCAGGGACCCCTGCCCCGAGGCATCGGTATTGACCATGCCCCCCAGGGTGGCGCGGTTGGAGGTGGAGAGATCCGGCGAGAAGAAGTAGCCGTGAGGTTTGAGGTAGGCGTTGAGCTGATCCTTCACCACCCCGGCCTGGGCGCGCACCCAGCCCTCTTCCAGATTAATTTCCAGGATCTGGTTCATATGGCGCGAGAGATCGACGATAATGCCGCCGCCCAGGGACTGGCCATTGGTGCCGGTGCCGCCGCCGCGGGGGAAGAAACTCAAGGTGGCGTACTCTGGCCCCTGAGCCAGCTTGAGCATCACCGCAATATCGTCCGCACTGCGCGGATAGAGAACCGCCTGAGGTACTACCTGATAGACGCTGTTATCCGTCGCCATCGCCAACCGGCTTGCATAAGACTTTTCGATATCACCACGAAATGCTGATCGCGCCAGCAACTCAAGAAACTGCAGGGTTGTAGGTGACAAACTGTCCTGGTAATCGAGTCTCGGGATCATGAATCCTTGTTCCCTTCCTTTGCTTGATGCCGGCATTCCGGCGACAACGACCGTTCGGGGCTGCCTCTTTGCGGGCCCCCGAACCAGTCCGCTCACATGTGAGCGGGCAGTATATCAGCTAGAAAACCGCTTGCGCGTTCAATCTTCACCATTTGAAAGGAGGACTTTTATGGCTCATTACAGCCATGTTATCAGTACGCTGGTTCGCACCGAGAAACAGGCCCTGACCCTGTCACTGTTCGGCTGCATCAGCTTCGCCATCTTCGGGATCGGCTACGGCCTGTTCGTCGGCTCCAACGCCATCATGCTCGATGGCATCTTCACCCTGTTCAGCATGGGCATGACGGGCCTCGGACTCATCACCGCCTACCTGGTGACCCGCCCCTCAGATGCGCGCTTCCAGTACGGCTACGCCCACTTCGAGCCCATCACCAACGTCATCAACGGCACCATCATACTGCTGCTCTGTCTCGGCGCCCTCTACAGCGGCATCACCTCCCTGTTCGAAGGGGGACGGGAGATAGACCTTGGCCACGCCCTCATCTACGCCGCCGTCTGCACCTTCTTCTGCGCCATCATCTACCGGATCGAGGCGGGCGTCGCCGAGCGTATCGACTCCGAACTGGTGCGGGTCGACTCCAAGGAGTGGCTGGTCGACACCCTGCTCAGCGCCACCCTGCTCATCGGCTTCCTGGTCGCCATCGGCCTCGACGCCCTCGGCTACGGCCACTACAACCGCTACATAGATCCGGTGCTGGTCACCCTGCTCGCCCTGTGCGCCACCCTGATCCCCATCAAGGTGCTCGGCCGCAACCTGCGGGAAGTGCTGAAGATCGCCCCCAAGGGGGATGTCTCCCGGCTGGTTGCCAGCGAAGTCGAGGCCCTGCGCCAGCGCCATGGCATAGAGTGCTACAGCCATCTGGCGAAAAGCGGCCGCCGCTTCGATCTGGAATTGAACATCCTGGTGGCCCCGGATCAGGAGTGGCCCATAGAGCGCCAGGATGCCCTGCGCCAGGAGCTCTGGTCCCGCCTCGGCGATACCCTGGGGGATGCCTGGCTCTCGGTCTGCTTCACCCGCGAGAAACGCTGGCTCTGATCCGGCGCTTGCCATCCTGATGCAACGCGGGGCCCCGTCGCCCCGCGTGACAAATGTCCCAGACAGGGCCTCCGACAACCCGCCCGCCATTTCCTTCCACTTCACTCTCGCCGCCCCTCGCCTCCCCGTTATTTCGCTGTTTTTTTTTAATCTTTAAACCATTGGCAGGGAAAACCGTTTGTCGAGTCTCCTGAATCAATAACCATTTTCAGCAGCACAAAACGTTACGAAAATTTCGTTGCTAAAATTAAGTAGGCCGGCTATTTGTTCTGGCCAAGGACAAACGGCAGACTGCGCGCCGAAATACAGTGATGTTGTTATCCACCAAACAATAAAAAACACTCTTATTCCACTTTGTTAAACAGTTAAGGTAAGTCTCATGAAAAAGGTGTTGATCACAGTATTTGCATTGACCATGGCGGGCACGGCCAGTGCTGCCCTTCCCCAGCTTAATTACGAGTGCCCGGGTAAGATCCAGGTGCACAGCGATGAGGGTGGCCCCGTCTATATCAATGGCAAGGAGGCCAAACTCAAGAAGTTCAGCGACAACTTCTATGAGGCCAAGGGCGCGGGTGTCACCCTCTCCATCAGCAACACCGGGGGCCAGTACGATGTCTCCTACAACAGCAAGCAAGGCTCGGGCGTCTGCCAGCCCGCAGCCACATCCGCAGCGCCTGCGGCCTCGGCAAGCCCTGCCAGCCCGGCGGAGAAGGCCTGTCTGAAGGCGGTCTCCGAGAAGACGAACGTGCCCCAGGCTCAGCTTCAGGTGACTGACGTCATGGACTCCGAAGCCGGGGTAGGCGTCACCATCAAGGTGCCGGGCGCAGACGCTCCCTGGTCCTGCCTCAGTGACAAGAAGGGCCATGTTCAGGGCGCCGCCTACACGGGCCAATGAGGGGTTTCGCACCGCTTAATATGAGATCCCCGTGACATAGCGGGATTGACCGACAGGGAGGCCATGCCTCCCTGTCTTCAGGTTCAACTCTTTATATTGAGGTGCCAAAGTCCCTGTCTTCATCTTCGAAGTTTTATATTGAGTCGCCAGCCTCCCTTCAAATAACCTCTCCCTGTCGCCGCCCCAAATACAGCCGCTGCCTGTTCGCGCCCCCTTATATAACCAAATGAGCTGACCTTTATTAAAACAAGCACAAAATGACAGGCGCCAGAAATAGGTTGTTACACTTTGGCGAGGTGCAGATATATACAAAGCCTGCGTCTTGTGCCCTGTTATCCCCCATATGGCGCGAGATGCTCCATGGGCCGACCAGCAGCCTAGCTCCCCCTTTAGGCCAGATGACCACCACCACTTGTGCGCCCGGTGCTTGCCAAATCGGTGATAGCCGTTATCATCAGGGCTCACTTTTGACCCGAGGTTTTATTGCCCATCATGGACAACCCCCGAAGTAGCCCTTCGTTTTTCCCCATCAAAACCTATCTGTACCTGCTCAACCAGCGCCTCTGAAAACACCCGAGCCTTGCCCTGCCACGGCCCCTTGCCGTGAGCTACATCCACTGCGTCTGTTTTTATTGAGGTCATCCTAATGGAATTCTTGCTGGACCCGTCTATCTGGGTCGGTCTGTTCACCCTGATCATCCTCGAGATAGTGCTCGGGATCGACAACCTGGTCTTCATCGCCATCCTGGTGAAGAAGCTGCCCCCCGCCCAGCGGGACAAGGCGCGGCTCATCGGTCTCTCACTGGCCCTGATCATGCGCCTCGCCCTGCTGAGCGTGATGTCCTGGCTCGTGACTCTCACGACCCCCATACTGCACATCTGGGATCACCCCTTTTCGGGTCGGGATCTCATCCTGATGGGCGGCGGCCTCTTCCTGCTGTTCAAGGCCACCTCAGAGCTGCATGAGCGACTGGAGGCCAAGCCGGAGGAGCAAGGCCCGGCCGGTGTCTATGCCGGATTCGGGGTAGTGATCGCCCAGATCCTGGTGCTGGATGCGGTCTTCTCCCTGGACTCCATCATCACAGCGGTCGGCATGGTGGAACACCTGGGCGTCATGATGGCGGCCGTGACCATCGCCATGGTGGTGATGGTGATCGCCTCCAAGCCCCTGACCCGCTTCGTCAACGCCCATCCCACAGTGGTGGTGCTCTGCCTGAGCTTCCTGCTGATGATAGGCCTCAGCCTGGTGGCGGAGGGCTTCGGCTTCCACATTCCCAAGGGCTATCTCTATGCGGCCATCGGCTTCTCTGTGCTCATCGAGTTCTTCAACCAGCTCGCCCAGCGCAGTGCCCAGCGCCACGAATCCAGGCTGCCCCTGCGCGAGCGCACCACGGCCGCCATCTTCAAACTGATGGGGGGCAGCCGGGCCAACCAGCACCCGCAGCAGGATGAGGAAGAGGAGCAGGATCCCCCCCGTCCCATCAGCTTCGGAGAAGAAGAGCGCTACATGGTGACCGGGGTGCTGTCACTCGCCGAGCGCTCCATCCGCACCATCATGACTCCCCGCGCCGAGATGGAGTGGATCGACGTCAATGACTCCACGGACGAGATCCGTGCCCTGCTGCAACGGGCCCCCCACAGCCTGTTCCCGGTCTGCGACGGTGAGCTGGACGAGATCATCGGGGTGGTGAAGGCGCGGGATCTGCTGTTTGCCCTCAACGAGGGGCAGTCCCTGGCCGAGCTCGCCAAGCAGAACGACCCCATCATAGTGCCCCAGACCATCAACGTGATCCGGCTGCTGGCGGAGCTGCGCCAGGCCAGGGGCAGCCTCATTCTGGTGGCGGACGAGTTCGGCATCATCCAGGGGCTGGTCACCAACCACGATCTGCTGGAGGCCATCGTCGGCGAGTTGCCGGATGAGGATGAGACTCCGGACATAGTCCAGGAGGGGGAGAGCTGGCTCATCAACGGCAGCACCAACATCCACCAGATAGAGCAGACCCTGGGCCATGACGGCCTGGTGAGCGAGAGCGATGAGTACGTGACCCTAGCGGGCATGCTGCTCTCCCACTTCGGCAGTCTGCCCACCAGCGGCCAGCAACTGCGTCTGGGTCAGCTCTGCTTCGAGGTGCTGGCGGTGAGCGAGCGCCGGATAGAGCGGGTGCGGGTCACCCCGATAGGCGCCAGCGCCGCCTGACCTGCCGCAACACTGAAAAGAGGGCCAACAGGCCCTCTTTTTCATGGCCTCGGGCTCATTGCTGTGCCAATGGCAATTCTCTTCTGCAATTACCCCTCTTTTTCACAATGACAATCCCCTCTAGAGTCTGCTCCATCCCAACACGAGGAATTCACCATGAACCACGATCCCCTGTTCTGCCCCCTTCGCCTCGGCCAGTTGCACCTCTCCAACCGCATCGTCATGCCGCCCATGACTCGCTCCCGCGCCAGCCAGCCCGGTGACGTGGCCAACACCATGATGGCCACCTACTACGCCCAGCGCGCGAGCGCCGGCCTCATCATCGGCGAGGGCACCCAGATAGATCCCCTGGGCAAGGGCTATGCCTGGACCCCGGGCATCCACAGCGCCGAACAGGTGGCGGGCTGGAAGGGAGTGACCGACGCGGTACACGCCAAGGGGGGCATCATGTTTGCCCAGCTCTGGCACGTGGGCCGGGTCACCCACCCGGACAACATCGGCGGCGCCCAGCCCATCTCTTCCTCCGCCATCAAGGCGCAAGGGGTGAAGGTCTTTGTCGACAATGGCAGCGACGCCCCCGGCTTTGTGGAGACGGTCACTCCCCGCGCCATGACCCAGACCGACATAGACGCCGTGGTGGGCCAGTTCCGCCAGGCCGCCCGCAATGCCATGGAGGCCGGCTTTGACGGCATAGAGCTGCACGCCGCCAATGGCTACCTCATCAACCAGTTCCTCGACTCCGAATCCAACGCCCGCACCGACAACTACGGCGGCTCCCTGGAGAACCGGCTGCGCTTCCTGAAAGAGGTGACACAAGCGGTCAGTGACGAGATCGGGCCTGACCGGGTCGGGGTGCGTCTCGCGCCGCTGACCACCCTCAACGGCACAGTGGATGCGAACCCACAGGAGACCTATCTGGCTGCCGCGAAGCTACTGGGGGAAATAGGCATCGTCTATCTGCATATCGCCGAGGCGGACTGGGACGATGCCCCCCTGATGGCGGAGGGCTTCAAGCAAGGGCTGCGGGATGCCTTCCCCAACACCCTCATCTATGCGGGAAAATATGACGGTGAGCGGGCCAGAGCCGCGCTGCAGGCGGGCTGGGCCGACTTGATTGGCTTCGGTCGCCCCTTCGTGGCAAACCCGGATCTGCCGAACCGGCTGCGCCACGGTTATCCCTTTGCCTCCCATGATCCCGCCACCCTGTTTGGCGGCGGCGAGCAGGGGCTCATCGACTACCCCGTCTATCAGGCCGAGACAGCGTCGCAGCCTGCCTGAGACTGGCAACCGGCATAGCCCAGCGCGCCCGCCCTCACCGGCGGGCGCGCGCTATTTGCACCTCCGGTGCCTAGTAGAGGGCCACCCCGTGGCAGGCGCCATAGCCCCTGATCTCCTGGGTCAGCCTCACCTTGTCGGCAAGACTCAGCCAGCTAGCTTCCACCCCATTGAGGGAGAGGCGGCAGAGCTGCTCCCGCGTGGCGCCGAGCCCGTCGACCAGGGCCCTGAAATTGGCCCCCAGATAGCCGCCGAAATAGGCGGGATCGTCCGAGTTGATGGTGACGCAGAGCCCCTGCTCCAGCAGGGTCAGCACATTGTGTTCCGCCATGGTGCCAAACACCTTGAGCCGCACGTTGGAGAGGGGGCAGACGGTGAGCGGCAGCCGGGTATCCGCCAGATAGCGCACCAGTTCGGGATCCTCGGCGCAGCGCACCCCGTGATCGATGCGGCGCACCGCCAGCTCCCGGATGGTCTGCCAGATGTAGGCCGCCGGTCCCTCCTCCCCGGCGTGGGCCACCACCGGCAGCCCCAGCGCCCTCGCCCGGGCAAAGACCCGGGCAAACTTGCCGGGGGGATTGCCGAGCTCGCCAGAATCGAGGCCGACCCCGTGCAGCCGCGCCAGATAAGGCTCGGCCTCGCGCAGGGTGGCGAAGGCATCCTCTTCGCTCAGGTGGCGCAAAAAGCTCATGATGAGGCGCCAGCTGATGCCAAGCTGCCGCTCCCCCTGCTGCAATGCCCGCTCGATGCCGCCGAGCACGGTGGCAAAGGGGATGCCCCGGGCACTGTGGGTCTGGGGGTCGAAGAAGATCTCCACGTGCACCACCTGGTCGGCGGCGCAGCGTTCAAGATAGGCCCAGGTGAGGTCGAAGAAATCCTGCTCGGTGACCAGCACGCTGGCCCCCAGGTAGTAGAGATCGAGAAAGGATTGCAGGCAGTCGAACTCATAGGCGGCCCGCAGGCTCTCCACGTCGGGCCAGGGCAGGGTCACCCCGTTGCGTCTGCCCAGGGCAAACATCAGCTCGGGTTCGAGGGTGCCCTCGATATGCAGGTGCAGCTCCAGCTTGGGCAAGCCGGCAATAAAGTTCTCCATGATGACGGCTCCATCGTCAGCGCCTGATGGATCAGGCAATCCAGGCACCAGCGGCGCCCTCCCTCTGCCGTCATTGTGCACCCATCTGGCGCGCCGGGGGAGACTTGTCATCAAAGCGCCTTATAATGGCGGCACAAAAAAGCCATAAGTGATTGAAGACATTCGAGGTTGGCAACCACCTCCCCCTACAAGGAGTATCCATGAAGAAAAACGTCATCTGCGATATCGACGGCGTCATACTGCACAACAACGATCTGGTGCCCGGCGCCGACCGTTTCGTTCACCGCCTGATCGAGCAGGGCAGCAAGCTTTTGTTCCTCACCAACTACCCGGCCCAGACCCAGAAAGATCTGCAAAACCGCTTCCGCTCCGCCGGGATCGAGGTGCCGGAGGAGTGCTTCTACACCTCCGCCATGGGCACCGCCGATTTTCTCAAGCGCCAGGATGGCAAGAAGGCCTATGTGATAGGCGAAGGGGCCCTGACTCACGAGCTCTACAAGGCCGGCTTCACCATCACCGACATAGACCCCGACTTCGTGGTGGTAGGGGAGACTCGCAACTACAACTGGACCATGATGCAGCTGGGGGCCAAGTTCGTGGATCAGGGGGCCCGCTTCATCGCCACCAACCCCGATACCCATGGCCCCATGATGCACCCAGCCTGCGGCGCCCTCTGCGCCCCCATCGAGCGGATGACCGGCAAGAAGCCGTTTTACGTGGGCAAGCCGAGCGCCTGGATCATTCGCGCGGCGCTCAACCGGATGGAGGCGCACTCCGACGACACCATCATCATCGGCGACAACCTGCGCACCGACATACTGGCGGGCTTCCAGGCCGGCCTCGAGACGGTGCTGGTGCTCTCCGGGGTGAGCAAGGTGGCGGACATAGACCGCATGCCGTTCAGACCGAACCACATCTTCGACTCCGTGGTCGACATCGATATCGTCTGATCCCCCTCATCGGCTCCCCCCTTGGCAAGGTGGCACACATCGTTTAACGTAAGCGCAACATCGTTAAACAAACTAAACGGGAGCAGGACGCTCCCCTCACCACCCCAAGGACGCACCATGAAGAGCCTGAACGACTGGATCCTGCTGGACCAGCACCCCGTCTCCCCCACCCCGCTGATGCCCGCCCCCGAGCGGATCCGGGCCGGCAACCCGAGCCAGACCCTCTGGAACCACTACTCGGACCCGAGCCAGCAGTTTCACGTGGGCTTCTGGGCCTGCGAGCCG
The DNA here is from genome assembly GCF_037811135.1 of Aeromonas rivipollensis. NCBI lineage: Bacteria > Pseudomonadati > Pseudomonadota > Gammaproteobacteria > Aeromonadales > Aeromonadaceae > Aeromonas > Aeromonas rivipollensis. The sequence continues at coordinate 1,875,346 of NZ_CP149130.1, read as the reverse complement.
GGGCGCTGGGCCGTCCACTACACAGAGCACGAATACTGCCAGTTGCTGGAGGGCGAGGCGCGGATCCACGACGGCCAGGGGGGCCAGTTGCACCTCAAGCCAGGGGATCAGTTCGTCATACCAGCGGGCTTCGTCGGTGAGTGGGAAACCCTGGTGGCCTGCCGCAAGCTCTATGTGATCTTCGAACCCGCCGCGACCTGACGCGCACGTCAAGCACCCGCCCTTTATTGACACCATTCTCACCCGCCGACTTGACGTTGGCGGCATGATTTTCTGCGGTTTTCCCGCTTGCAAAAGGGTTTTCCGCTAGGCATTGTGATTGGCGAGGAATGTAAATGGAATTTCGAGCCCAAACGTGGGGGGCTCATATAAAAATCAAGAGGATTACCGCCAATGTGTTCTATTTTCGGCATTCTGGACATCAAGACCGACTCCGCCGCCTTGCGCAAATCGGCCCTGGAGATGTCCAAGCGACTGCGTCACCGCGGGCCTGACTGGTCCGGCGTCTACAGCTCCGACAAGGCCATCCTGGTGCACGAGCGCCTGGCCATCGTCGATCCGGGCAATGGCGCCCAGCCGCTCTACAACCCCGAGCGCACTCACGTATTGGCCGTCAACGGCGAGATCTACAACCACAAGGAACTCGAGAAGAACCTCAAGGTCGACTTCAAGTTCCAGACCCACTCCGACTGCGAGGTGCTGCTGGCCCTTTACAAGGAGAAGGGCCCTGCCTTCCTGGACGATCTCAACGGCATCTTCGCCTTCATCCTCTATGACGCCGAGCAGGATGCCTATCTGATTGGCCGCGACCACATGGGGATCATCCCCCTCTATACCGGCCGCGACGAGCACGGCAATTTCTATGTGGCCTCCGAGATGAAGGCCCTGGTGCCGGTGTGCAAGAGCGTCGAGACCTTCCCGCCCGGACATTACCTCTGGAGCAAGGATGGCGAACTCAAACAGTGGTACAAGCGCGACTGGATGGAATACGGCGCGGTCGAGCACAACGCCAGCGACAAGGCCGAGCTCAAAGCCGCGCTGGAAGCGGCGGTCAAACGCCAGCTAATGTGCGACGTGCCCTATGGCGTGCTGCTCTCCGGCGGTCTGGACTCGTCGGTGATCTCCGCCATCACCAAGCTCTACGCCGCCCGCCGGGTAGAGGACGATGGCAAGAGCGAGGCCTGGTGGCCCCAGCTGCACTCCTTCGCCGTCGGCCTGGAAGGGTCGCCGGATCTCGCCGCCGCCCGCAAGGTGGCCGACCATCTGGGCACCATCCACCACCAGATCCACTTCACCGTGCAGGAAGGCTTAGATGCCCTGCGGGACGTCATCTATCACCTCGAGACCTATGACGTCACCACCATCCGTGCCTCCACGCCGATGTACCTGATGGCCCGCTACATCAAGGCGATGGGCATCAAGATGGTGCTCTCGGGAGAAGGCTCGGACGAGCTGTTCGGCGGCTACCTCTACTTCCACAAGGCCCCCAACGCCCGGGAGTTCCACGAGGAGAATGTGCGCAAGCTCGCCTCCCTGCATCTGTATGACTGCCTGCGGGCCAACAAGTCCATGGCCGCCTGGGGCGTGGAAGGCCGCGTGCCCTTCCTCGACAAGGAGTTCATGGACGTGGCGATGCGCCTGCAGCCTGCCGACAAGATGTGCGGCAACGGCAAGATCGAGAAGCACATCCTGCGGGAAGCCTTCGAGGAGCTGCTGCCCCACGAGGTGGCCTGGCGTCAGAAGGAGCAGTTCTCCGACGGCGTGGGCTACTCCTGGATTGACAGCCTCAAAGCCATGGTCGAGACCGAGGTGACGGATCAGATGTTCGAGGCGGCCGCATTCCGCTTCCCCATCAACACCCCGCTCACCAAGGAGGCCTATTTCTACCGCGCCATCTTCGACGAGCACTTCCCGCTGGAGTCCGCCGCCCGCACAGTGCCCTACGGCAAGTCGGTCGCCTGCTCCACGCCCACAGCGCTGGAATGGGATGCCAAGTTCAAGGAGATGGCCGACCCGTCCGGTCGCGCCGTGATGGACGTGCACCAGCAGAGCTACTGATCCGCAAGCGGACAGAGCCCGACCTAACAACAAAGCCCCTCTCGAGGGGCTTTGTTGTTTTCTGCCATTGCATTCCCGCTTTTTTGCTTCTCTCCTTCCCTGCTTGCCGCTTGGCGAAGGGGCTCGCTCGTGTCACATTGTTCCGGCCTGGAAGCAACAACGACACAAGGAAGAGACCATGAAACACCTGCTACTGCCCCTGGTGCTGGGCACCCTGCTGCTCAACGGCGCCGCCCGCGCGGACGAGCACCTCTGGGCCAAGGGCCTGCCCGATTACAGCCAGAACTATGACGAGACGCGGGATCCGGCGAAAGATCTGGCCGCCGCCACCACCAAGGCGCAGCAAGAGGGCAAACAGGTCCTGCTGCTGGTGGGGGGCGAGTGGTGCAGCTGGTGCCAGGAGATGAACCGCTTTCTGGACCGGGTGCCGGACCTTGCACACCAGCTCAACCGAACCTTCGTGGTGGTCAAGGTGAACGTCAGCGAGCAGAACAAGAACGAATCCTTCCTCAAGGCCTATCCCGAGTATCTGGGGGTGCCCCACTTCTACGTGCTGGACGCCCGCGGCAAGCTGCTGGAGTCCTTCAATACCGGATTGCTGGAGAAGGGGAAAAGTTACGATGAGGCCAAGTTTGGCAAGTTTATCGGCTACTTTCAGCGCCAGGCCGCCCGCAGCTGACAAACCCAGGCAATGATGCAAACACCCCGCACTGTCGCCTGACGGTGCGGGGTGTTTGTTGTTTATCACGGGGAAGGATCAGGGCTGGGCATCCGGCTGATTGGCGGGAGCCGCCTTGATAAAGGCCTGCAACTGCTCGCAGTTGGCGACGATGCGCGCGATGGTGGGGTAGTCGTCCAACGTCATGTTGAAGCGGCGGGCGTTATAGACCTGGGGCACCAGCATGCAGTCCGCCAGAGTCACCTCGTTGCCCACGCAATAGACGCCGGCGGTGGTCATCAGCAGCTGCTCCAGGGCGGTGAAGGTCTCGTCAATCCAGTGGCGATACCAGGCATCGCGCGCCGTCTTGCTCTGCCCCAGCTCCTGCTCCAGGTAGTTCAGCACCCTCAGGTTGTTGAGGGGGTGAGTGTCGCAGGCGATCATGTTGACTATCTGGCGCACCCTGGCCCGCTCCTCGGGGGCGGAAGGCATCAGGGGGTAGGCCGGATAGGTCTCGTCGAGGTACTCCATGATGGCCACCGACTGACCCAGCTGCACATCCCCGTCGATGAGAAAAGGCACCAACCCCTGGGGATTGACCCGGCGATAGGCCTTCTCTTTCTGCTCACCCTGTCTCAGATTGACCGGGTGCTGCTCATAACCAAGTCCCTTGAGTTGCAGCACCAGACGTACGCGAAAGCTGGCCGATGAACGCCAATATCCAAACAACTGCAGCATATTATGTCCCTATGGTGGCAGGTGTGTGCCACCTGCCGTGTCGCCTGCCGACCTTGGCCGGCCCAGGCCTTCCTAGCTCGTCTGGCTGGCGCCCCCTTGCGTGACCCGTTGCAAAATGGTGCCAAACAGACTCATCCCGTTGCGATCCTGCATCGCGATGGACACTGTATCACCAAAGCGAAGAAAGGGTGTAGTGGCTTGACCTGACTCGATAATTTCCAGCATCCGCCGCTCGGCGAGGCAGGAGGATCCCCGGCTTCTGTCGTAGTTGGAGACGGTACCCGAGCCTATGATGCAGCCAGCGCCAAGGGGTCTGGTCCTGGCCGCGTGGGCAATCAGCTCGAAGAAGTTGAAGGTCATGTCCAGCCCCGCATCCGGCTCTCCGAACAGGGCGCCGTTGAGCTGGGTCACCAGGGGCAGATGCACCTTGCCCTGCTGCCAGTCGCCGCCGAGCTCGTCCGGGGTGATGGCCACCGGCGAGAAGGCGCTGGAGGGTTTGGACTGAAAGAAGCCAAAGCCCTTGGCGAGCTCCCCGGGAATGAGGTTGCGCAGGCTCACATCGTTGACCAGCATCAGCAGCTTGACGTGCTCCTCTGCCCCCTGCGCGCTGGTGCCCATGGGCACGTCGTCGGTGATGACGGCCACTTCAGATTCAAAGTCGATGCCCCACTCCTCCGAGCCCATGCAGATGGGGCCGCGGGGGGCGAGGAAGCTGTCGGAGCCCCCCTGGTACATCAGGGGATCGTGCCAGAAGCTGTCCGGCATCTCGGCGCCGCGCGCCTTGCGCACCAGCTCCACGTGGTTGACGTAGGCGCTGCCGTCGGCCCACTGGTAGGCGCGGGGCAGCGGGGAGAGACAAGCCGTCTCATCGAAGGGGAAGGCATCGGCCCGGGCGCCGTCGTTGAGGGCCTGATAGACGGCGGTCAGTCGGGGGGCGAGCTCGGCCCACTCGTCCAGCGCCCCTTGCAGGGTGGGCGCTATGTCCGCCACGGCCACCGCCCGGGTCAGATCCCGGCTGACCACCACCAGGGCGCCATCGCGCTTGCCATTGTTCAAGGTTGCCAATTTCATATCTAATTCCTTATTTGCCGGGGGTGCCGTCTGGTCGCTGCCAGCTGGAAACATAGTGGGGATTCTCTATCCCCTCGCAGATCTGGCCGATCCCCAGGGCATCCCGGGTGTCGAGCATCACAGCCACCTCGTCGGTGAAGGTCTTGGCGTGGGCCTGCCCCGCCGCAAAGGCCTTGGGATGGGGGCCGTGGGTGAAACCGGCGGGATGGAAGGTGACCATGCCCCGCTCTATGTTGTCCCGGCTGAAGAAGTCCCCGGCGTGGTAGAAGAGCACCTCGTCAAAATCGTCGTTGCTGTGGTAGAAGGGCACCCGCAGCGCCCCGGGATCGCTCTCTATGGGGCGCGGCACGAAGGTGCAGATGACGAAACGGCTCGCCACGAAGGTGGAGTGGGCCGAGGGCGGCAGATGGTAGCGATGGCTCATCAGCGGGCGGATGTCCCGCCAGTTGAGGCGCACCACGCACAGATCCCCGTGCCAGCCCTGGGCATCCAGGGGGTTGAAGGGCCAGGTGATGACCGATACCTGATCGTGGCGCTTGACCTGCAGCGACCAGGGGTTTTCGTCCTGCTGGGCCAGGAAGCGCTCGTTGATGGCGGGCACCTCCAGCGCCGCCGGATCGAAGATGGCGTGGTTGCCCACCAGCCCCTTGTCCGGCAGCTGATAGCTGTCCTCCGTCGCCTCTATCATCAGGATGAACAGCGGGGCCGTCGGCTCGATGCGCCACATGGTGCCACGGGGGATCACCACATAGTCCCCCTCCCGCAGGCTGAGATGGCCGTAGTCGCAGAAGAAGTCTCCGCTCCCCTCGTGAATGAACAAGAGCTCGTCGCCGTCGGCGTTGCGCACCAGAAACGGCATTGTCTCGGTCAGGCGCCAGATCCGGTAGCGGCAGTGGGGATTGCTGAGCAGATCCGGCATCACCCAGGGGGAGAGAGAGCTCACCTCCTCCTGCAGCCCGTTCAAGTCGAACGCCCGCGGCCGCAGCGGCCCCTCCCAGTGGCTCCAGTCGGTGGGGGCATGCTTGTGGTGCATGTGGGTGGCGGGGCCGAAGAAGCCGCTGCGCCCCAGCTCGCGCTCGTAGATGGCCTGCTCGGGCAGATCGGCGTGGGCCTGGCGGGAGTGGGTCCCCTCCCGGTGGGGAAAACTGATCCAGTTACGCATGGCTCTGTGCCTCCCATGAAATAGATACCGGCTGGCGAGCTCGCATCCCGTTACGCATCGCTCGGCTCCCCTTTCTTTTCACTCTGCTCGGCCCCGCTCAGCACCCCACGGCGGATCTGATCCAGTTCAATGGATTCGAACAGTGCCTGGAAGTTGCCCTCGCCGAAGCCCTCGTTGCCCTTGCGCTGGATGATCTCGAAGAACACCGGGCCTATGACGGTGTCGGTGAAGATCTGCAGCAGAATGCCGTCCTTGGTGGGAGAGCCGTCGATCAGGATGCGCAGCGACTTGAGCGCTTCCAGATCCTCCTGATGCCCCTCCACCCGGCTGTTCACCTGCTCGTAGTAGGTGTCCGGGGTCGGCATAAAACCGGTGCCGCGACCACGCAGGGTGCGGATGGTCTGGTAGATGTCGCTGGAGCCCAGGGCTATGTGCTGTATCCCCTCCCCCTTGTACTGGCGCAGGTACTCCTCTATCTGGGACTTGTCGTCGGAGGACTCGTTGATGGGGATGCGGATCTTGCCGCAGGGGGCCGTCATGGCGCGGGAATGCAGCCCGGTCAGCTTTCCCTCGATGTCGAAGTAGCGAATTTCCCGGAAGTTGCCGATCCGCTCGTAGAAATTGGACCAGAGGTCCATGTTGCCGCGATGAACGTTGTGGGTCAGGTGATCGATCTCATAGAGCCCCGCATCCACTTCGGCCATGCGCGTCTGCCAGTCGGGATAGAAGACGAAGTCCACGTCGTAGATGGAGCCCTGCTCGCCGTAGCGGTCCACAAAGGAGAGGGTGCTCTCGCCTATGCCGTAGATGGCGGGGATGTTGAGCTCCATGGGCCCTATCTTGCCGACGAAGGGCTTGGCCCCCTTGGCGATGGCGTACTGCTGGGCACGGCCCGCGTCGCTCACCCGAAATGCCATGCCACAGACGCTGGGCCCGTGCAGGCTGGCGAACTGCTCCGCCTGGGAGTGGGGCTCGGCGTTGACCACGAAATTGATGTCCCCCTGGCGGTAGAGCCAGCACTGCTTGTGCTTGTGCCTGGCCACCTCGGCAAACCCGAGCGACACGAACAGCGCCTTGAGGGCGGCAATACCCTTGAGATCCGGAGCCGTGTACTCGACGAATTCGAACCCATCGGTGCCGAGGGGATTGATGCTGTGGGAAGGGGAAGAAGAGGTCGTCATGATGCGCTCCTTGCGATGGACTGATAACGAAACGGGTCACGCCGGGGAGGCTCGACAGGCAGCCCAGACGGCGTTGTTAACAACTTGTTTCATTAGAGGCAGGAGCGGGGCAGAAGAGAAGAGGCGGGTTTCAGATAGTTTGGCGAGGGCCGCCGTCAGAAGATGTAAATAGAATGTGACATTGAGGCCTGAGCCTTGCGGACAGCCCCACGGCGCTCCGCCGGGCTGTCAGCTTTGCCTTACAGGTGCCAGCTTTTCACCTCGAGATGGGGCAGGTGGACCCTGGCCTGCTGCAGTCGGCGGGTGCTGGGGTTGATGAACCAGGCCTGCTGCCCCAGCGCCAGCAGCGGCAAGTCGTGCAGGCTGTCACTCAAGGCCAGCGTCACCCTGAGGGCGCGGATCTCGGGCAGGATCTTGTGCCGCCCGTGGCAATAAAAACGCGGCACCAGGCCGCCAAGGCGATAGCCCATCTGCGAGCCTGTGATGCGATGGGGAAGCCGTGGCAGTTGTCGATGGAGCTGGGCACGGACCAAAGCCCGGGGGCTGGCGGAGATGACCCAGCAGCGCGCCCTTTCGGCCATCAGCAGGGCGCGGGCCTCCCGAAACAGCCCGGGCCGGGTGTGGCAATAGGCCCGCACCAGCTGGCGCCAACCCAGCGGCGAGAGCCCTAGGGTGATGGCCCACCAGATAAGCGAAATTCCCTGACGCCGCAGGCTGGGCACCAGATACACCAGGCCACCCAGTGCGATCACTGGCAGCAGCAGGAGCGGCCAGCGGCGCCGGCGCAGGATGAAACGCAGCAGGCCGGCGTGGCTGTCGCCGGGTGCCAGGGTGTCGTCAAAGTCGGCCAGGATCCAGCTCGAGCCGGGCGCCCCGCGGGAGCCCGTCATTCGCCCAATCCCGCTATGGCGGTGTGCAGTTCTGGCAGGAGGAACAGCTCCCCATCATCCGGCGGGCAGACGAGGTCGAAGGCCTCCCCTGCCAGGGTAAACTGCAGGCGCCAGGCGTGCAGATAGCCGCGATCGGCTGCCGTGCCACCGTAGCGCTCGTCCCCGAGGATGGGGGCACCAATGCTTTTCAAGGCCACCCGGATCTGGTGGGTCTTGCCGGTCTGGGGCTTGATGCGATAGAGCCGTAGCCCCTCTCGCACCGAGACGGAGTCGAACCAGCTGATGGCCGGGTTCTCCTGGGTGCGGGCCAGCATCCAGCTGCCGCCACGCCCTTTCTCCATGTCTCCCTTGACCCAGCCCTGTTTCTTCTTCGGCTTGCGATCGGAGAGGGCCAGATACTGCTTGCTCACCTCCCGGGCGGCAAAGGCCATGCTGAGTGCGCGGTTCGCCTCCGGGGTGCGGGCCAGCAGCACCAGCCCCGAGGTCATCTTGTCGAGGCGATGAACGGGGTAGAGTGTCAACCCGGTCTCGGTGCGCAGCCGGTTGACGAGCCCGGGCTCACCGCCCTCGTCATGCATGCCAAGGCCTGGGCCTTTGTTGATCACCATGAAATCTTTGTGCTGCAACTGTATCCGGTACATCTATAACCCTTTAGAATGTGATTTGTTAACAAGTTGAATGCGGGCCTGCTGGCCACCCCATGGATCCACAGCACAAGAATCGCACGGATGAAGAGATACTTGTTTTGGCTGCTATTGCTTGGCGCCAGTTACGCTTTCCCTGTCCTGGCAAGTGAGCGTCCCCATGAGCCTCCGGATCGGGTCGTCTTGCAGTTGCGCTGGCTGCATCAACCCCAGTTTGTGGGCTATCACATGGCCAAGGCGAAGGGGTTCTATGCCGATGCCGGATTGGATGTCGAGATAAGGCCAGGCGGCAAGGGGGTCAGCCCGGTACAGGAAGTGCTGAGCGGCCGTGCCGACTTTGGCGTCGGCAACACAGAGGTGCTCACCAGCTACGTCAATGGCGAACCCCTGCTGGCGCTCGCCTGCGTCTATCAGCACTCCCCCTCCATCTTCCTGGCCCGTCGCGACAGCGGCATTCTCACCGTTGCGGACATGCGTGGCAAACGGATCATGATGTTTCCCGGCCATCAGGATGCCGAACTGCTCGCCACCCTCTACTATCAGGGACTGCACGAACGCCAGCTCATCCCTGTGCCCACCTCGGTCAACATAGACGATCTGATCACGGGCAAGATCGACATCTTCAACGCCTATCTCAGCAACGAGCCCTTCTATCTGGAGGAGCACGGCGTTTCTGTCTCCGTCATCAACCCCCGCAACTACGGCATCGATTTTTACAGCGACATCCTGTTCACCACCCAGAACGAGGAGCGCACCAACCCGGAGCGGGTGGCAAAGTTTCGGGCCGCCAGCCTCAAGGGGTGGCGCTACGCCCTCGCCCACCCGACCGAGGCCATCGACCTGCTGCGCAAGGAGTATGCCGTCAACCGCAGCCAGGCCCACATGGAGTACGAGCTGCAGATGAGCAAGGAGATGATACAGCCGCTCTATGTGGAGATCGGGTATATGAATCCGGATCGCTTCGCCCACATCATGCAGCAGCTGGTCGAGATAGGCCTGGTCCCGAGGGCGGTGCCGCTGACCCGTTTTCTCTATCAGGCCCCCTCAGCGCAGTGGATCTTCTGGCGCCCCTGGTTCTTGCTGAGCCTGGGAGTCGGCGCCCTCATACTGCTGCTCTCCCTCTATCTGCTTGTCAGCAACAAGCGGCTCAATCGGGAGGTGACACTGCGCAAGTTGCGCGAGCAGGAGATACTGCAGCTGGCCCGCCTCGATCCCCTCACCGGCCTGCCCAATCGCCTGAGCCTGATGGAGCAGCTGAAGACGCAAGTTCAGCTCGAGGATCCCGGCTGCCTGCTGTTTTGCGATCTCGATGACTTCAAGCGCATCAATGACAACTTCGGCCACAGCCAGGGGGACGCCATCCTCTGCCAGCTGGCCAGGCGGCTCCATGATGCCATCGGTCACCAGTGCTATTTTGCCCGGTTGGCGGGGGATGAATTCATCCTGCTGCTGCCCGGCTACAGCTGTGCCCAGGCGCAGGATGTGACCGAGGTGATCCGGCACGCCATGCAGGCCCCCTTCGTGGTCAATGGCCAGGCCATGCAGGTCGGGATCAGCATAGGGGTCAGCCACTACCAGAGTGGCTGGAGCCCGGAGCAATGGCTCATCCAGGCTGACAGGGCCATGTATTGCGACAAGAGCGGCGGTTTCATTGCGCTGGCGGAGCAGACGAGCTGACGGCGGCCCAAGCGCCACGGTTCCACAGGACGCGTCATGCAACAAGGCCACCCCGGGGTGGCCTTGTTGTCATCTTGTGCCTGCTCGACGCGGGCGTCAGCCGAAGGTCTGTCCCAGGGACTTGAGCTGGCGCGCCTTGGTGAGCAGTATGTCGCTCGAGGCATCCATGTCGTGCATCTTGTTGCTGTTGGTGTGGGAGTGCTGGGAGATGGCGTTGACGTTTCGGCTGATGTCCTCCACCACCGCCTGCTGCTCCTCCGCCGCCGCCGAGATCTGGGTCGACAGATCCACCACCCGCTCTATCTCGGCCAGCACCTGATGCAGGCTCTGTGAGCCCTGCCGGGTCAGGGTCACGCAGGACTGGGTCTGCTCCAGGTTCTGCTGCATCATCCCCTTCCAGCCATTCAGGGTGCGCTGGATCTGCCCTATGCTGCCCTGGATCTGCTCGGTCGCCTTGTGGGTCCGGGTTGAGAGGGTGCGCACCTCGTCCGCCACCACGGCGAAACCGCGTCCCTGCTCCCCCGCCCGGGCTGCCTCTATGGCGGCATTGAGGGCCAGCAGATTGGTCTGATCCGCTATGCCCTGGATCTCGTTCATCAGGACCCCGATGCGATCCGACTCCTCCGCCAGCGCCACCGCCGCCGTGAAGGCGTGCTCGGCCTGAGTGGCCAGCTCGGTGACCTTGTGCTGGGTATCCTCCAGCTGCTGATTGGTGTGCTGGCAATGTACCTTGGCCTGGGCGATCTGGTTGTCGGTCTCCTGGATGTTGCGGGCTATCTCGTGGGCCGTCGCCGCCATCTCCGTGATGGCGGTCGCCACCTGCTGGGTCTGGATGTCCTGCTCGGCGATGTCGGCGCTCGTCTCGCTGGAGGCGGTCTTGAGATGGACCGCCAGATCCTGCAGGGAGAGGGTGGCATCGTCCACCCGCCCGAGCACTGTGCGGATCCTGGCCTGCAGCAGCTTGATGTGGAAATCGGCGATGGCGCTGGGTTCATCCCCCGAGTAGATGAGTCGGGTCAGGCTGTCGTACTCCTCGGCCAGCTGGCTCAGGTAACGGGGAGTGGTGATGAGGGTGTGACGATAGAGGAGGCCGAGCCACAAGAGGGGCAGCAGCATGAACAGGGCCCCCAGAGGCCCCGTCAGATAGGCCCCCGCCGCCAGTATCAGCAGAATCCCGGTGATGGCCAGCCCATGGCGCACGGGGCGCAGGCTCAGGCCCGCCTTGCGCTCCCCCCGCTCCACCGCCCTCAATCGCCCGTAGGTGCGGGCGGCGACGGCCTTCATCCCGGGCTCGGCCCGGTTGCGCACCGACTGATAGCCGCTTATCCGCCCCTGCTCGAAGATGGGGGTGACATAGGCATCCACCCAGTAGTAGCGGCCATCCTTGCAGCGGTTCTTCACCATGCCGCGCCAAGGTTTGCCCTGCTTCAGCTTGCCCCAGAGATCGGCGAAGGCCGCCTTGGGCATGTCAGGGTGGCGCACCATGTTGTGGTGCTGCCCTATCATCTCTGCCCTGCTGTATCCCGCCACCCGGCAGAAGTGGTCATTGGCATAAGTAATGACCCCCTGAAGATCCGTGGTGGAAACCAGCTGTTCATTGGACGGAAAATCCACCTCTTCATCAACGAGATGAATCTGGGTTCTGTTCATGGCGCACGCCTCTTGTTTGATAACTCAGTTAGCGTAGTCAAGCCATGGCGGCCCGGCCAACAAGGCCCCTCAGACAGTGGGGATGACTGAGAGACCGTCCTCTGGATCTATGACGGCGGCCTCACTTCTCCACCGCCGGATTGCATTCACGTTCCCGGATCAGCTTCTTGTTCACCTTGCCGACACTGGTCTTGGGGATCTCCTGCACTATGCGGATCTGGCGCGGTATGGCCCAGCGATTGATGCGACCGCTGTCGACGAACCCCTGCAGGTGGGCCTTGATGGCCTGCGCATCCAGATGCGCCCCCTCCTTGCCGACCACCAGGGCCAGAGGGCGCTCCCCCCACTGCGGGTCCGGCACCCCGATCACGGCCACCGCATGGACGCAGGCGTGAGCGCTGATGAGGCTCTCCAGCGCCAGGGAGCTTATCCACTCGCCCCCTGTCTTGATCACATCCTTGATGCGATCCTTGATCTCCACGGTGCCGTCCGGGGTGATGGAGGCCATGTCCCCCGTGTGCAGCCAGCCCCCTTCCCAGAGCTCGGCCCCCTTGTCCGGCTCTTTCAGGTAGCCCTGGGCCAGCCAGGGAGCACGCACCACTATCTCCCCCATGGTCTGGCCATCGTGAGCCAGCGCCCGGTCCTGCTCATCGATGATGCGCAAGTCCACCAGCCCGATGGGCTTGCCGGTGCGGATCCGCAGCGGCAGTTGCTGGGCCATGGGCAGCGCCAGCTCCTCGGGAGCGAGGTGCACCACGCACAGCAGCGGGCAGGTCTCCGACATGCCGTAACCGGCGTGCACCAGTATCCCCTGTCGGTGGGCCTGGGTCGCCAGCCCGAGCGGCAGCGCACTGCCCCCCAGCAGCATCTTCCAGCCCGCAAGGGAAGTTTTTGCTGCCTCCTCGCAGTCGAGGATCATCTGCAATATGGTCGGCACGCAGTGGGAGAAGCTAACCCCCTCGTCGCGATAGAGCCGTACCAGCTTGTCCGGCTCGTAACGCCCCGGATAGACCTGCTTCACCCCCAGCATGGTCGCCACATAGGGGACGCCCCAGGCATGGACGTGGAACATGGGGGTGATGGGCATGTAGACATCGTCCGAGCAGAGCAGGGACTGGCCCGCATGGGCCGCCAGGGTGCCCAGTTCGTTGAGGGTATGCAGCACCAGCTGGCGGTGGCTGAAGTAGACACCCTTGGGATCCCCGGTGGTGCCCGTGGTGTAGAACAGGGTCGCCACCGAATTCTCGTCAAAATCGGGGAAGTCGAAGTGGTCGTCCGCCCCGGCCAAGAGCGTCTCGTACTCCCCGAGCAGGGGCAGTGTGGTGGAGGGCTGCTCCCCATCGGTCAGGCGGATATAGCCGCGCACCGTGGGCAGCTTCTCCTGGATGCTCGCCATCATGGGCAGGAAGTCGTCATGGACCAGCACCAGATGATCCTCGGCGTGGTGCATGGTGAAGGCGATCTGCTCCGGCGAGAGGCGCACGTTCACCGTGTGCAGCACGGCACCTATCATGGGCACGGCGAAGAAGCATTCGAGGGAGCGGTGGCTGTCCCAGTCCAGCAGGGCGACCGTGTCCCCCGGCCCTATGCCCGAGGCCGTCAGCAGGTTGGCGAGGCGGTGGATGCGCTGGTTGAGGGTACGATAGTCATAGCGCAGCCGATCTGCGTAGACGATCTCCCTGCCCGGGTACTGGCGCACCCCGGATAGCAGCAGGCTCTTGATCAGCAAGGGATAGGCATGGGCTCCCTGGGCTGGCGGTATGATCCTTGTCTTCACCATACGGACTCCTTCCGATTCGTGTCTGGGCGCAGGGAGGCATCCCTCCCTCGCAATGGGGTTAGCGGGCGTCGAGACGCCCGAGCAAGGCCTCGGCCTGGGGCCAGGGGCCAAATCCGCTCGCCGGGTTGAGGTGTCCCACGGCCCCGGCGTCCACCAGCTCGCTCCCCCAGTCCAGGGCCAGGGCACGCACGGCCGCCGGGCTCGCCAGGGGATCGTTGTGGCTCATCACCACCAGGCTCGGGAACGGCATCTTCATGCGGGGCAGCGGATGCCAGCCTCCGGCCTGCATGGCCTCCGGGCTCGGGTAATGGGATGGCCAGCTGGCGTCCAGATCCGGCGGCGTCACCAGCAGGGCGCCCCGGATGGGGTGGCGATGCCAGGCAGCGCCCTGCTGCGCCACCCAGTGAGCCAGCATCAACACCCCGGCGCTGTGAGCCACCAGGATCACCGGGCCCTGGATGCGCGCCAGCGCCTGCGTTATGGCCTCGACCCTGGCCTGGCAGCTCAACTTGTCCGAGGTCAAAGGCGGCACTGTCACCACCTTCTCAAGCCCCTCGGCGAGCAGGGTCTGCCAGTGATCCGCCACATGGTCACGCAGGCCAGGCACTATCAGTACTGTAGCCTCGGGCTGAAATGCCTTCATCTCTCTCCCCCTGTTCAGGCGCTCCGGCGACGGCCGGATGACATCAAGACCACAGTAAGGTGCCAGGCTCCCTACTGCTTTACCTTGGATGCCATGGAGTTGTCTTTTTGCGACAGAGACTCGGCCGGACAAGGCGGCGATCACGGGGTCGGGACGCCATCGGAAGCGGACTGTGAGCGAGCTCACCCCCTGGGATCTGCGACTAACAGATAAGTTAATAAGCCTTCCCATGATGTAGCCGAAATGATAATAAATGGTTAACAACCAGCAGATGAGCTGTCGCCATGGGAACTGCATCATGACCCTCCTTGCCAGAGCCGCCACCCTCACCAACTATCTCGATGTCGCCCGCCAACTGGGCCTCAATACCCCCAGCCTGTTGTCGCAAGCCGGCCTCAGCGCCTCCATTCTGGATGTGCCCAATCAGCGCATTCCCGTCTCCACCATCGTCAACCTGCTCGAGCTGTCCGCCCGTACCGGGAACTGCCAGAGCCTGGGTCTGCGCATGGCGGAGCATCGCCAGCTGTCGGACTTTGGCGAGGTCAGCCTGCTGCTGAGCTATCAGCCCAACCTGCGCGAGGCCTTGCAGGTCATAGTGCAGTACATTCACCTGTTCAATAATGCCCTGGCCATCTTCATCGAGGAGGCGGGCAAGGCGGTGATCATTCGCGAGGAGATCATCACGGACGCCCCCATGCCGTCGCGCCAGGCCACCGAGCTCGCGGTCGGCGTCATGTATCGCTTCTGTGCGGCCCAGGTCGGGGTTGGCGCCAACTGGCATCCCATCAGCGTCAACTTCACCCATGATGCGCCGGCGGATCTCTCCATCCACAAGCGACTGTTCGGCTGCAAGCTGGAGTTTGGCAGCGAGTTCAACGGCATCGTCTGCCAGGCCGCCGATCTGGACATTCCGAACCCTCTGGCCAACCAGGCCATGGCCCGTCATGCCCGCCAGTACCTCGACACCCTGCTGGTGGAGACCCAGCAATCCCTGATGACGGACGTGCGCAAGGCCATCTACCTGCTGCTGCCCATGGGGCGCGCCACCATAGAGCAGATAGCCCGCACCCTGGGGATGAACGTGCGCACCCTGCAGCGCCATCTGGAGGAGAGCGGCGTCACCTTCAGCGAGCTGGTCAACGACGTTCGCCGGGATCTGGTGATGCGCTACCTGCAAAACTCCGGCTATTCGCTGGGCCACATCGCCGACATGCTGGGTTACTCCATGCCGAGCTCCTTCACCCGCTGGTTCAGCGCCCAGTTCGGCATGCCGCCGGCCACCTGGCGCTCCCGCCACAAGAGCCTGCCCAAGGTGTCCCAGCCCGCACCCGCTGGCCTCGCCTACGGCTGAGCACAGGCACCATTCGCCAGACGAGAGAAGGGAGGCATGGCGCCTCCCTTCTCTTTTTCCTTTCCCTGTGTCACGGCGCTGGCTAGCTGACGTCGGCCCCCACCGGGGTCCGGCAGGGCTTGACCCCCTCTTTGGCATCCCCCTCCTCCCGCACCGGGGCTGGCACGGCTCCAGTCCCGGAGAGCAAGAAGTATGAGAGCGCCGGCACCCCTATCAGGGCCCCCAGCATGTTCCACAGGAACATGAAGGTGAGCAGTATGCCCATGTCGGCCTGGAACTTGATGGGGGACCAGACCCAGGCCACCACACCGGCGGCCAGGGTGATGCCCACCAGCCCCACCACCCGACCCGTGAAGGCCACGGCATGACGATAGGCGTCCACCAGTGACATGCCCTGGCGCTGATGGTGCAGCTGCACGCTCAGCAGGTAGAGGGCGTAGTCCACCCCTATGCCGACCCCCAGCGCAATCACCGGCAGGGTCGCCACCTTGACGCCTATGCCCATGAATACCATCAGCGCCTCGCACAGCACAGAGGTGAGCATCAGGGGCACCAGCGCCACCAGGGTCGCCCGCCAGCTACGGAAGGTGATGAGGCAGAACAGGGTCACCGCCAGATAGACGTAGAGCAGCATGGTGCGGTTGGCCTCGTGCACCACCATGTTGGTGGCCGCCTCTATGCCGGCACTGCCTGCGGCCAGCAGGAACTGGCGATCCGCCGTGCCGTTCTCCCGGGCAAACCGCTCGGCGATGGCCACCACGCCGCTCAGGGTCTCGGCCTTGTGATCTTTCAAGTAGGCGATCACCGGCATCAGGGAGCAGTCGGTGTTGAACAGCTCCGGGCTGTTGACCGAGGCCTGCTGGGCGGCGTAGTTCAGCACGTTCTGGTTGCGCTGGATGCTGGCGAGCTTGGGGTTGCCCTCATAGGTGCCTGCGGTGATCTGGCGCACCGCATTGACCAGCGAGGTCGTGGCCTGCACCCCGGGATGCTGCTGCAACTCCCACCCCAGGCGATCGGCCAGGATCAGGGTCTGGTAGTCGAGGCACCCCTCGGGCGCCGTCTTGATCATCACCGCAAAGAGGTCGCTCGAGAGCGCGTAGTGGCTGGTGATGTAGCCGTTGTCTCTGTTGTAGCGGGAATCAGCGCGCAGCTCGGGGGCGCCGCTGTCCAGATCGCCAATCTTGAGCTGCAGGCTCACCAGGTAACCGCCGATGCCCATCGCCAGGCCGAGGATCACCACCACTGTGGCCCACTTGCGCTCGGTGCAGCGATCCAGCAGTGCCCAGAGTCGGCCGAAGCCCTGATTGGCGGCGGCGTGGGTGTCTATTTTGAGCGCTCTCTCGGCCGCCTTGCGGCCCACCCCCACATAGGAGAGGGCCACCGGCATCAGCAGCAGCGAGGTGAAGATGAGCACCGCCACGCCGATGCTGGCGGTGATGGCGAGATCCTGGATGACGGGGATGTCGATCAGCATCAGCACGGCGAACCCCACCGCATCGGCCAGCAGCGCCGTGACCCCGGCGAGGAAGAGGCGGCGGAAGGTGTAGCGCGCCGCTATCTGGCGGTGGGTGCCGCGGGCGATGTCCTGCATGATGCCGTTCATCTTCTGGGCTGCGTGGGAGACCCCGATGGCGAAGATGAGGAAAGGCACCAGCACAGAGTAAGGGTCGATGGCGTAGCCGAGCCAGGCGATGATGCCGAGCTGCCAGATCACGGCGACCAGAGAGCAGCCCACCACCAGCAGGGTGCTGCGCACGCAGCGGGTGTAGAGGAAGATGATGGCGAGCGAGGTCGCCACCGCCAGGGCGAAGAAGAGGATCACCTGGATGAGGCCGTCGATGAGATCGCCCACCAGCTTGGCAAAGCCGATCACCCGGATCTTGTACTGGCCCGTCCCCTCCTCCCCCGCCTGATGGGGGGCGCCTGCGAACTCTATCTGGCTGCGCAGCGCCTCGATGCGCTGGGAGAAGTCATGGTAATTGAGGGGCTTGCCGGTTACAGAGGCCTTGTCCAGCAGGGGCACTATCAGCATGCTGGACTTGAAATCGCTCGCCACCAGACTGCCGACGATGCCGGCTCTGTTGATGTTCTGGCGCAGCTGCTCGATGTCAGAGGCCGATCCCTGATAGGCATCCGGCATCACGGGCCCGCCCTGGAAGCCCTCCTCGGTCACCTCGGTCCAGCGCACTGCCGGGCTCCAGAGGGACTTCATCCAGGCCCTGTCGACCCCTTCGGTCAGGAACAGCTCGTCATTGACCCGCTTGAGAACGCTTAAATAGTCGGGGTCGAAGATGTCCCCCCGGGTATTCTCCACCACCACCCGCACCGAGTTGCCGAGGCCACGCAGAGAGTCCCGGTTCTCCAGGAAGTTTTTGATGTAGGGCTGGCTCTGGGGGATCATCTTCTCGAAGCTGGGTGCCAGCGCCAGGCGAGTCGCGCCCATGTAGCCAAGCACCAGGGTCGCCAGCGTCATCGCCAGCATGAAGAGCGCCCTGTGGTTGAACACCAGCCGCTCCAGCAGGTTGCCGGAGTGCCTGTCGAACGCGCTCAGCTCGCGGATCACCGGCATCGAATCTTGCTTCACATGGCCCATGTCTGGATCCTCGTTATCGTTATTGGGCCGTCATCCGGTGACGGCCTGCTTTGACAAACCTTATTTGACCACCGTCAGGGTGCGCACCCCGCGGCTGCCCACCAGCGCCAGGGTGCCATCGGCGGTCAGGGCGGCGCCCGCCACCGGCGATGGCTCGGCCAGGGGTGCCAGGGTCAGCGGCTCGTTGCCCCGTTGCAGCAGCATATGGCCGGCCTGGGTAAACAGGCGGAACTGGCCATCGGCCCCCTGCATAGCGGCGCTGATGCTGATGGGCAGCGGGCTCACGAGCCGGGTCCAGTTTTCGCCTCCATCCGTGCTGCGATAGACATGGCCCCGCAGGCCATAGACGATCACCTCATCCGGGCGGCCGATAAGGCCGAAAAAGCTGCCGTCATAGGGGCTGGGCAGTGAGACGAAGCGCTGCGTCTGCGGCTCCCATTTGCGCAGCAGGCCCTGCTCGCCCACCAGATAGAGGGCGTCACCGGCCCGGGCGATGGCATTGAGATGGAGCCCATCCGGGTTGTCGGTGCGATCCTGCATGGGCGTCCAGTGCAGGCCGCCATCCTGGGTGCGCAGTATCAGGTTGAAGACCCCGACCACGTAGCCGACTTTGTCGTCCTCAAACCAGACGTCGAGCAGGGGTTTGTCGGCCCCCTCCTCCACCAGGCGCTGGCCCTCTTCCACCAGGGCGGCCCACTGTTCGTTGTCCGGCTCGGCCTTGGCCAAGGCCGAGTAATGGCGCAGGACCAGATCCCCTATCTGGCTGCCATCCAGCTGTTTTTGCCAGCTGGCGCCACCGTCCTGGCTGTGCAGCACCACCCCATCCCCCCCCACGGCCCAGCCCTGCTCGGAAGTGGGGAAGGTGACGGCAGTGAGATCCGAGCTCACCGGCACCCTGGCCTGCTGCCAGCGCCTTCCCTCGTCGTCCGAGTAGAGGATGTGACCCCGCTGCCCTACCGCCACCAGCCGGCTGCCGGCACGGGCCAGATCCAGCAGGGGGCTGCGCTGGGCCAGCGCGCTCGGTTTGGCCGGCAAGTCCAGCACGTCTCTGTATTCGGCCCCTTGCGTGGCCAGCGTCTCCCCGCTCTGCCCTGCCATCGCCTCTGCCCCTTGCGCGAGACCCGGCAGCAGCAGGGCGCAGCACAGCCAGGGCGCCAACTTGTTGAATGAACCCATACCACGTCCTTGTCTTCGAAACCCATCGGATGGCCACAATCACCCCACCCCAGCCCTCCCCTTGGCAAGGGGAGGGTGCGATTCACCTACTCCCTTTTGAAGGGGGAGGCCGGGAGGGGGTCAGTGGGGATCAGCACGGCTTGTTACCGCTTAGCGGATCCCGGCGCCAGCCAGGGACTCCGGCGACCACTTCGCCTTGGACAGGGAGGCGCCGTACTTGATGCCGCCGTAGGGGCCCACCACACCGTTGATGTTGTAGGTCCCCGCCACCAGGTCATAGATCATGAAGGGGGTGGCATCCGGGGTCTGCTTGTCGTAGCTCTGGCTCAGGAAGGCGAAGGAGCCGCGATAGAGCTGACCACGGGCGTCGTACTGATCGGAGGCCAGGGCCACCCAGCTGTCTTCGTCCAGGTAGAAGCGACGCTTGGCATAGATGTGGCGCTCGCCGGCCTTGAGGTTGCCCTCCACCACCCAGACCCGGTGTTTCTCCCAGCGCACGTGATCCGGCGACAGGAAGTTCGGGGTGGTCAGCGCCTTGGCATCCGGCTCATAGGTCAGCTTGTAGGTGTTGTAGGGAACTATCATCTCCTGCTTGCCCACCAGCTTCCAATCGAAGCGGTCCAGCGCACCGTTGAAGACGAAGACGTCGTCATAGGTGCCGGCGCCCGAGGTACCCGGGTTCGGGGTGTCATAGGCCAGGTTCGGTGCCAGCTTGACCCGGCGCTGCCCCGGCAGGTACTGCCAGGCCTTGCGCGGTTGCTCAAGGGGGTTGGCGGCATCGCGCAGCATGATGGCTTCACCGGCACGACGGGCGGGCCCGGTGTAGTACAGCTTCATCTGGTAGTAGGTGTCCTTGGCCGAGATGGGCTTGGCCATGTCCTCGTAGATGGCGTAGTTGATGAACGCCTGCCCCGTGGTGGAGAGCGCCGCCGTGCCGGCGGCGTCCACGTTCCAGGAGTCATATTTGGTGGCGATGTTCACCCCCTGGTAGCGCAGCAGGAAGTTCCACATCGCCTCGGCCCCTGTCTTGGGGATCGGGAAAGGAATGCCCGGCAGCACCTGATCCACCGCCATGCCCCCCGCCAGGGTCTTGGCGTTCAGGGCGTTCTGTTTGGTGTTGTCCAGCACCGCCTTGGGCAAGGCCACGCTGCGGTGAGTCGGATAGACATCGACTCTGAACTCCGGGAAACGGCTCAGCAACTCGGCGGTGGTGGCGGTCAGTTCGCCCTTGTACTGCGATGCGTTCTTGCCGTCGATCACCAGCAGCGGCTTGTCCCCCGCATAGGGATCCGGGCGCATGCTGTCCCCTGCCTTGAAGCCGGCCGGTGGCGTGGTCAGGCCGCCGGCATAGGCAGGAATGGAGCCGTCGGCGTTGGCCGCGGCATCGGCGCCGACCTGGGTCAGGCTGGTGCCAAGCTGTTGTGCTTCGCTGCTGGAGACGGCCGCCTGGGCTTGGCTGGTGAAGGCCAGGGCGAGGGACAGGGCCAGCAGGGTCTGTTTATGTTTCATCATCTTGTTCTCCGACTCGGTCGCTTGACTCAATAAGTGGTCTTCAGGGTCAGGTAGACGGCACCCCTGTCTTCCGTGGTGGCGCCGCCACCGGAGAAGGAGGAGTAACCACCGGCATAACAGGTGTTGCGCTGGGTCGCATCCAGGGCGTTGGGGGTGGAGCCATCGGTGGCGCCGTCATTACAGTCGGCAGACTTGCCGAAGGAGTCCACGTACTTCAGATCGACGAAATACTGGTTGTAGAGGGTGGCACCGAGCCCCACCGCGTAGTTGCCGGTGTCTTTCGCACCGCCGGCCTGCACCGGAGAGATACCACTCAGCCCCCAGTTGACCGAGAGCGGCATGCTCATGTCGACGCCCGGAAACACCTGATACCAGGTCGGGGTGAAGTTGACCGCCAGCCCCCAGTTATCCCGGGTGGGCTTGTCGATGCCCTGATAGCTCTCCTCGCCCTTGTAGAGCGCCTTGTTATGGTCATCCAGGCTCAGCAGGTTGCTGTAGTAGAGCTCCCCCAGCAGGGCGGCGCCATCGAACAGCGCCGTGTCCGCGAAGGTCATCAGGCCGTTGAGGGTCCAGTGCAGGGTCTCGCCGGTGGCGCTGTAGCCATCGGTGTCATCGGTGATCACCCCGGTCCCGGCGTGACGGGGAGGCAGGGCGCCGAAGCCGTTGGCCAACCCGCCCGGTCCCGAGGCGCTGCGCAGTGCCGGGATGCTGGCAAGCGGCATCTTGTGGCGATAGTTCAGATCGCTGCCGACGCTCACCCCGGCCACGTCCTTGGAAAGGCTGAGGCCGAAGATATCGATGTCTTCGCCATAGGCCAGGGAGTAGCTGGTGGTCGCGATGGAGTTGCGCAGGTTGGGGATCGCCCCGGCCGGCAACGGCGCGGCGCCTCTGATCGTCATGCCACGTGCATCCAGTACCGCCTGGGGCAGGATGTCGGCGGTGCGGCGGTAGAAGGCACCCAGGGTGGCATCCAGCGCCTCGGGGGACCACTTGGTCATGACGCCCCAGTCACCGTGCTTGCCCGGCTCTATGTCTTCGCCGCGGCGGATATTGGTCAGGGTACCATTTGGCCCGGCCAGGCCGGGGCCACCGGTGTGACCCAACAGGAAGGACTGGGCCCCGAAGCCCACCAGATCGGAGCTGCCGTAGTAGGTGCCGGCTTCCGGCAGCCGGGCGGCGTTCCAGTCGAGGAAGTACTGGGCGGCGAAGGTCCACTCCGGGTTCAGGGTGAAGGAGGCGGAGATCTGGTTGCGGGGCACGAACAGCTCTTTCGCCTCCGTCCCCGGGGATGCCGCAAGTTTGGCGAGATCCAGGCCGGACTGGCCATAGCTGAGGGCGTGCACCGGGCTCAGCAGGGTTTCCCCCCAGAAGATGTTGTGCTGGCCTATCTTGACCCCGAGCAGGGATTCGTCGCCCAACTCCATGTTGTGGAACACGAAGGCATCGAGCAGCTCGCCGGAGGGGCCATGGTAGTAGCGATCGGCATAGGGGCTCAGGTGACGGTTGCCCGCTACGGGCGGCTGTCCAATGATGCCGGACGTCGCGCTGTTGCCATTGATAAAGGGGTTCTCATCCGAACCGACATCCTCATAGGCATAGTCATACCAGCTCGCCGCACTGATGCGAAAACCGGTATTGCCCTTGTTCACCACGTCCAGCTCGGTCAAGAGATCGAAGCGGGTGGTGACGGTGTCGCCGGAATCTTTGAAGTTGTAGTCACCGTCGTTGTTGTTCGGGGTGGCGAGCATGCGGGAGTCCGCGCTCTCGGTGCGCACGCCGTAGTTGAACTTGCCGGTGTTGTCGAAACGCACGGACCAGTCTTCACTGTCCGTGTCGATCTCGACCGCCTGAACGGTTGGCAGGAGAACGGCCGCGATGGCCGTCGCCAGCAGGCTGAGGCGCAGGGCACCGCAACCATGACTCGTGTGCTTGTAATCCATTACAGTCTCTCCGAGTATCGTCATCTGTTATTTGTTATTTGTTGTTCTGTGTTTAATCGCCGTTTCCGTTGGCTTTTTCTTCATGCAAGGGGAGATGACCTTCCTCATGGCGCACCGCCTTGTTTGGCTCTCGAGGATGCAGCTCTGTTTTTGCATCGGCCCCGGGGTGTCGCTCACTATGATGAGACGGTCTTTCTCTCTTGTGTGCCGACTGTAAGGCCTAGTTCCAGGGCGGCGCTTGCCATTGAACGTCAGCCACTTTTCATTTGATGACAGGGGATGCATCCCGCGGCTGGCGCGGGATTCGCTCGTCGACGACCGGCCCCATACAGCCCTTGTTCAGCTGAGAACAGTGATCCGGGCGACAGACAAGGCGCGAAGGAAACAGGAGATGGAGACAAGCGGGAGGCGACGGGTCGGTGCAGGATAGCCAAGGGGCAAGAGACGTAGATGGCGAGAAAAAATAGCGGGGAGTAAGTGAGCGCCCTCCCCGTGGATGGCTAAGCGTCAGCGCGCTATGGCGCAGCCGGTGGCGGCTTGCAGCGCCTCGAACTCGATGCCGGGGGCAAGCTCCACTAGGCGAAGGCCGCCGGGGGTCACGTCCAGCACGGCGAGATCGCTGATGATGCGATCCACCACCCCGACCCCGGTCAGCGGCAGGGAGCACCACTCCAGTATCTTGTGCTCGCCCCCCTTGGCGCAGTGCTCCATCAGCACCACCACCCGCTTGACCCCGGCCACCAGATCCATGGCTCCCCCCATCCCCTTGACCAGCTTGCCCGGTATCATCCAGTTGGCGAGATCGCCACGCTCGGAGACCTGCATGGCCCCGAGCAGGGCCAGGTTGATGTGGCCGCCGCGGATCATGGCAAAGCTCTCGGCGCTGTCGAAGAAGCTGCTGCCGGGCAGTGTGGTGATGGTCTGCTTGCCGGCGTTGATAAGATCCGGATCCAGCTCGGCCTCGCTCGGGAAGGGGCCTATGCCGAGCAGGCCGTTCTCGCTCTGCAGCCACACCTCCATGCCGTCCGGGATGTAGTTGGCCACCAGGGTCGGCAGGCCGATCCCCAGGTTGACGTAGAAGCCGTCTTGCAGCTCCTTTGCGGCGCGCTGCGCCATCTCTTCACGGGTCCAGGCCATGTGATAAGTCCTTTCTCACTGTGCGCGGGTCGATGCGCATTTCAAAATAAGGTGGATAGAGCGCCTGTGGCGGCACATCCCTGCAGGGCATGAGCGTTGCGCAATCAGCTTCTCACCGTGCGCACTTCGATGCGTTTCTCGGGGTTGGGGTTCAAGACCAGCCGCTGCACATAGATGCCGGGCAGGTGGATCTCGTCCGGGGCCAGCTCCCCCACCTCGACTATATCCTCCACCTCGGCCACGCAGACCCGGCCCGCCTTGGCACAGAGCGGGTTGAAGTTGCGCGCCGTCTTGTTGAACATCAGGTTGCCCGCCTTGTCGGCCTTGGCCCCCTTGATCAGCGCGATGTCGGCGGTCAGGGCGTGTTCCATCACATACCACTCGCCATCAAACTGGCGGGTCTCCTTGCCCTCAGCAATGAGCGTGCCGTAGCCGGTGCGGGTGAAGAAGGCCGGGATGCCGGCGCCGCCGGCTCTGAGCTTCTCGGCGAGCGTCCCCTGGGGGGTGAACTCAAGCTCAAGTTCCCCCGCGAGGTACTGGCGCTCGAACTCCTTGTTGCCCCCCACGTAGGAGGAGATCATCTTCTTTATCTGGCGGCTGTGGAGCAGCGGCCCCAACCCGAAGTCATCCACCCCGCAGTTGTTGCTGATGATGGTGAAGCCGCCCTTGCCGCTGTCCTTCAGCGCCTCGATGAGCTGCTCGGGGATGCCGCACAGGCCGAAGCCCCCCGAGGCGATGGTGATGTCGTCCTGCACCAGGCCGCTCAGGGCGGCCTGGGCGCTGGGATAAACCTTGTTCATAACTACCTCTCTGCTCTCTGGCTAGTCCGTTGGCCACAGGGGCGCGTTCGTTTTATGGCTGTTTTTTTGAGTCGGCATCCATGACCTTCCTAAGGCTTGATGCCCCAATGCATCAGGGTCAGCACCAGGGCGACCAGGAAGGCGGTCTCCCCCACCATCAGCAGGATGGGCTTGATGCCGACCGCCGCCAGCTCCTTGAGCTGGGTCTTCATGCCGATGGCGGCGATGGCGATCACCAGGCACCAGCGTGACAGGCCGTTGACCCCCTCCTGCAACGGGACGGGCACCCAGCCTGTGCTGTTGATGCAGGCCAGCACCAGGAAGCCGACGGCAAACAGGGGCAGCAGGGGCGGACGCTTGCCAGAGGCGGGATCCGCCCCCTGCCTGCGGGTGATCATGGCGGCCACCAGGATCACCGGCAGCAGCATGGCGACCCGCATCAGCTTGACCACGGTCGCCACGTCACCTGTCTCGGTGGACATGCTGTAGCCGGCGCCCACCACCTGGGCCACGTCGTGAATGGTGGCGCCGAGGAAGACCCCCGCCTCCACCGGCGTCAGCTCGAAGAAGCGGGCGATCATGGGGTAGAGGATCATCGCCAGGGTGGAGAGCACCGAGACCCCGATCACGGTGAACAGGGTGGCGCGCTCCTTCTGGGGGTGATTGGGCAAGGAGGCGGCCAGGGCCAGGGCGGCGGAGGCGCCGCAGATGGCGGTCGCCCCCCCGGTCAGCATGCCGAACAGCCGCTGGAACCCTATCAGCCTGGCCGCTACCACCGAGAGCCCGATGGTGACCACCACCAGGGTGACCACCAGCAGCACCGGCATCCAGCCCAGCTCGGCGATCTGTCCCAGGGTGATGCGCATGCCGAGCAGGGCGACCCCGATCCGCAGCACGCTGCGCGCGGTGAATTCGATGCCCGCCTTGCAGGTCCCCTCGGCGCTGAGGAAGTTCAGCCCCATGCCGAGCAGCAGGGCGAACAGCAGCACGGGGGCGCCGTAGTGTTCGGCGAGGAAGGTGGCGGCGGCCGCCACCGTGATGCTGACCGCCATGCCGGGGGCCAGGGTTCGCACCCGCTGATAGCGATCCGTCATGGTCAGGGTGAGCATGGGCTGACCTCCCGGGATGGGATGAGGATGGAGAGCCCCTCTCCCTCCCGCTCGACCGGGTAGCGGCCGACCCTGAGCTGGGTCGAGTTCAACAGCAGCCCCGTCGTCAGGTTGAAGCGCAGGCCATGGGCCAGGCACTGGATCACCTCCCCCTCCAGCCGACCGCCGCACAATGAGGCCCCCTGGTGGGGGCAGCCGTCGTCGATGGCGTGGAAGCGGCCATCGACGTTGAACAGCACCAGGCTCTTGCCCTGGGCCTCGATGAGGATACGTTTGCCCGGTTCAGGCACTCGCTCGGCTGGCACCCAGATCCGCGCAGCCGTCGCCCCGGCCGCCGCATCCAGCGCCTGGCGCAGGCTGGCCAGCAGCTTCGCCACCGGCTGGGCCCCGCTGAGAGTCAAGCCCTCCCCCAACACGAAGCTGGGCACCCCCTGCTGGGCCGCCCCGGGCAGATCACAGAGGAAGGGAGTCCCGTCCCCCTGCAGGCAGCTCACCAGATCGGCGGACCCAAAGCCCGCCGCCTCGGCCAGCCCCAGCAAGGTAGCACCATCCCCCAGATCCCCGCCGTGCAGGAAGTGACAGGCGAACAGCCGCTCCAGCAACTCGTCCAGCTGCGCCGGCGATCCCAGCTGGCAGGCCCGCTGCCACAGGCGGTGGGCATCGGCCGTATTCGGCATGCGGGAGATATGGCCAAAGTCCAGCGCAATGCCGACGCTGGCCGCCGCCTGCCGCACCTGGGCCTGACGCAGGCCCATGGCCTGTTCGCTGCCAAGGCGCCGCAGGTAGAAGTCGTGAAAATCCTCCCCCTGCACCGGCAGCGCGGGCAGCAGCTGCACCCCGCGCCAGTGCACATCGACCCGCACCTCGGGCCGCTCTGCCCGCAGTTGGGCCAGGGCCTGCACCAGCTGGCGTTTGCCGATGAGGCACCAGGGGCAGATGAAATCGACATAGACCTCGATGCTGAGCCTCATGCCCTCACCTCCGAGCCCTGGGGACCAGTGATGATCTGGCGGCCGGCGTCACCGTCGAGCCGGGCCACGTCCTTGTGGTAGTGGCGCTTGCCGTAGAAGAAGACGGCGGCCGCCGCGACGCTGATGAGGGGCACCAGCTGGAAGGCGTTGTCCAGGCCTATGTGGTCGGACACCTTGCCGGTGATGAAGGGGCCTGGGGCCAGCCCGAGCAGGTTGTTGGCAAGGGTCAGGGTGGCAAAGGCCGTGCCGTGCACGCTGGCGTGGGTGAGGTTGGCCACCATGGCACCGGCGGGACCCGAGGTGCCGGTGGCGATGAACATCCCCAGACCTATCAGCAGCAGCTGGGGCAGCCCGGCCGGCAGGGCAAACGCCAGGGAGAGCAGCAGACAGCTCCCGAGGCAATAGGCGATGGCGAGGCTTATCTTGCGATCCGGCCGGTTGCGGCAGAGCCGATCGCTCAGCATGCCGCAGAGGATCATGCCGGCGCCGCTGCACAGCACTATGATGGCGGCCATGAGCCCCGCCTTGTCCGTGTCCAGCCCGTAGTAGCGGTTGAAATAGCTCGGCATCCAGACGATGACGGTGCCGCCGACGAACAGCTGCAGACCGCTGCCCACATAGGCCGAGATCACCGAGCGGCTGGAATAGAGACTGCGCAGCGGGCTTCTTTCTCCAGCCTTGCTCTTGGTTGCGCGGCAAGGGGTCGCGATGCGCGACTCCTTCACCACCATGGGGTAGAGCGCCGCCAGCACCAGGCCGAACAGGGCCATGCCGGCGAAGGCCCAGCGCCAGCCGAGGAGGTGCGCCAGCACGCCCCCGGTGGCCATGCCGAGCACGGAGCCGAACATGCCGCCGGAGATGAAGGCGCCGGAGAGGGTGGCCCGCATCTCCCGCGGGAACACAGAGACCACCACGGCGATGCCGACGCTGCCGTAGGCGGCCTCCCCCACCCCCACCAGGAAGCGGGCGACGAACATCTGTTCGTAGTTCTGGGCCAGGGCGCAGCCCAGGGTCGCCAGGCTCCAGAGCGCGGCCATCAGGGCCAGGCTCTTGACTCGCCCGAAACGATCGGCGAGCAGGGAGAGGGGAAAGGTCAAGAGCCCGACCATGAGCGCCACTATGCCGCTGAGCAGGCCCAGCTGGGTGTCCGAGAGCGCCCACTCCCCCTTGAGCATGGGAAAGACGGCGTTGAGCACCTGACGCGACATGTAATCGGAGATGAGCAGACCGAAGGTCAGCGCAAACACTATCCAGGCATAACGACGGGGCACGGCAACCTTGCCGGCCTCTGGGTCGTCATCGATATGATACGTAGCCATACAATCCCTCGCGCTACTGCAAATTGGGTTGGGTTTTTCGGTCGACGGACCGGCGGCAGAGGCCCCCGGCCAGACAATATTGATTCATCACTCAGTTGCCCTGCGTGCTGCATACTGCAAGGCGCAAGGCCGTTTGGCAAACAGTGTTGGGGGGTCGCCGCCCCGCTATTTTTGCGGCGACCCATCTGGCTCAGGACCGCTGTGGCACCCCTTTCTGGCCCGGGGTCCGGTTCGGCGCCATGCCGTTGGCCAGCAGCGTCTCCTCCACGCTGTCGTACTGCACGCCGATGCGGTAGATGGCGCGCGCCTCCTTACCGTTGGCCACCTCGCGGCCTAGCTCGTGAGCGACCCGCACGCACTGGCGGATCTGCTCCACCGAGCTCATGCGCTGGCCGTGCTGGCCTATGATGGTGTCCTCGATGCCGCAGCGGGGGTGCAGCCCCATGGCCATGGCCATCATGTTGAAGGGCAGCACGTTCTTGAGCAGCGACTCGGCGGTGACGCAGGCACCGTCCGGCGCACGGTGGACGAAGTTCATGAAGTTGAACGGATTGGGACCGTCGAAGCCGCCGCCGATACCGATCCAGGTGAGGTTGAGCGGGCCCATGTAGACACCCCGGCGCACCAGCCGCTCCAGGGTCTCGAGGGCGTGCATGCCGGTCAGCTGGAAGTGGGGCTGGATGCCATTGGTCATCAGCCGCTTGAGGTGCTCCGCCACCCAGGCCGGGCCGGCCGGCACCGTCATCTCGCTGTAGGCCGCCTGGTAGGCGGGGTTCGCCAGGGAGGTGCCAGCCAGGTACTCGGGGTAGAGCAGCTCCATGATGTTCATCTGGGTGGTGTTGATGGCCACAGTGACCTGATCCGGCTTCGGGGTCAGCTCGGCCAGCATGTGGCGGGTGTCATCGGAGAGCCACTTGGCCGCCTCGCCTTCCCCTTCCGGCGCGAAGGAGATGGAGCCGCCGACCTGGATGATCATGTCGGGCACCGCCTTGCGCACCCCGGCGATCAGCTCGTTGAACTTGGAGAGGCGCTTGGAGCCGGTGCCGTCCAGCTCGCGTACGTGCAGGTGCAGCACTGTGGCTCCCGCCTCGTAGCAGTCGACCGCCTTCTGGACTTGCTCCTCCATGGTCACCGGAATGTCTTCCGGGAAGTCGCCGGGGGCCCACTCTGGGCCATAGGGGGCCACTGTGATGACCACTTTTTCCATGTTTTCCGGGTGCAGGGAATCGTCAAAAAATTGCATCTGTTCATTCCTTAAATTGGCTGGCCTTCCATGAAGAGCCGGGCGTGGTGATATCTCCCGGGCGCGGGGCCCGGGATTTGATCAGAAGGGGGTATCTCCCATGATCCCGGCCCGCTCCATCTTGCGATGGCTGGGGGGGTAGTCCATGGCGGCATAGTGCTGGGTGCTGCGATTGTCCCAGATGGCGATGCTGCCCGGCTGCCAGCGCCAGCGCACCTGATACTCGGGGATAT
Source organism: Aeromonas rivipollensis (assembly GCF_037811135.1). Lineage (NCBI taxonomy): Bacteria > Pseudomonadati > Pseudomonadota > Gammaproteobacteria > Aeromonadales > Aeromonadaceae > Aeromonas > Aeromonas rivipollensis. The sequence goes on along the minus strand of NZ_CP149130.1, from coordinate 1,845,810 downwards.
AGGCCTGGCTGATGAGGTAGCGCAGCAGATCGCTGCCCCCCATGCTGTAGTCCTGACCGACACGCACGTGGGCCGGGGTGTGGAAATTGGTGAGATGGGTGGCGAAGGCGTTGACGAAGAGGATCTTCTCGTCGGTCTCCGGGTGGGTGCGCACCACGGGGTGCTCCGCATCCGGGAACTGGGCCTTCAAGGCCAACCGCTTCTCGATGGGCATGGCCGCCCCGAAGCTCGCCTCTATGCTGTGACGGGCACGCAGGCCGGCGATCTTCTCCTTGATCTCCCCCGGCAACTGCTCGTAGGCCACCACCATGTTGGCCCAGAGGGTGTCGCCCCCCACGGGCGGACACTCCACGCAGCGCAGCACGCACCCCATGGGCGGTTGGGCGCGCCAGGTGGCGTCGGTGTGCCAGGCATTCTCGTAGCGATCGTTGGGTACCTCGGGGGACTTGTAGATGCGCACCAGGCCGGGGTTCTCCGGGTCACTGCCCGCCACAGGGTGATCCTCCAGCTCGCCGAAGCGGCGGGCGAAGGCCACGTGATCGGCGCGGCTGATATCCTGCTTGCGCAAGAACAGCACCCTGTGCCTGAGCAAGAGGGTACGGATCTCGGCGAACAGCCCCTCATCGTGAACGGCGTCCGCCAGGTTGACGCCGCTCAGTTCGGCGCCTATGTGGCAGGTCAGTTGTTCTACACGCATGTCTCTCTCCCTGAATGACAAGTCAGTGCTGCAGGCGCCGCCCTCCAGTGCGGGCTGGCCTGGGATCCTTGGCCTAGATGATGAACACGGAGGAGCCCGTGGTCTGGCGCGACTCGAGATCGCGGTGAGCCTGTGCTGCGTCCTGCAGCGCGTAACGCTGGTTGATCTCTATCTTGATCCGCCCGCTGGCCACGTGTTCGAACAGCTCGCCGGCCAGGGCCTCCTTCTCGGCGGGATCGGCAATGTAGTCGGCGAGCGCCGGACGGGTCAGGTAGAGGGAGCCCTTCATGGCCAGCAGCTGCGGGTTGAAGCCCTCGATGGGACCGGAGGCGGTGCCGACGCAGACCATGAGGCCGCGACGCTTGAGGGAATCGAGCGAGCCCATGAAGGTGCTCTTGCCGACGCTGTCAAACACCACCTCGACCCCGGCGCCGCCGGTCAGGGCGCGCACCCGGGTGGCCACATCTTCGCGGCTGTAGTCGATAGTGAAGTCGCAGCCGTGGGCACGGGCCAGCTCGGCCTTGGCGTCGCTCGAGACGGTGCCTATCACCGTCAGCCCCAGCAGCTTGGCCCACTGGGCGACGATGAGGCCGACGCCCCCCGCGGCCGCGTGCAGCAAGATGCTGTCACCGGGCTTGAAGTCATGGATGCGGCGCATCAGGTAGGCAGACGTCAGGCCCCGCATTGTCATGGCGGCGGCGGTCTCGCAGCTGATGCTGTCCGGCAGTCTGATGAGGGGGGCGGCCGGGATCAGGCGCTCGGTAGAATAAGCGCCTAGGGTGTTGATAAAGCCGGTGTAGGTGACGCGATCGCCCACCGCCACGTTGCTGACCCCCTCGCCCACCGCCTCCACCACCCCGGCCGCCTCGACACCGAGGCCATTGGGCATGGGGATGGGGTAGGTGCCGTTGCGAAAATAGGTGTCGGCATAGTTCAGGCCGACCGCGGCATGACGCAGACGCACCTGGCCGGGACCGGGCTCGCCCACCGCCACCTCTTCGTAGCGCAGCACGTCCGGGCCCCCGGTTTCATAAAAGCGTATGGCGTTGGCCATCTCTGTTCTCCAATCCGTTCGTGAATGAAATGCATCGTCCGGATTGAATCTAGGGGGTTGGGTGAATGGCCGCTTTTCATCGGGCGACAGCCACTTTTCATCTCATGACACCCCCCTTCGAATTCGTTGCCCGCCCTCGGGGAAGACGACAGAATCGGCCCTGTTCCCCCATGACGGCGAGGCGACATGGCCGGGCAAGGTGTTGGAGCCTGAAGGTATTTAATTGAATTACAGGGATTTATCCAGGAAGCAGCCGCCTGTGCCCGCTCAGTGACGGGCCTTGGACCTAAGCATAATTGACGTTAACGTCAACGTAGTGTGAGATGGTTCTATTCACAGCAAAACATGAGCAGCATGAAAGGAGTCACTATGTCTAACTTGTCCCCCTCGGCCGGGGCGCGTTTTCGCACCGCGCTGGCCAATGAGAAACCCCTGCAGATCGTCGGCACCATCAACGCCTACATGGCGCTGATGGCCGAACGCAGCGGCTTCAAGGCCCTCTATCTGTCCGGTGCCGGGGTGGCCAACGCCTCCTATGGCCTGCCGGATCTCGGCATGACCTCCATGAACGACGTGCTCATCGATGCCGAACGCATCACCGCCGCCACCCAGGTGCCACTGCTGGTGGACATCGACACCGGCTGGGGCGGCGCCTTCAACATAGCCCGCACCGTCCGTGCCTTCGAGCGCGGCGGGGTCGCCGCCGTCCACATGGAGGATCAGGTTGCCCAGAAACGTTGCGGCCACAGGCCCAACAAGGCGGTGGTGAGCATGGCCGAGATGGTGGATCGCATCAAGGCGGCGGTGGATGCCCGCCAGGACGAGAGCTTCGTCATCATGGCCCGCACCGACGCCCTGGCGGTGGAAGGGCTGGGCTCGGCCCTGGAGCGCGCCGCGGCCTACGCCGCCGCCGGGGCCGACATGATCTTCGCCGAGGCGGTCACCGAACTTCACCAGTACGACAGCTTCAAGCAGGCGGCTGGCGTCCCCATCCTCGCCAACATGACCGAATTCGGCAAGACGGAGCTGTTTGACAAGGAGGCCCTCGCTGCCCACGGCGTCGACATGGTGCTCTACCCCCTGAGCGCCGCCCGCGCCGCCAACCAGGCCGCCCTCAACGTCTATCAGCAGCTTCGCCGCGACGGCCACCAGCGTGCCGTGGTCGACACCATGCAGACCCGAGAGTCCCTCTACGACTTCCTCGGCTACCACCACTACGAGCAGACCCTGGACAGGCTGTTCACCAAGGACCTGTCTACCAAGGAATAACATGCCGACCGGCCGCCTCATGCTGGCAGCCGGCGCTTCAACGGACTGAATGAGGAAACCTGTGATGAGCGCACTTGTGGAAACCCCCCCCGGCTTCAAGCCGAAGAAATCCGTCGCCCTTTCCGGCACCGCCGCCGGCAATACCGCCCTCTGTACAGTGGGCCTCTCCGGCAACGATCTGCACTACCGTGGCTATGACATTCTGGATGTGGCCACCAGCTGCGAATTCGAGGAAATAGCCCACCTGCTGGTGCATGGTCATCTGCCCAATGTGGCGGAGCTCGCCGCCTACAAGGCAAAACTCAAGGCCCTGCGTGGCCTGCCCTCCGGTGTCAGGACCGCACTGGAGCAACTGCCCCCCTCCGCCCATCCCATGGATGTGATGCGCAGCGCCGTCTCGGTGCTGGGCTGCGTGTCGCCGGAGAAGGACGACCACAACCACCCGGGTGCCCGGGACATCGCCGACAAGCTGATGGCCTGCTTAGGCTCGGTGCTGCTCTACTGGTACCACTTCAGCCACAACGGCAAGCGCATCGAGGTGGAGACCGACGACGACTCCATCGGCGGCCACTTCCTGCACCTGCTGCACGGTGAGAAGCCGCGTGACTCCTGGGTGCGCGCCATGCATACCTCCCTCATCCTCTACGCCGAGCACGAGTTCAACGCCTCCACCTTCACCGGCCGCGTCATCGCCGGCACCGGCTCCGACATGTTCTCCTGCATCACCGGCGCCATCGGTGCCCTGCGCGGGCCCAAGCACGGCGGCGCCAACGAGGTGGCCTTCGAGATCCAGAAGCGTTATGACAATCCCGATGAAGCCGAGGCCGACATCCGCGCCCGCATCGAGAAGAAAGAGGTGGTCATCGGCTTTGGTCACCCCGTCTACACCGTCTCGGATCCCCGCAACAAGGTGATCAAAGAGGTGGCACGCTCACTCAGCGAGGAGCAGCACAACACCAAGATGTTCGACATCGCCGAGCGCCTGGAGTCCACCATGTGGGAAGCCAAGAAGATGTTCCCGAACCTCGACTGGTTCAGCGCCGTCAGCTACCACATGATGGGGGTGCCCACCGCCATGTTCACCCCGCTGTTCGTCATCGCCCGCACCTCCGGCTGGTCGGCCCACGTCATCGAGCAGCGCATCGACGGCAAGATCATCCGCCCGAGCGCCAACTACGTGGGCCCGGAGGATCTGACCTTCGTGCCGCTCAAGGAGCGCAAGTGATGACCAACACTCAATACCGCAAGCCGCTGCCTGGCACGGTGCTGGACTACTTCGACGCCCGTGAGGCGGTGAACGCCATCGCCCCCGGCGCCTGGGACAGACTCTCCTATACCGCCCGCGTCTATGCCGAAAACCTGGTTCGAAAGTGCGATCCGGCCATCCTCGGCGAGTGCCTCGGCCAGATAGTCCATAACAAGCGCGATCGCGACTTCCCCTGGTTCCCGGCCCGGGTGGTGTGCCACGACATCCTGGGCCAGACCGCCCTGGTGGACCTGGCCGGCCTGCGCGATGCCATCGCCGATCAGGGGGGGGATCCTGCCCAGGTCAACCCGGTGGTGCCGGTGCAGCTCATCGTCGATCATTCCCTGGCCGTGGAGTGCGGCGGCTTCGACCCGGATGCCTTTGCCAAGAACCGCGCCATCGAGGATCGCCGTAACGAGGATCGCTTCCACTTCATCAACTGGACCAAGCAGGCGTTCAAGAACATAGAGGTGATCCCGCCGGGCAACGGCATCATGCATCAGATCAACCTGGAGAAGATGTCGCCGGTCATTCACAACGACCGAGGCATCGCCTACCCGGACACCTGTGTCGGCACCGACAGCCACACCCCCCACGTCGACGCCCTCGGGGTGATAGCGGTGGGGGTGGGCGGGCTGGAAGCGGAGAACGTCATGCTGGGGCGCGCCTCCTGGATGCGGCTGCCGGAGATCGTCGGCGTGGAGCTCAGTGGCAAGCCGCAAGCCGGCATTACCGCCACAGATCTGGTGCTGTCGCTGACCGAGTTCCTGCGTCAGCAGAAGGTGGTCGGCGCCTACCTGGAGTTCCGTGGCGAGGGCGCCGCCGCCCTCACCCTCGGCGATCGCGCCACCATCTCCAACATGGCACCGGAATATGGCGCCACCGCGGCCATGTTCTTCATCGACCAGCAGACCCTCGACTACCTGCGCCTCACCGGCCGTGATAGTGAACAGGTCAAGCTGGTGGAGACCTATGCCAAGGAGGCGGGCCTCTGGGCCGACGCCCTGGCGAGCGCCCGGTACGAGCGCGTGCTGCACTTCGATCTCTCCACCGTGGTACGCACCCTGGCGGGCCCCTCCAACCCCCACCGCCGCCTGCCGGTGGCCGATCTTGCCACCCGCGGCATAGCGGTGGATCTGGACAAGGCCCGCGCCCAGGAGGCCGACGGCCTGCTGCCGGATGGGGCCGTCATCATCGCCGCCATCACCAGCTGCACCAACACCAGCAACCCGCGCAACGTGATTGCAGCGGGGCTCTTGGCGCGCAACGCCAACCAGCTCGGCCTGACCCGCAAGCCCTGGGTGAAGTCCTCTCTGGCGCCCGGCTCCAAGACGGTCGCGCTTTACTTGAAAGAGGCGGGACTGGATCACGAGCTGGAGCGGCTCGGGTTCGGCGTGGTGGCCTTCGCCTGCACCACCTGCAACGGCATGTCCGGCGCCCTGGATCCCGCCATCCAGCAGGAGATCATCGACCGTGATCTCTACGCCACCGCGGTGCTGTCGGGCAACCGCAACTTCGATGGCCGCATCCACCCCTACGCCAAACAGGCCTTCCTCGCCTCGCCGCCGCTGGTGGTGGCCTACGCCATCGCGGGCACCATGCGTTTTGACATCGAGAAGGATGTGCTGGGAGTGGTGAACGGTAAGGAAATTCGCCTGAAAGACATCTGGCCGTCAGATGACGAGATCGATGCCGTGGTAAGGGCCTCGGTGAAGCCTGAGCAGTTCCGCCAGGTCTATATCCCCATGTTCACCATAGAGGAGGACCATGGCCCCAAGGTCGCGCCCCTGTATGACTGGCGTCCCATGAGTACCTATATCCGTCGCCCCCCCTATTGGGAAGGGGCCCTGGCGGGCGAGCGCACCCTGAGTGGCATGAGGCCGCTGGCGCTGTTGCCGGACAACATCACCACGGATCACCTCTCCCCCTCCAACGCCATCATGATGAGCAGCGCGGCGGGGGAATATTTGCACAAGATGGGCCTGCCGGAGGAGGACTTCAACTCCTACGCCACCCACCGCGGCGATCACCTGACCGCCCAGCGCGCCACCTTCGCCAACCCCCAGCTGGTGAACGAGATGGCGGTGGTGAACGGCGCAGTGAAGAAAGGCTCCCTCGCCCGGGTTGAGCCGGAGGGCCGGGTCATGCGGATGTGGGAAGCTATCGAGACCTACATGGCGCGCAAACAGCCGCTGATCATCGTCGCCGGCGCCGACTACGGCCAGGGTTCGTCCCGTGACTGGGCGGCCAAGGGGGTGCGGCTGGCGGGGGTGGAGGTGATAGCAGCGGAAGGCTTCGAGCGCATTCACCGCACCAACCTGATCGGCATGGGGGTGCTGCCGCTGGAGTTCAAACCGGGCACCAGCCGCCTCACCCTGGGACTGGATGGCACCGAGACCTATGACGTGAAAGGGACCCGCACCCCGCGCACCGATCTCGTGCTCGTGGTGACTCGTCGCAATGGTGAAGTGGTCGAGGTGCCCATGACCTGCCGTCTCGATACCGCCGAGGAGGTCTCGGTCTACGAGGCGGGCGGCGTGCTGCAACGCTTCGCCCAGGACTTCCTGGAAGCGACCACCCACAAGGCCGCCAGCTGATATATGGTATTCCCCTCCCCTTCACCGGGAGAGGCATGATGTGCTCCCTCTCCCAAAGGGAGAGGGTTGGGGTGAGGGGATCTCCCCTCATCCCCCCTTAGGGCACCTTCTCCCCGAGGAAGAAGGATCCGTCCCCCTTTTCAGGACAAGATTCATGGCCACACTCTCTTCGATTCACACACCTCAAGTCAGGATCCCGGCCACCTATATGCGCGGCGGCACCAGCAAGGGCGTCTTCTTTCGCCTGACCGATCTGCCAGAACGCTGCCAGGTGCCGGGCCCTGCCCGCGACGCACTCTTCATGCGCGTCATCGGCAGCCCCGACCCCTACTCGGCCCACATGGACGGCATGGGGGGCGCCACCTCCTCCACCTCCAAGTGCGTGATCCTCTCCAGGAGCCAGCAGCCCGATCACGACGTGGACTACCTCTACGGCCAGATCGCCATCGACAAGGCATTTGTGGACTGGAGCGGCAACTGCGGCAACCTCTCCACCGGAGCCGGCGCCTTCGCCATCCACGCCGGCCTGGTGGATCCCGCCCGCATCCCGGACAACGGCATCTGCGTGGTGCGGATCTGGCAGGCCAATATCGGCAAGACCATCATCGCCCAGGTGCCGGTGACCAACGGTCAGGTGCAGGAGACCGGTGACTTCGAGCTGGACGGGGTCAGCTTCCCCGCCGCCGAAATCGTGCTGGAGTTTCTCGACCCGTCCGACGATGGCGAGGACGGCGGCGCCCTCTTCCCCACCGGCAACCTCATCGACGATCTCGAGGTGCCCGGCCTTGGCAACATCAAGGCCACCCTGATCAGCGCTGGCATCCCCACCGTCTTCGTCAACGCCGAGGAGATCGGTTATCAGGGCACCGAGCTGCGCGAAGCGATCAACACAGACCCCGAGGCGCTGGCGCGCTTCGAGGCCATCCGGGTTGCTGGCGCCCTGCGCATGGGGCTGATCAAGACGCCCGCCGAGGCGGCCACCCGCCAGCACACCCCCAAGATTGCCTTCATCGCGCCGGCCAGGGAGTACCGCACCTCCAGCGGCAAGCAAGTGCAGGCGAACGAGATCGATCTGCTGGTACGGGCCCTCTCCATGGGCAAGCTGCACCACGCCATGATGGGCACCTGCGCCGTGGCCATAGGCACAGCGGCGGCCATCCCCGGCACCCTGGTGAATCTGGCGGCCGGTGGCGGCGAGCGTGAGGCGGTGCGCTTCGGCCACCCTTCAGGCACCTTGCGGGTGGGCGCCGAGGCGCAGCAGGTGAATGGCGAGTGGACGGTCACCAAGGCGGTCATGTCCCGCTCCGCCCGCATCCTGATGGAAGGCTGGGTGCGGGTGCCGGGGGATGCCTTCTAGCCCGCAACAAGCCTGCACACCACCAAAATGAAGAGGCCCGGGCCTTTTTGTGGTGCCCTTCGGATTGGGGGCTGATCTACCCTGCTTTCAGGCAAGGCTACTCCCCTGCTTATCCACCCATTATTGCGGGCGCGCCACGCACTCCACATGGCGCGGTATGCTCTTCTTCGCATCGCCACCGATCAGCCGCTTCACCTGACCATCCGGGCATTGGCCATCGTCCACATAGGCAACCTGCCCATAAGGGAGCTTGCCCGGCGCGGGATCCTGGCTCAGATAGCTGATGGGGGTCGGCGCTAAATGGGCGCAACCCGACACCAAGCCCAGCAACAGCCCCCCTGACAACAGCGCGCTCTTCCATATGACAGCCATAGGCCACTCCCTGTCGTGATCTGATTACGCGCACCGGCAAGCTCCCGTGCACACCAGCAGTGTGCCAGCCATCCCCTTGGGCCGACAGCCACCCTGAGCGGCGCTGTGACGATTCCAGACACAGCAAGACAGGTACAATCACACTACCCAGGCCTGGCTGACAGTGCAGCCTCATCCTCTTGTTCATGCGCAATACATCTTTGCTCTGGAATAGTAGAGGCCGACACAGTTGGGGGGCGCTTGAAATCAGCGCTCGTCATCCACACATTCAGTGCATACAATGCGTTAACGAAGCGGAATCTTCCGCCTCACCCCGGAAATCAAGAGGACATCAAGATGGATACCCGTTCTATCTACACTGGCACCCAGGGTGCCGTGCGCGACACCAACAAGGTGCTTCGCAATACCTATATGCTGCTCTCCCTCACTCTTGGCTTCTCTGCCGTGGTTGCCGGGGTTGCCACCGTCATGAATATGCCGCCCCTGCACTGGGCCATCTTCCTCGTCGGTGTCTACGGTCTGATGTTCCTGACCGAGAAGAATCGTGACAACGGCATGGGGCTGGTGTTCACCTTCGCCCTGACCGGTCTGCTCGGCTACAGCCTGGGCCCCATCATCAACATGTACATGAACAACGGTGGCGGCGAGATAGTGATGACGGCCCTTGGCGGCACGGCGCTCACCTTCTTCGGTCTGTCGGCCTATGCCCTGACCACCAAGCGTGACCTCTCCTTCATCGGCGGCATGCTGTTCGTCGGTTTCTGGGTGTTGCTGGTGGCCATGGTCGCCAACATCTTCCTGCAGATGAGCGCCCTGAGCCTGGCCCTGTCCGCCATGTTCATGCTGTTCTCCTCCGGCGCCATCCTGCTGACCACCCAGCAGATAGTGCGCGGCGGCGAGACCAACTACATCTCCGCCACCGTGACCCTGTATGTCTCCATCTACAACATCTTCCTGAGTCTGCTGAGCCTGCTTGGCGGCAACCGCAACTGATGAAAAACCCCGCTTCGGCGGGGTTTTTATTGGCACCTCTTTCTGTCAGGATAAGTTGCAAATCAAGGATATGAAGCTAAGTGGCCCTGATCCAAATCAGGGCCACTTCGTTGCCGACGGGTTATGCTGTCACTTTCGTTTCGCTCAAGGGTTGCCTTCATCCCATGCCCATGGATTTCTCAAGCCTGTTGCGCCGTCTGCTGACCGACAGCCACATCTACTTCGCCCTCAAGGTGCTGCTGGCCATCCTGGGGCTGCTCGCCTTCGCCCTGGCCACAGGTGACATCCAGCTCACAGTGCTGCTCTCCCTCGGGGTAGTGGCGGGGGCCATCGCCGAGACAGATGACAGCCTGTGGGGCCGGGTCAAGAACCTCGCCATGACGCTGGTCTGTTTCCTGTTTGCCTCCCTGTGCGTGCAGTACCTCTTCCCCACCCCCTGGCTGTTTGCCCTGGGGCTCGCGGGCTCCACCTTCATCTTCGTGATGGTGGGGGCGCTCGGTCAGCGCTACGCCACCATCAGCTTCGGCTCCCTGCTCATCGCCATCTACACCATGCTGGGAGCCGCCAAGGCGCCGGATCTCTTCTACCAGCCGCTGGCGCTCGGTGCCGGCGCCCTCTGGTACGGCCTGGTCTCTCTCGTCTGGCTCTGGCTGCTGCCCTACAAGACGCTGCACGAGCAGCTCGCCCAGAGCTATTTCGCCCTCGGCCGCTACCTGCTGGAAAAGTCCCGCTTCTTCCCGGCGGACGAGCACGGCGCCCAGGCCATTCGCCACAACCTGGCCCAGCTCAACATCAACCTGGTCAATGCCCTGAATCTGACCAAGACGGCGCTCAATGCCCGCCTCAGTACCCGCCATCAGGCGGCACCCGAGCTCGCCGGCCTGCTGCGGCTCTACCTGCTTGCACTGGAGATCCAGGAGCGGGCCACCTCCAGCCACTACCCCTACAGCCGGCTCGAGGCCGAGCTCAAGCAGGGCATAGTGCTCGACGGCTTCCAGGAAGTGTTCCTGCAGCTCTCTGAGGCGTGCCAGCGGCTCGGTTACGCCATCCTGGTGCACAAGCCCTATGCCCATCACAAGCGCATCCACTGGACCCTGGAGGCCCTTGGCGACCAGCTGGAGTTCACCCATCTCAAGCAGCACTATCCCAAGACCCTGCTGACGCCGATGAAGTTCCTGCGCCGCAACCTGGCCAGCATCAACGAGCTGCTGGCCAGCGCCGAGGAGCTGCAAAACCCCGCCTCGCCTCCCACCAGCCTGCCGCCCCTGGCGAGGCCTGCCTCCTTGCCGTTGCTGACCCTGCTCAAGCAGCACCTGACCCCGAACTCCATGGTGTTTCGCCACGCCCTGCGACTGTCGCTGGGCCTGGTGGTGGGTTACGGCATCCTGCAGGCATTCAGTCTGGACAAGGGCTACTGGATACTGCTGACGGTGCTCTTCGTCTGTCAGCCGAGCTACAGCGCCACCCGCCGCCGCCTGGTGCAGCGGATGCTCGGCACCTTCGCTGGCATCTTGATAGGCGTGCCCGTGCTCTGGCTCTTCCCCGAATTGCACCTGCAACTGGGGATCATGGGGCTGGCCGCCTTCCTGTTCTTCACCCAGGTGCGCAGCAACTACAGCGCCGCCGTCTGCTTCATCACCCTCTATGTGCTGATGGCGTTCAACCTGCTGGACGGCATCGGCTTCGCCATCCTGGGGCCGCGCCTGCTCGATACCCTGCTCGGCTGCCTGCTCTCCTACGCCCTGGTGGCCTGGCTCTGGCCGGACTGGCAATACAAGCGGCTGCCGACCCTGATTGCCAACTCCCTCTCCGCCAACGCCCGCTACCTGTCGGCTGTGCTCGCCAGCCTGCACCGCCAGCGCGACGAGTCCCTCGACTACCGGGTGGCCCGCAAGTGTGCCCACCTGGCCGACAGCGAGCTGGCCATGGCCTGGCAGAGCATGCTGGTGGAGCCGAGCAAGCGCCGCCGCTTCCTCGATCTCTGCTTCACCCTCACCTGGCGCAACCACGCCCTGCTCTCCTACATCTCGGCCCTAGGGGCACACCGTGACAGGCTGGAGCCCATAGAAGGCCTTGACGAGATCAGCCGCCACATCAGCCATACCCTGGAGCGGGCCGCCGGCCATCTGGCGGGGGAGATGCCGGCCCAGCTCGAGGGCTCATGCCCGGCCATCGCCCCGGACAGCAGCGAGGAGCAGCTGATGCTGACCCAGCAGCTCACCCTCATCAGCCAGCTGGCGGATGAACTGCTGATGCTGGCCAACGACGGCCATCTGCTCACCCGGCAAGGCAACGCCTGACGGCTGAAGGAAGACAGCAGTCCAGAGAGCATTCACCAGGCGGGACGACGGCCCTGCCCGGTGAATTCTGTGCCTTGGCGCGCCTTGGCTGGTTGCTCACCGAAGATCAAGGCGCTACCATGCCCGCCCAATCCCGACAGCCCGAGGAGCCTCCATGTCAGAGCACCCGTCCGAACAACATCAGCTGCATTTCAACGGCCAACTCATCGAGACCGATGCCAAGGGCTATCTGCGCCACAGCGAAGAGTGGAGCGAGGCGCTGGCGCTGGTGTTGGCCGAGCAGGAGGGCATAGTGCTGGAGGAGCCGCACTGGGAAGTGGTGCGCTTCGTGCGGGCCTTCTATCTGGAGTTCAACACCTCCCCCGCCATCCGCGCCCTGGTCAAGGCGATGGAGAAACAATACGGCCCCGAGAAGGGCAACAGCCGCTACCTCTACAAGCTGTTCCCCGAGGGACCTGCCAAGCAGGCCACCAAGATTGCCGGCCTGCCCAAACCGGTGAAGTGCATCTAAACACCGGTTTGATGTCTTGCTACCCGCCCCCGAACGGAGGCCAAAAAAAATACCGCGCCCATCTGTGAAATGAGGCGCGGTATTTTTCGTTCGGCGTTCGTCAAACCCGCATCAGGGGTTGTAAGCCACCACTGAGCCGCTCAGCCCCGTCATCTGGCTTATCCTGCTCTGCATGCCCTGCAGCTTGGCCTTGGAGACATCCGGCCCGATAAAGACCCGGTTGATCTGCCCCTGCACCGGGGTTCTCGGCGCGGTCTGGGCAGAGTAGCCGGCCGCCCTCAGCTTGCCCACCAGGGCATTGACGCTGTCAGCATTCTTGAAGGCGCCGAGCTGCAGGATCCAGCTGCCCTGGGCAGGGGCTGCCGCTGCGGGTGCCGGGGTAGTCGCCTGGGTCGTCATCTTGCTCGCGATGAGATCATCCATGGACTTGATCTGACCCACCTGCGGCTTGCTCTCCACCGGCTTCTTCACCTCGACCGGCTTGGGGGGCACCGGCTTGGGCTTGGGTTGCTCCACCGGTTTCTTGGCCACCACCTCGGGCTTGGGTACGGCTTTGGGCTGCGGCTGCGTCACGGCCTGCACCGGCTGCTGCTGGGTGACGGGCGCCTGGTTGGTCGCCGCCGGGTTGGTACCAGCCTGATTGGCCAGGGTCACCGTATCCCCAATCTCTTCTACCTGCCACTGGGTGGCGGCAGAGGCCTGCTGCTGGCTCGCTAGGTGATCGGCCGGCAGGGTGCTCGCCGCCGAGACCTGAAGGGCGGGCTTGGCGGGCTCCAGCTCAGGGCGCAGCGGGATCTTGGCAAACGCCTCTTCCTTCTGCTCCAGCTTGTTGCCGTCCATCAGATCCGGCAGAAAAATGACAACCAGGGCGACCAAGATGACGGTCCCCACCAATCTGTTTTGAAACTTCGAAGCCAAGTTAATTCCCACCCATGTTGCTTAGAATTTTTGCAATTTTGCTGGCATCAACCATGAACGGCCCCTCACGCCATTCCGTTTTGAAACCTCAGCGCCAGGCAGCTCCCTGCCCGTGTCGCTGGCCCCATGATGCTCAGAAACGGCTCAGGCGCTCGCCGCCAGCACGTCGGCGACAGTGTAAAACGAACCAAAGACGATGACCATATCATCAGGACTCGATGCGGCCAGGGCAGCCCGATAAGCCGCGCTCACGCCGTCAAAGGTCGCCGCCGGGCCCTGCCCGTCCCCGAGAGCGGCGGCAAGCTGCTCTGCAGTGGCGGCGCGCGGACCAGTGAGACTTGCCAGGAACCACTGGTCGATGAGGCCATCGAGCTCGGCGAGCGACCCCGCCATGTCCTTGTCTTTGAGCATGCCGACCACGGCGCGGCGCTTGCCTGTGCCGGGGATCTGGCGCAGCTGGCTCGCCAGATAAGCCGCCGAATGGGGATTGTGAGCCACATCGACGATGACCAGCGGCTCGCTTTGCAGCCGCTGCATCCGCCCCGCCAGCCGGGCATTGGCCAGCCCTTCACGGATGGCGGACTCCGCCAATGGCAGGCCGAGGGACTCCAGCGCCGCCAGCACTGTGACCGCGTTCATCAGCGGCAGGGCCGGTTTGGGCAGCCCCAGCCAGTGATTCAGGCCGTGGTAATCCCAACCGGTAGAGTGCTCATCGCCGTGGAAGTCGCGGCCGACCTGACGAAGGCAGGCACCGAGGCGCTGCGCCTCTGAGGCGATGGTCGCAGGGGGGTTGGGCTCGCCGCTGATGGCGGGTTTGCCTGGGCGGTAGACACCCGCTTTTTCCACCGCTACCGCTTCCCGGGTATCCCCGAGCCAGTCGCAGTGATCGAGCGCGATGGAGGTGATCATGGCCACATCGGACTCCACCACATTGGTGGCGTCGAGCCGGCCGCCCAGCCCCACTTCCAGCAGCAGCACATCGGGCGCGGCGCGGCAGAAGAGCCACAGGCCCGCCAGGGTGGCAAACTCGAAGAAGGTGAGAGCAATCTCGCCGCGAGCGGCTTCCACCTCGGCAAAGGCGGCGCAGTGCTCGCTGTCAGAGAGCTCGGCACCGTCGATACGCACCCGCTCGGTAAAGCGCAGCAGGTGCGGCGAGGAGTAGACCCCTACCTTGTAACCGGCGGCCATCAGTATGCTGGCGGCCATGGCGCAGGAGGAACCCTTGCCGTTGGTGCCCGCCACCGTGATCACCTTGAACGGCAACTGGGTGAGACCCATGCGCCGGGCAACGGCACCGACCCGCTCCAGCCCCATGTCGATGTTGACCGGGTGGATCTGTTCCAAATAAGAAAGCCAGTCGACCAGCGACCGGCTTTGAGATTGTTGCATGTGCGAACTCATGTTCAGTCTTCGATGACCTGAGTGTTCATCAGCTTGGCCAGCAGGCCGGCCAGACGGTTGCGCATTTCGCGCCTGTCGATGATGAGATCGATGGCGCCCTTCTCCAGCAGGAACTCGGAGCGCTGGAAGCCTTCCGGCAGCTTCTCGCGCACTGTCTGCTCGATGACGCGGGGACCGGCGAAGCCGATCAGCGCCTTGGGCTCGCCCACGTTGATGTCACCCAACATGGCCAGACTGGCGGAGACGCCCCCCATGGTGGGGTCGGTCAGCACAGAGATGAAGGGCAGGCCCGCCTTGGTGAGGCGATCGAGCGCCGCACTGGTCTTGGCCATCTGCATCAGGGAGAAGAGCGCTTCCTGCATCCGCGCCCCACCTGAGGTGGAGAAGCAGACCAGACCGCGGCCTTCCTTGATGCACTCCTCGACGGCGCGCACGAAGCGGGCGCCGACCACGGAGGACATGGAGCCACCGATGAAGGAGAACTCGAATGAACAGGCGACGACCGGCACCCCCTTGAGGGTCCCCTTCATCACCACCAGCGCATCTTTTTCTCCCGTCTCTTTCTGAGCGGCAGACAAACGATCCTTGTAGCGCTTGGAATCCTTGAATTTCAAGATGTCCTGCGGTTCCAGCTCGGCACCGACTTCGGTGCGGCCCTGCTCGTCGAGGAAGCTCTCGAGGCGGGCGCGGGCGCTGATCCGCATATGATGATCACACTTGGGGCACACTTCGAGATTGCGCTCCAGTTCTGCCCGGTAGAGCACCTGTTCGCAAGCGGTACACTTGGTCCACACCCCTTCCGGAATGTTGTGACGACGCGGTGTAGTGATCTTGCTCTTGGGAAGGATCTTCTCAAGCCAGCTCATGGAATTCCTTAATGCTTTTGTGCCTGACAAAACGCATCGGGCCTTGATTGTTCAATGACTTACGGCTCGATGGCAATAAATGACGGATCATTAAACCACAAATTTTCGGGCCCAGTTACTAAAAACTGGTCGTACCCGGTGCCGAGTCCGGCAGCCACAGCGGGCCGAGCGGCAACTGCGGCAGGGCAAACTCGGCCGGGTAATCCACGTCCACCAGATAGAGCCCTCCCGCCTTGGCGGTCGGCCCCGCCAGATTGCGATCCCTGGCCGCCAGCACCTCGGCTATCCACTCCACGGGTTTGAGGCCCTGCCCCACCAGCAGCAGGGAGCCGGTGATGTTGCGCACCATATGGTGCAGGAAGGCGTTGGCCTTGATGTCGAGCACTATGTAGGGGCCGGAGCGGCTGACGCACAGGTGGGTCACATTGCGCCAGGGGGTGTTGGACTGGCAGGCGATGGCGCGGAAGGTGCTGAAGTCGTGCTCCCCGAGCAGGCTCTGGCCCGCCTGGTGCATCAGGTCGGCGTCTATGGTCTCGTGGTAGTGGCTGACGCCGCTGCCGAGAATGGCCGGGCGATAGTTATGGTTGTAGATGACATAACGGTAGCGACGGGCGGTGGCGCTGAAGCGGGCATGGAAGCGCTCGTCCACCTCCTTGACCCAGCGCACGGCGATGTCAGGTGGCAGGTTGGAGTTGAGCCCCAGGGTCCAGGCACCCTCGGCGCGGTTCGCCTCGGTATCGAAATGGATCACCTGACCGGTGGCGTGCACCCCGGCATCGGTACGACCGGCGCACTGGATGGAGACGGGGTGGTTGGCGATGCGGCTGAGGGCTTTTTCCAGTTCGGCCTGCACGCTGATCACTTCGCGCTGACGCTGCCAGCCGAAATACCGGCTGCCGTCGTATTCAATACCTAGGGCAATTCGCATGGATGAATCTTGTCTTGTGGGGAAAGGATGAAAGAAACGGGCTGGATTATACGCCCTTGGGCCGAAAAGTCCCAGTTCGTACCGGCGACCAGAATGAAAGAGGGCAGCCCGCGGGCTGCCCTCTGTGTTCATCACCGGCAAAGGTGATCACCCCAGGCGCTTGAGCAGCTTCTCGGCTTCGCTGCGCTGGTGCTCGCTGCCCTGGGCCGCCGCCTCCTGCAGCAGCTCGCGGGCACTCTCCTTGTCGTCGATCTCGAGGTAGGCCCTGGCCAGATCCAGCTTGGCCCCCACCCCGCCGTCGTCGGCATCCACATCGAACCCGTTAGACTCCGGCAACACCTCGGGGAAGCCATCCAGCCCCACGTCCAGGGAGAAGCCCTGGTAGGGCTCCTGCTCGGTGCTGCTGGCGTTGGCCTCGGCCAGGAGTTTGTCTATCTCAACGTAGTCGTTCGCCTGCGCCTGCTCACGGGGTTTCAGATCGCCCTGATGGGGCTCCACCTCGGTGAAGGCATCCTCGAAGTCGGCCAGGGCCAGCTCGTTGGGATCCCAGGCCGGCGCCGCCGACTTGGTGGGCTCCAGCCCGAGTTCGGCCAGCATGTCATCGATATCATCCTTGCCATAGGCGTCGTCGCCCCGGGCAGAGGTGTCGGTGGCAGGCTCGTGGAAGTCGGTCTCGAGATCGCTGAGATCGAAGTTGGCGAGCGCCGCATCGCGCTGGCTTCTGCCCTGCTCCTGCGCCTGGCTGAGATCGGCCTCGAGATCGGCATCCAGCTCGGCGAACAGGGCCGCTTGCAGCTCCTCCTCGCTCATGATCTCGTCGCTGGCCCGGGCCTTGGCCTCGGACTCGCCGGAGAGATCCAGCTCAGGGGCCAGCGGCAGACCGAAGTCTCCCTCGTGGGCCAGATCGAGCTCGGGCACCAGATCCGGATCCCGGTTGGCCGTCGTCACCGCAGGCTCCACATCGAAGGCGGACAGGGCCATCTCATCATCGCTGAAGATGACGTCAGTCGGGGACTTGGCCCCCTCCTGACTGCCATTTTCACCCGGCCCATTGAGATCCGGCATGGGGTGCATGGGCTCGTCATCGGCGATGCCGACCGTCATCAGCTGGTCAAACTCGCTGCTCTCCTCCCCCATCACCATGGAGGTGGACTCCGACAGGCTCTTCTCCTGTTCTTCCAGCTCGCGGCGGGCGCGGGCCCGCAGCCAGAGCGTCACCAGCGCCAGCACCAGCAGCACAGGCAGCAAAATGATCATGGCGAGGTTCAGCGGCGAGGCGAGCAGCTCCATCACCCAGTTCTGCTTGGGTTCGGGGGCCACCACGGGCGGCACCGGCTTGGCCTTGAGTTCCGCCACCTCTTTTTGCAGCGCGGTCTGATCCTGCAACTGGGCCTTGAGGGTCTCCACCTCTTCGGTCAGGGACTGCAAGCGCAACTTGAGCCTGTGGTTCATCTCTGTGACCTGACCGAGCTGGGCGTTGGCATCTTCCAGCGCCAGCGCCATCTCGGTGGAGGGCTTGCCCACCAGGGTTGCGGCACTGACCGGCAAGGGGGCCGGGGCAGCGGTTGACGCGGCGGCACTCGCCACCGGGGCCGGTTCGACCGCCTTGGCGATCGCCGTCACCTCGGTGGCCGCCTGGGGTGCGCTCACCTTGGGAGCGGCCGTCGGAATGGGGGCCGCCTTGGCCACGGCCTTGACCGGCGCGCTGGCCGCCGGCTTGGTCGCCACCGGATGGGCCTGCTTCTCGGCCAGGTATTTGGGGCTCAGCCCTTTCCAGCTGGCGTTGTCGCTGTTGAAGCGGCGACGGGCCTCGGCGTCCGTGATGCGCCCCGCCTCGGCGGCGCTGGGCAGCAGAATGCGGGATCCCACCAGGATGTGGTTGATGTTGCCGTCGGCAAAGCTCTTGGGATTCTTGTCATAGATCGCCACCATGGTCTGGTAGACGGTCACCCGGCTGGAGGGGCGATGTTTGCTCGCCAGGCTCCAGAGGGTATCGGTAGAACGGACAGGGCCATAGCTGCCAGCCGACGCGCTGGGCGCCTGACGCACTATGGGCTGAGCCCTGGGAACCGGCTGGGCCGGTGCCACGGGCTGGGCCTGAGGTTGAACGACAGGAGGCGCGGCACCGTCCGGACCCTTGAGCTCGACAAAGAAAGGCTCTCGCCCCGCCTCATCGGCCTGAGCCGTGCCCAGAAGACCCAATGCGAGTAGCGTTGCCAGCGTTATGCGGGAATGTCCCATATTCGTTCCTTCGTATGATGGCCCTATCACATTGAAAAATCTGGATAGTTACCCCAAAACAATCGGCTCAATATAAATCAGGCGCCGGTCTCAAGCCAGCGATCCGACATATTTCGCGTCCGGCGCCTATCAGGCACGAGCCCGATCCAGGCCAGACATGAGTCCCAGACCTGAACCCGAGTGTAGAAAAAAACCTAGTCCACTGATATCACGCGACATTCTTAAAACCGGAGAGTGCGCCCCCGGTCACACCCCGGGACCCTGGCTCACCTCCTCGGGCGGGGTTCCCTCCCCGCCACAGGCCGCAAAACGGACTCAGAGGTAGTCGCGCACCAGCAGTTCGGCGATCTGCACGCTGTTGGTCGCCGCGCCCTTACGAACGTTATCGGCCACGATCCACATATTGATACCGCTCGGATGAGAAATATCCTGGCGCACCCGACCAACCAGCACCTCGTCCTTGCCGGTGCCGTCGCGCACCGGGGTCGGGTAGTCGGCATCGTCTTCGAACAGGGTGACACCCGGGGCATTGCGCAGCAGCTCCTTGACCTGCTCGGCGTCCAGCGGCTGGTGCAGCTCGACGTGAACCGCCTCGGCGTGACCGTAGAAGACAGGCACCCGCACGCAGGTGGGGTTCACGGCTATGCTGGCATCCCCCAGGATCTTCTGGGTCTCCCACACCATCTTCATCTCTTCACGGGTGTAACCGTTGTCGGTGAAGCTGTCGATCTGCGGGATCAGGTTGAAGGCGATCTGCTGCGGGTAGAGGGTCGGCTCCACCGGACGGCCGTTGAGCAGATGGGCGGTCTGGCCGGCCAGCTCGCTCACCCCTTCCTTGCCGGAGCCGGAGACGGACTGGTAGGTCGCCACGTTGATGCGGGCTATGCCCACCTCGTCCTGCAGGGGCTTGAGGGCGACCAGCATCTGTATGGTGGAGCAGTTGGGGTTGGCGATGATGTTGCGATTGCGAAAATCCGCCAGGGCATCCGGGTTCACTTCCGGGATCACCAGGGGGATGTCTTCGTCGTAACGGAAGCAGGAGGTGTTGTCGATGACGATGCAGCCCTGCTCGGCGGCAATCGGCGCCCACTTGGCAGAGACCTCGGCCCCGGCAGAGAAGAGGGCGATCTGCACCTGGCTCCAGTCAAACTCCTCGACATCCTTGATCTCGATGTTCTTGCCGCCAAAGCGCACAGTGTCACCGGCGCTGCGGCTGGAGGCCAGGGGATAGAGGGTGGCGACCGGGAAGGCACGCTCCTCCAGGATCTCGATCATGGCCTGACCCACGGCGCCGCTCGCGCCCAGTACAGCTACGTTGAATTGTTGACTCACTGATGTTCTCTCCTGTGATATTGCCCGCCGATGATGCCGACCGGGTCGGCATCAGGGGTGGCAAGCGTGATCTGTCTGATGGTCGGCCGGCAGGGTGCCGGGCCGAGACGGATGACCCCGATCTGGTGATCGAAGCCCCCCGCATGAATTCCGGTTTATTTTTGCGAGATGGCAAAGCCCAGCCGGGCCAGCCTGTCGCAGGCGAAGGGGCCGCTGACCTGCAAGGAGGAGAGCTCGCGCCGCTCCGGGTAGTCCTTGCGCTGCCCATCGAAGCTGCCGGGCACCCCAATCCGGTTGCGAAAGCGGGCATCGTCCCGGCGCACGTCATAGATGAGGTGGACCAGCTGCTTGATCAGCCCCTGATCGGCGGGCTGACCGGGCGTCAGCTCGCGCACCTCGGGGGCGGGCAGCAGGGATTGCAGATCCTGGCGTGACATGTGGCCAAGCTGCTGGCAGAGCGCCTGATAAAGCATCCAGGTGCCGCGGGCCTTGCCCTCCAGGCTGTAGCCGGCGATGTGCGGGGTCGCAATCTCGGTATGGGGCACCAGGGCGGCGAGCGGCTCAGGCTCCCCTTCCCACACATCCATCACCAGCCGCAATGGCTCGTCACCCAACTGACGGGCAAGCAGGGCCTGGTTGTCCCACACCTCCCCCCGGGAGGCGTTGATAAGGAACTGCCCCTTTGGCAGCGCCACGATCTCCCGCTCCCCCATCAGGTGGAAGGTGGCATCCTGCCCCTCGCGGGTCAGGGGCACATGGAAGCTGACGATGTCGGCCAAGAGTGCCGTGGGGTAGTCGACGAAGCCGGCAGCGCCTTCCAGGCGTGCCCGCGGCGGATCGCAGCGCAGCACCCGCATGCCGAGCGCCTCTGCCTTGCCCGCCACGCACTCCCCTGTGTTGCCGGCGCCGATGACGGCGAGGCTCATCTGATCGAGGCTGAGCTCATGGCGCTCCGCCAGCACCAGCAGGGCCGAGAGCACATAGTCACCGACCGAATATTTGTTGCAGCCGGGGGCGCTGAAGAAGGGTATGCCCCGCTCGGCCAGGAGGGCGGTGTCTATGTGATCCGTGCCTATGGTGGCGGTGCCGACGAAGCCGAGCCGCGGGCAGTCGGCGAGCAGCCCGGCATCGACCCGGGTCACCGAGCGCACCAGCAGCACGTCGGCATCCTGCAGATCCGCCGCCCCTATCTGCCGCCCAGGCAGGGGGACGACCTCGCCAAATTCGGCAAACAGCTCGCAGGCATGGGGCATATTTTCATCAACGACGATCTTCATCGGCTATCTTCTCATCCACTACCGGCCACAGGCGCGCCATTCTAGCCCAAGCGGGCCGAATTTTCAGAGACTTGTTCTCGGGCTGCCATGGGCAAAGAGTGCGCCGCTCTCTTAAGGGCACAGAGCGCCAGGGCATCGAAGGGGCTTCCCGGGCATCCATGGATGAGGTACAGCACTCATATGTAACAACATGTTGCCCTCGCGCCCCCCGGCTTGACCAGGGGGGCCTGGCTGGCACAATGACGCCTCCTTATCATCCGCCCCTGTCATGCGCACCTGTTACGAGCCCTCTCATGCCGACTCATGCCTCTTCGTTGCCACGCCGCCGGGTACTTGGTTTCAACGCCATACTGCTGCTGCCGCTGTTGCTGCTCGTCTGCCTGCCCTGGCAGCCCTTCATGACGAGTGCCCTGCAATCGGACTGGCTCTGGTGGCCCTATGCCCTCACCCGCATGGTGGACCTGCCCGGCCTTGCCATCACCATCGCCGCCCTCTTGCTGCTGACCCGACACAAGCTGACGCTCGGCCACACCGCCCTGCTGGCCCTCGCGGGCGCCCTCTTTGCCGCGCTCGCGAGCGACTGGATCATCAAGAGCCTCATCAAGCTGCTGACCGAGGAGCCAAGACCCTATCTGCTCTGGCTGGAGAGCCAGGAGCTTATCCCCGCCATCCGCCAGTTCTATGCCGGCAGCAGTACACTTCGCAGTGAACAGGTCCACGCCGCGACCCAGTTGCTGGCGCTGCCCGCCTGGCTAGGCCACCACTGGCAGACGGAGGTGAACTACGCCTTCCCCTCCGGCCACAGCATAGCCGCCATGAGCCTGGCCCAGTTCTTCGGGCTGATCTGGCTGGCCCGGGCCCCCGCCGGGGTCTGGCTGCTGCCACTCTGGGCCATCGGCATCGGCCTGTCGCGCACCCTGATCGGCATGCACTGGCCCCTGGACGTGCTGGCGAGCGCCCTGCTTGGCAGCCTCACCGCCCTCGTCGCCGCCCGCTGGTGGCTGCACCACTACTGATTCTCCCAGATAAAAAACGGGCACCCTGGTGCCCGTTTTTTTATCGCAGGTGCTGCCCTCAGCCTTGGCTCTGCCAGCCCTGGGGGTACTTGTAGCCGACGAAGCGCTTGGCGGCATAGGCCTTGAACTCGGGGGAGTTGTAGGCGGCCGCCACATCCTTGGCGAACGGCTTGTCCGCATCGGCCCCTTTGACCACCACCCAGTTGATGAAGTCATAGCTGCGCTCGAGGAAGAGACCTGTGCTGAAGGGGATCCCGCTCGAGGCGGCGAAGTTGCCATTGATGACGGAGAAGTCCACATCTTCACGGGAGCGAGGCAGTTGCGCCGCCTCCAGCAGCACCAGCTTGATGTCGTGGGGATTGCTCACCACGTCAAACTCGCTCGCCTTGAGGGGGTTGATCCCCTCTTTGAGGGTAAGCCAGCCCAGGTCCTGCAGCATCAGCAGGGCCCGCGCCTGGTTGGTGGGGTCGTTGGGAATGGCGACTGTGCTCCCCTCTTTCAGGGCCTTGAGATCCCCCAGCTTGCCGGCATAGAGCCCCATTGGGCCGGTCGGCACCTGAGTGATGGGGGCCAGGGAGAGGCCCCTGTCTTTGGAGAAGCTGTCCAGATAGGGCTTGTGCTGGAAGCAGTTGACGTCTAGCGACCCGTCCGCCAGGGCGATGTTGGGGGTCACGTAGTCGGTGAACTCCACCAGTTTGACCTTGTAGCCCTTGGCCTCCAGCTGCGGCTTGATGGAGTCGGTCACCATGTCGGCAAAGTCCCCGACAGTGGTGCCTATCACTATCTCTTTCTTCGCCTCATCGATGGCAAAGGCTGACAGCGGCAGGCTGCTGGCGAGCAGCGCAAGGGCGGAGAGGGTGAAGAAGGAACGACGCTGCATAGAAACTCCCTGTAGACATGATCAAAACGGTGGGTCGGGTGACCTGTCGAAGGCGAACACCACAACCATCTAGCCATCCAAATGGCTAACTAGGGACACCATAACAGAGCTTTTCCCCTTCGCCAAGCAACAAAACCGGGCAAGCTTGGCCAAAGAGAGGCAAAGCCCATCCGGCCCCTTGATGAGAAATCTTTGACAGAGCACGCAGTTATGCTGCTTGCACTCTCCCCCCTTGACACACAACCGGCTTATTGTGGTCATTCGATACCCATCATCACGGGATCCGCTAACGGTGCCTAGAGCCTGCCCAGCACCCAGACAGCACAAGGAGTGACAGTGTTCGATCATGTTGAAATCAAGGTGGTGTGCTTCGACGACTGCCGACGCTTCTACGGCACAGTGCTGGCGCCCCTCTTGATAGAACTCAAATGGGCAGACAAAGACGCCGCAGGTTTCGGCCTGGTTGGTCACGACAAGGTGGGCTTCCTGATAGAGCGGGGCGAACAGGGTGCCCCCTGCCATCTCGCCTTCGCGGCAAGCACCGCTGCGCAGGTGGATGAGTTTCACCAGGCTGGCGTCAGGGCCGGCTTTGCCTGTAACGGGCAGCCGGGGCTGCGCCCCCACTATGCCCCCAATTACTACGCCGCCTTCCTGCGCGATCCGGACGGCAACAACATAGAGGCACTGGCCTGCCTTGAACCCCCTGGCATGGCGAGCCCGTGAAGAAGCGCCGTGCAGCTTGTCAGCAGAAGCCCGGCGTCGTTGACCTCGGTGCAAGGAAACTCGCCACAAACAAAGGAGAAAATCATGCTTGAACGCCGCGATACCGGCCTGCTGGTCGTCGATATCCAGGGCAAGCTGGCCCGTCTGGTCGAGGGGAGCGAGTCGCTCATCACCAACACGGCCCGACTGGTGCAGGGAGCCAAGGCGCTGGACCTGCCGGTTGTCTGGCTGGAGCAGAACCCGGACAAGCTCGGGGCCACAGTGCCCGAGTTGCAGCCGCAGCAGGCAGGCGCCCTTGTGCTGCCGAAATTCAGCTTCGGCGCCCTGGGGGAGCCGACGGTCGCCAATGCCCTCGCCGGAACCGGGGTCAGTCACTGGCTGGTGTGCGGCATCGAGGCCCATATCTGCGTCTACCAGAGCGTGCTGGGGCTTCTGGCAAGCGGCGCCCGGGTCTCTTTGGTGGTGGACGCAACGTCATCCCGCACCGCCGCCAACCGGGATCTCGCCATCAGCCAGCTGGCGGCCCGGGGCGCATCCCTCACCTCGGTGGAGATGTGCCTCTACGAGCTGATGGGAGATTGCCGCCATCCGGCATTTCGGGAGATCCTGGCCCTGGTGAGATAAGCGCCATGATGGATAACATGGCGCCTTTTATGTTCGGAGTGGCCGCTTTCCTGGTCGCACTGGTAGTGACCATCATCGGCATGGCGGCAACCCGCCTCTATCTGGGTTGGATATGGATTGGTGCCATGCTCTTTTATGCACTCTGTTGGCTGCTCCTGGGCTACCCTCCACTCCTTCCCGAGGGGTGGCCAACGCCGTCCCCATAAAGAGCACCGAGACCCGGGCCAATCACGATGATTCCCCCTTCCCCAGCTTCTCCTGCACATAGCCATAACCACCGTCGCCGTCGGGTACAAAGCTCAAGCGGTGCGTGAGGCCGGGGGGCGCATCCTCGGGGTGGTGGGAGACGAACAGCAACTGGGTGCCTTCGCCGATGAGGCGCACCACCATCTCCCGCACCAGATGACGGTTCAAGGGATCCAGCCCCTGGAGGGGCTCATCCAAAATGAGCAGTGGCGGATGCTTGACCAGGGCTCGGGCAATCAGCACCAGGCGCTGCTGACCAAAGGAGAGGGCGTGGAAGGGCAGCGCCCCCTGATCCTTTAGCCCCAGCAGTGCCAGCCACTGGTTGGCGAGCGCCAGCTGGCGATCCCCCGGGCGGGTATAGAGGCCGATGGAGTCATAAAAGCCGGAGAGGATCACCGTCTGCACCGAACAATGGACGCGATAGTCCAGGTGCAGGGCCGGGCTGACCAGGCCGATGTGGCGCTTGATCTCCCAGATGCTCTCGCCGCTGCCCCGCCGCACCCCGAACAGGCGCAGATCATTGCTGTACCCCTGCGGATGATCCCCTGTGATAAGGGCGAGCAGGGTCGACTTGCCGGCGCCGTTGGGCCCCACCAGTTGCCAGTGTTCCCCCTCGGCAATGGTCCAGTCGAGCCCGTCGATGATGACCTGGTCCCCGTAGGCGACGCGCAGGGCGCGCATCTGTACCCGGGGGCCGACGGGCAGGGGGGCGGGTGCCTGGAGCGGAGGGGGCAGCTGCGGACTCTGCCCCTCGGCCCGTGCCAGCTGGGCCACCTCCTGACTGCCGAGCACGGCGTCACGCTCCCCCGCCAGCAGCAGGCGACGCTCCCCGAGCAGGCCGAGGTGACTGGCGAAGGGGGGGATCTCGTCGAAGCGGTTGACGATCACCACCAGACGTTGCCCCTGCGCCACCAATTGCGCCAGCAGCGACATCAGATCCCTGCGCGAGCCCTGATCCAGGCCATCGAACGGCTCGTCCAGCACCAGCAGCTCGGGCCGACCCAGCAGGGCACGGGCCAGCAGCAGCTTGCGCCCCTCCCCGCTCGAGAGATGGCGATAGGGGCGATCCCACAGGGACTCGATGCCGAAGCGCGCCAGCAGCGATCGGGCTTGCGCCTCCTCTCCCCCCTCCTCCAGCATCAGGGTCGACACCCGATAGCCCGCCTCCTCCTCTTCCCCCAGCATGTCGGTGTTGCGCCGCTGCCAGTCCAGCTCCCCCAGCCGCTGCTGCGACTCAAACGAGAGGCGCTCGGCCCTCACCCGGCCGGTCACCCCCCCTGCACGGACGGCCAGCTCGCCACACAAAGCAGAGGCCAGGGCCGTCTTGCCGCTGCCGTTGCTGCCGACAAAGGCCCAGCATGCCTGAGGCGCCAGGGTGAGATCGGGGATGAAGAGGGTCTGGTCGCCGTGAAGAGCCAAGCTGGCTGATTGCCACTGCAAAAGAGTCATGGATCCGTCCTGAGTGCTGTTTTGCCCTTACCTTAACAGGGATAGCGACCAGCGGCAGCCATGTCAGGTGGTGAGGGGCGCTTGACAACAGGCATCCTATCGACAAAAAGAACATTAGCATTGAATGCGAATTACTCTCAATAAAACACGTAATCAGCCCCATTGATACCCCCATATGGGCTCAAATGAGATTTCTTTGAGCCCCCTCTCAACTCCGAAATGAGAGCCTTATGAATCGTCTTTTCTCATGTATAGATGCCCGTCGCACCTCGGACGGTGCGCCCTTAAGATGGAGTTTATCAATGAGAAAAACATCGTTAGCATTGGCAATCACGGCCCTGCTCTCGGCCCTGCCTGTCGTCTCGGCTCAGGCTGCCGAGAGTTGTACCCCCCTCACCGGCAGAGAAGTCGACATGGATACCGGCCGCACCAGCGCACAGCGCTGTCTGCCCGGCATCAACCCCTTGCAGGACCAGCAGTGGCACCTGCTCAACAGTGGCCAGCATGCCTTCAGTGCCCGTGGCGGCGTGGCGGGCAATGACCTCAACCTCTGGTGGGCCCATCGCACAGAGGTGCTCGGCCAGGGGATCAATGTGGCCGTCGTGGACGACGGCCTGGCCATAGCCCACCCGGATCTCGCCGACAACGTCCGGCCCGGTTCGCGCAACGTGGTAACCGGCAGCGACGATCCGACGCCAACCGATCCGGACAGTGCCCACGGCACCTCTGTCTCCGGCATCATAGCCGCGGTCGACAACGCCATCGGCACCCGGGGCGTGGCCCCCCGTGCCCAGCTGCAAGGCTTCAACCTGCTCGACGACAATAGCCA
Organism: Aeromonas rivipollensis; assembly: GCF_037811135.1. NCBI lineage: Bacteria > Pseudomonadati > Pseudomonadota > Gammaproteobacteria > Aeromonadales > Aeromonadaceae > Aeromonas > Aeromonas rivipollensis. The sequence goes on along the minus strand of NZ_CP149130.1, from coordinate 1,818,684 downwards.
GCAGTTGCAGCAAGACTGGCTCTATGCCCTCGGCAACAGCCAGGCCAGCCGCGACAACCGCGTCTTCAACCAGAGCTACGGCATGAGCCTGGTCGACCCCCAGGGAGCCGGCGATCTCAACCAGGTGCAACTGGATCGCCTGTTCGAGCAGATGACCCTGAAGGCGCAAGGGGCCGCTTACATCAAGGCCGCGGGCAACGGCTTCAGCCGCATTGCCGCCGGCAACTATGTGCTCAACCGCATCGGCGGCGAGCTCAGACTGCCGTTTGAAAACAGCAACATAGACCCTTCCAACAGTAACTTCTGGAACCTGGTGGTCAGTGCAAGCAACGCGGACGGCGTGCGTTCCTCCTACTCCAGCGTCGGCAGCAACGTCTTCCTGACGGCCCCGGGCGGCGAGTACGGCACCGCCTCACCGGCCATGGTCACCACGGATCTGCCCGGCTGCGACATGGGCTACAACCGTACCGATCGTCAGAGCGCCAACCGGCTGCACGGCAACCCGGCGCTGGATGCCAGCTGCGACTACAACGGCACCATGAACGGCACCTCTTCGGCCACTCCGAATACCGCTGGCGCCATGGCGCTGCTGATGTCAGCCTATCCGGACCTGTCGGTGCGGGATCTGCGGGATCTGCTGGCACGCAACGCCACCCGCATCGATGCCAACCAGGCAGCGGTAACACTGAGCTACACAGCCGTCAATGGTCAGCAACGCAGAGTGACAGGGCTGGAAGGCTGGGAGCGCAACGCCGCCGGGATCTGGTTCAACCCGACCTATGGCTTTGGCCTCATCGATGTGAACAAGGCTCTGGCGAGCGCCGCCACGCACACCCCCTTGCCGGCGCTGGTACAGCTGCCGTGGCAGAAGGTGACGGTGCAGGATCGCGCCGCGGGCGCCATCCCGGATCTGGGCAGCAACCCGACCACCTCCAGCACCCGGGTCAGTCAGCCGTTGACGGTGGAAGCGGTACAGGTGCAGGTCAGTCTGGATCACCAGCGACTGCCCGATCTGCTGATCGAGCTCGTCTCGCCCTCCGGCACCCGCAGCGTGCTGCTCAACCCCAACAGCAGCCTGGTGGGGCAATCCCTCGACCGGCAGCAGTTGGGTTATGTGCGCACCAAGGGGCTGCGCGACATGCGCATGCTCTCTCACAAGTTCTACGGTGAATCGGCCCAGGGCGAGTGGCAGCTGGCGGTGACCGACGTCGCCAGCGGCACTCGTCAGGTCTCGCTGCTCAATCGCAGCACCAACGCCCGCACAACCCTGACCGAGCGCAACAACAGCCAGCCGGGTCAACTGCTCAACTGGTCCCTGCGGGTGATCGGCCATGAAGCAGCTTCCCTCTAATCGCACAGGAGTCACAACATGAAACACAGCTTACTCAGCCTTGCCCTGGCAAGCCTGCTGGCTTCGGTTTCCGCTCAGGCCACGGCCGAAGAGTCGGTGGTTATCGAGGGCAAGCAGTACAGCACCATAGAGGTGAACGGTCAGACCTACCTCACGCCGGACAACGGCAGCAAGAGGCGCGTCGCCCGCAGCCCGGATGGCAAGGCGGCACAACCTGGCCTGCGCAGCGGTGACGTCTTGCTGCAAGGGGTCGCCAGCCCCGAGCTCACCGTCAGCGGTACCCTGCTGATCGAAGCCGACGAGCCTCAAGCCAGGGCACTGGCCACGCGCCACGGTCTGAGCTTCAAGCAGAGCAGTGGCGGCATCGCCCTGCTGGAGGCCAAACCCGGCACCGATCTGAACGCCATCAGCGCCCGGCTCAAGCAGGAAGGCGTGAAGGTGCAGATCGAACTGGCTGGCGCCGAACAGCAGCCCAGGTGAAGCGCTCCTCGCACTGAAAGCGTCATCTCATCGAGGGGGCCATTGGCCCCCTCGTCATTAGCTACGCCGCCGCAGCAACCTCATCCGCCAATTCCCACCCGGCGATAATACATCCATATAGAGAGTAAGAGATTAGGTTCTATTATTGGTTCGGCGTGGTCAGTTCATTAATGCCAGGTGGTATGGCGTAACAGCCTTGCTCGCCAATGAAAACCCTGCCCCTGAACAAGGCCCTGCGCTTTTACAAAAGAGAGATGATGTTTATTTTCGACACCCTCGACAATGACGCTTTCGCTACCCCATATGGCGGCCACATGTTCGATAAAGGTGGTATCATTGCGATTAAAACATTGCCAGAAGAAGCGCTTATTTATTTTGATGCCATCAAAAGCATTCTGCAGCTCATCTGCGAGGCTACGCACTGCCTCATCTGCGTTTCTTATCCAGAATTTCACTCCTAACTCTCTGAGTTGCGATACATTTTTTATCGTTTCGTCAGGGATGCCGTTGCTGACGGCCTCATTATCAAACTCAATGTTGATGTTGAACTGCAGCACGAATGGCAGAAAATCCTCCCATGAGATCAGCTCGTTGAATGCCGCGGGTTCTACATTGATAAATACCGTGTGATAGAGATGCTCGTCATGTCGGTTCAGTTTTTGGAAGAACTCCAGTTGACGTATGAAAAGAGAGACCAGGGCCCGGCGTTCTGCGTTGCAGAAATAATGCTCATCCAATACCATCCGGTTGGCAGTATAGGATACCATCTCGAATGACAGTATGTTGCCGGCATTGAGCTCAACGATAGGTTCCAATGTGTGCTTTATATACTGATGGTTTTTATTATCTGTCTTAAATGTCATTGCTATTCTCGATAGTGAATCCTGAACGATATGGATAAAATATGTACCCGGCGCGAGCAACGGTCACCAGGCAGCGGCAGTCTGGATCAACTCTCCTTAATAATTTCCTGATATTTGATAGCGCCACAGACACCGTATTTTCACATACTATCCTCCCATGCCAGACACTATTAAGGATTTCATCTTTTGATACCAGATAACCACTATTACGGACCAGGTACCTTAAAACCCCTGCCTCTCGCGTCCCCATTTTTATAACTTGCAGCTGATCCGTTCCGGCAAAAAAAAGGAATGTGAATGTGCCATTGTCTAAATCTACAATGACGTTTCTATCTTTATTGATTAGGCATGTTGTTACCGCACGCCCTCTCATCATTTCCAACTCAAGCATGAGCAGCCTCCGTGTTAATCAGTAACTGATGACTCTACGCCCTCGCTGAGAACTGTCATTACCAACCCAATTACTGTGGTTAGGCTGAATGACATCATTCTCACAGAACCAGCAGGTGAATTAATGATAATAAAATAATTTATCCACAAATAATGAAAACCGTTTAATTTCAATCCCATATGAAGAGGTAAATCACAAAAAGCCCCTAATGAGTCGATATAATCAACCATAAAATCAACATGCCAAGCATAAAAAACTAGTTTTTTTAATTTTGTTGAGTTTTATGGTGGTGCAAACGCTCTAGGCAGCACCATGACTCTATATATTTCACTGACCAAACAAATTGCTATATCAGCTGATTAGAAGTGTATTTTGGATTGGGAGTTCGGCTATCGGGCGACCTTATGATGACAGCGCCCTGCTCATGTGAAGAGGGATTATTTTAAGTTCTGCCATGAAGATAGGCCATCGCTATGGATGAGCCAATCTGAGATCCCGAGCAAGATATGACATGACTCTAATTGCGGGCCTTCGTCACCGATAAGAACCCGTATTATTTTTGAACGCCCCCTCTATTATCCATTGCAAATGGATAATAGAGGGGGTCACTGCTTGATCTGTTGACCGCCAGTGCTTATTTGAGCCAAGTCATAATAAGGCTTTCGGTTTCATCTGCATGAAGGAATCATCAACACAGCACCATATTGGTAATAAAAAACGGCACCGAGAAGGTGCCGTCATGGATTATGGTAGGGTACTGCCTGTGCTGGCTCAGTTTGCCTTATTCTGCTCGGCCAGATAGAGCCAGGTGTCGACCACGGTATCGGGGTTCAGCGACACAGAATCTATGCCCTGCTCGACCAGCCAGGCGGCGAAGTCCGGGTGGTCCGACGGGCCCTGGCCGCAGATGCCTACGTACTTGCCCGCCTTGCGTGCGGCCTGTATGGCCATCGCCAGCAGCGCCTTGACCGCCTCGTTGCGCTCATCGAACAGGTGGGCGATGAGGCCCGAATCCCGATCCAGCCCCAGGGTCAACTGGGTCATGTCGTTGGAACCGATGGAGAAGCCATCGAAGTGTTCGAGGAACTTGTCCGCCAACAGGGCGTTGGAGGGCAGCTCGCACATCATGATGACTTTCAGCCCCCGCTCGCCGCGACGCAGGCCGTTCTCCGCCAGGATCTCCACCACCTGCTCCGCCTCGCCCACGGTACGCACGAAGGGGATCATCACCTCGACGTTGGTCAGCCCCATGACGTCGCGCACCCGTTTCATCGCCTCACACTCGAGGGCGAAACAGGGGCGGAAGCTGTCGGCGATGTAACGTGACGCGCCCCGGAAGCCGATCATGGGGTTCTCTTCGTGGGGCTCGTAGCCACGACCCCCCACCAGGTTGGCGTATTCGTTGGACTTGAAGTCCGACATCCGCACTATGACCCGCTCCGGCCAGAAGGCGGCGGCCAGGGTGGCGATCCCTTCACTCAGCTTGGCCACGTAGTATTCACGGGGGCTGTCGTAACCGGCGATCATCTTGGCTATGGTGGCCTGCAGCTCCGGGCTCTGCTTGTCAAACTCCAGCAGCGCCTTGGGGTGCACCCCTATCATGCGGTTGATGATGAACTCGAGACGGGCCAGACCCACGCCGGCATTGGGCAACTGGGCGAAGTCGAAGGCCCTGTCTGGGTTGCCGACGTTCATCATCACCTTGATGGGCAGGCGCGGCATGTTGCCCACCTCGGTCACCGCCACGTCGAAGTCGAGCTCGCCGTCGTAGATGAAGCCGGTGTCCCCTTCCGCGCAGGAGACGGTGATGAGCTGACCCGCCTCGATGCGGTCGGTGGCGTCGCCACAGCCGACCACGGCCGGGATGCCGAGCTCACGGGCTATGATGGCGGCGTGGCAGGTGCGGCCGCCCCGGTTGGTGACGATGGCCGAGGCCCGCTTCATGATGGGCTCCCAGTCCGGATCCGTCATGTCGGTGACCAGCACATCGCCTGGCTGCACCTCGTCCATCTGGCTGATGGAGGAGATGACCCGCGCCGGGCCAGAGCCAATCTTGTGGCCGATGGCACGCCCCTCGATCAGCACCTTGCCGGATTGCTTGAGGGCAAAACGTTCGAGGGTGTTCGCCTCCTGGCGACTGCGTACAGTTTCCGGACGGGCCTGGACGATATAGAGCTTGCCATCCTGACCATCCTTGGCCCACTCGATGTCCATCGGGCGACCGTAATGCTGCTCTATGATGAGGGCCTGCCTGGCCAGCGCCATCACCTCGTCATCCGTGATGCAGAAGCGGCTGCGCTCGGTCTCAGAGGTGTCGACGATTTTCACCTGACGGCCGTGGCCGGCATCCTCGGAGTAGGTCATCTTGATCAGTTTCGAGCCGAGGGTCTTGCGCACCACGGCGGGACGGCCGCCCTTCAAGGTCGGCTTGTGGACGTAGAACTCGTCCGGGTTGACGGCCCCCTGCACCACCATCTCTCCCAGGCCCTGGGCGCCGGTGATGAAGACCACGTCGTTGAAGCCGGATTCGGTATCCAGGGTGAACATGACGCCGGAGGCGGCGAGATCCGAGCGCACCATGCGCTGCACCCCGGCCGAGAGCGCCACACCCTTGTGGTCATAGCCCTGATGCACCCGGTAGGAGATGGCGCGATCGTTGAAGAGCGACGCAAACACATGCTTGATGGCGGTCATGACAGAGTCTATGCCGCGCACGTTGAGGAAGGTCTCCTGCTGACCGGCGAAGGAGGCGTCCGGCATGTCTTCGGCGGTGGCGGAGGAGCGCACCGCAAAGGAAGCCTCGAGGCCAGCGCTCAGCTTGTCATAGGCCTCGCGCACCGCCTGTTCCAGCGCAGGCTGGAAGGGGGCGTCCACCACCCAGTCACGGATCTGCTGACCGGCCCGGTTGAGGGCGGCGATGTCGTCCACATCCAGGCTGTCGAGCAGGTCGTGGATCTTGCCGTTGAGGCCGCTTAACTCCAGAAACTCGTTAAACGCAAAGGCGGTGGTGGCAAAGCCGCCCGGCACGGACACGCCGGCACCGGAGAGGTTGCTGATCATCTCGCCAAGGGATGCATTCTTGCCGCCGACGCGCTCTACGTCCTGCATACCGAGCTGTTCGTACCAAAGTACGTACTGTTGCATTTGCATGTCTCCAGGTTGGTGGGCCAGGGTGTCAACGCACCAGCTGTGCCAAGTCGTGTGTTTTTGTTAGTGTCTGTTGCCAACGACCATGAAAACGTTTTCTACTTATTGTCAAAAAAATCCCCGAGCAAGAGTTGGGGATGGCCGTTTGACACAGGCATTCTACAATACCGACACAAAAAGGTAACGACTCAGGTTTGCAAGCGAGTTCACAACTTGGGAATGGCAGACCTGTTGACAAAAGAGATATGGTTTCGAGAGATACTGATTGCTCGCAACCCCCCAGGAGCACACCACAGGAGTCCGCTGTGCACACCGTATTCTATGTATCCGACGGCACCGCCATCACCGCCGAGGTGTTCGGTCATGCCGTGTTGAGCCAGTTTCCACTGGTCTTCGAACAGGTCACCATCCCCTTCGTGGAGACCCTGGAAAAGGCGCGCCAGGTGCGGGCCCGCATCGATGAACAATTTCGCCAGACCGGGGTGCGCCCCATACTGTTTCACACCATAGTCGACCCCCTGGTGCGGGAAGAGGTGCTCAAGGCCCAGGCCAGCAGCCACGACTTTCTCAACACCTTCGTGAGCCCCCTCGAGCAGGAGCTCGGGATCAAGGCCGAGCCCAGGCTCCATCGCACCCACGGCATGGAGAACCGCAAGCTCTATGACGATCGCATCGAGGCAGTCAACTTCGCCCTCAGCAATGACGACGGCATCACCACCAAGGAGTATGACGAGGCTGACATCATCCTCATCGGGGTCTCCCGCTGCGGCAAGACGCCGACCAGCCTCTATCTGGCACTGCAGTTTGGCATTCGTGCCGCCAACTACCCCTTCATCGAGCAGGACATGGGCTCACTGGAGCTGCCCGCCCCGCTCAAGGCCAACCGCCACAAGCTGTTCGGCCTCACCATAGCCCCCCAGCGGCTGCATGAGATCCGCAACCAGCGCCGCGCCAACAGTCGCTACTCCTCTCTCGAGCAGTGCGAGCAGGAGCTGGCAAGCGTGGAGCGGCTGTTCCGCCAGGAGGCGATCCGCTTCCTCGACACCAGCTCCCACTCGGTGGAGGAGATCAGCGCCAAGATCCTGGAGGCAACCGGCCTTCGCCGCCAACTCTGCTAGCCCGCATGAAAATAGCCATATCAAGCACTATCAGATTGGCGAGTGGCAAGATAATAAGACAGCAAGACAGGGAGAAATGACGCCGGCAGATCCCTCGGCGTCATGAGGATCAGGGGCGAGGACGGGAGCCGGGCTTGTTGAGCTCCCGGTTGTTCATCAAGATGCCATGAAAACGCAGCAAACCGTGGCGTTTGCGTACCCGCTCACTCAACCAGCAGGCGGGTAGCAGGCCAAGCCCGGCGGCGAGCGTCAGCACCATGGCGATGTTGTTCACCAGATAATCCGCCCCCTGCCATCCCCAGACCATCAAGCAGGTCGCTGCCATGGTCAACAACATAGGGGAGAGCCAGATCCCCAGCCAGAGCGTGACGAGCAGCAAGCCACCGACAATACCTTCGATCATATGAGTCCTTCCTTGAAAAGGGCTACTAGCACATCAAACCACCGCCAGGTCAATAGCTCCAAAATCAACTGATCACAAAACCAGCAATCACTTCCAAAACCCCTTCCCAGATCATGAAAAACCTGAACATTGGCCACAAAGCAAACCAATGATGAGGAAAACAGGTGCACGAGCGGTCGATTATCACTATTCTGCTCGGGTTGGTAGCCGCTACAAAAAACAGTGCGCGGCAAACCGTAACGATATTAATACGGATTTCGTCACGTTTTCGGCACAAGATGCCGTGCCGGGCACAGGAAGTGCCATGGCAGACGAGGCGCGAGACGAGTGAATTCAGCGACGTAAGGAAGGAAGAATGGATCTTCAACAAGACGGCGAAGAGCTCAAGCGCGGCCTGAAAAACCGCCACATCCAGCTCATCGCACTGGGCGGTGCCATAGGTACCGGCCTGTTCCTCGGCATTGCCGACACCATCAAGATGGCAGGCCCCTCGGTGCTGCTTGGTTACGCCATCGGCGGCTTTATCGCCTTCCTCATCATGCGCCAGCTCGGCGAGATGGTGGTGGAAGAGCCGGTGGCCGGTTCATTTAGCCACTTCGCCTACAAGTATTGGGGTGACTTTGCCGGCTTCGCCTCCGGCTGGAACTACTGGGTGCTCTATGTGCTGGTGAGCATGGCGGAGCTGACGGCGGTCGGTATCTATGTGCAGTACTGGTGGCCCGAGATCCCGACCTGGATGTCGGCGGCCTTCTTCTTCGTGCTGATCAACGCCATCAACCTCTCCAACGTCAAGGCGTTCGGCGAGATGGAGTTCTGGTTCGCCATCATCAAGGTCGTGGCCATCCTCGGCATGATAGGTTTCGGTGGTTACCTGCTGTTCTCCGGCACCGGCGGTCCCGAGGCCACGGTCAGCAACCTGTGGGCCCAGGGCGGCTTCTTCCCCAACGGGGTGGGCGGCCTGGTAATGGCCATGGCCTTCATCATGTTCTCCTTCGGTGGTCTGGAGCTGGTCGGCATCACGGCGGCAGAGGCGGACAATCCCGAGAAGAGCATTCCCAAGGCCACCAATCAGGTGATCTACCGCATCCTCATCTTCTACATCGGCGCCCTGACCGTGCTGCTCTCCCTCTACCCCTGGGGCAAGGTGGTCGAAGGCGGTAGCCCCTTCGTGATGATCTTCCATGCTCTCGACAGCAACCTGGTGGCCAACGTGCTGAACCTGGTGGTGCTGACTGCCGCGCTCTCCGTCTACAACAGCTGTGTCTACTGCAACAGCCGCATGCTGTTTGGCCTAGCCAAGCAAGGCAACGGTCCCAAGGCCCTGCTCAAGACCAACAAGAGCGGTGTTCCCCTGACCGCCATCACCATATCGGCAGCGGCCACCTTGCTGTGCGTGCTGATCAACTACCTGATCCCGGGCAAAGCTTTCGGCCTCTTGATGTCCCTGGTGGTCTCCGCCCTGGTCATCAACTGGGCCATGATCAGCCTCGCGCACCTCAAGTTCCGCAAGGTCAAGGCTGCCGAAGGGGTGACGACCAAGTTCAAGGCGCTCTGGAGCCCCTTTGGCAACTACCTCTGCCTCGCCTTCATGGCCGCCATCCTGGTGATCATGTACATGAACGACGGCACCCGCATCTCGGTCGAGCTGATCCCGGCCTGGGTACTGGTGCTGGGTCTGGGCTATCTGTTCAAGCAGAAGCGCCAGGAACGGGTCGCCACCAATCTGGGCTAATCCTCCCCGCGCCTCTTGCGAAAATGCCGGTCAGTGACCGGCATTTTTTATGCGTCAGCTCCCCTGGCATGGGCGAAGCCGTCCATCACTCCCCTGCCCCGGGCCTGCCCAGATAAGAACGTCCTCTGGGCGTTGCCATTCAGCTTCCATGATCAGGGCCTCCATAACGACAAACCCGAGGCAGAAGCCTCGGGTTTGGAGAGATCAGGACAAGTTGAAGGGTTCATCATTCCAGCAGGAAGACGGCTTCCACGTTGTCCGTAATGCTGATCTGCTGCTGTTGGTAGCTGTTCTCCGCCATGTCGGCGGCGGGGGCAGCGGCAGCCTTCATGGCACGGCTATAGACCGGCATGGGCGAGCTGTTGCGGTACTCGACGCTGTACACCTTCCCAAGCTTCATGCCAAAGGCCTTGGCCAGGGATTCCGCCTTGCTGGTGGCATCTGTCACAGCGCCAAGACGCGCCTGCTCCTTGATGACCTGTGGTGATTTGAGGCCGTACTCAATCTGGGAGACGGACTCCAGACCCGCCTTGAGTGCGGTGTCCATCAGCTGGCTCAGCTTGTCGAGCTGGTAGAGTTTGACCGCCAGCTGGCGCTGGGCACGATAACCCACCATCTCGGGCTGCTTGTTCTGCGGATACTGATACTCGGGGGAGATCACCAGATTGCCGGCCTCCACATCGCTGCGCTTGATGCCGAGGCTCTCCAGTTGACCAAAGAAGGCGGCAACCTTGGTATCCACCTGCTGCTTGGCCTTGATGCCCTGTTTCTCCAGGGCGGTCACGGCGACGTTGAGCGTCAGCATATCGGGCTCTGCCTTCTGCTCCGCATAGCCGCTGACCACCAGATGGGGAGCCTGGGGCACCTCGATGGCAAGCAGCGGAGCACTGACAACGAGCGCAGACAGGGTAAGAAGGGGACGCCACATAGAAAAAACCTCCATCGATTAGATGGAGGTCATTATGCACGTCGTCGATTGGGATTCATATATCGTGCAATGGGGGGATCTGCTCCAGCACCTGATTGGTCATGTCGATGTTGATGCTGATCTCTCCTCCAAGCGGATTGCCATGGCTCGCGATCACGGACGACGGAACTTCGGCCCCGAGCAAAGACTCATCCTCGAAATGGAATGAATCCCACGACAGAACGTGACCCTGGGATGGCATGCTCGGCTCGGAAGCCGTCACCACCGCCAGGCTACTCCAGTCAAGCTCTTCACCATGGCTGAGCAGCCCCTGCAAGGAGCTGTCGCTCAGGCTCTGCAGTGAGTACTCCTGCTGCCCCCACTCATGGCCAACCAGCACCACCATGTGAGGCAAGGGAGCATCCTCTGCCGGCGTGAAGCTGATGCTGGAGGCGGCAAAGTCCACATTGAGCAGCCCCGCCACGTCGCCATCTTCACTCTCCAGCTCCAGACCGTGGAGCTTGTCACCCGTCATCGTGGCCTGATAGCCAAAGCGGCCGGAACAGACGATGTTGTCCTGTCCGTCCCAGCTATAGCGAATGCCATCGATGTCGATCCAGTTGAATGACTGCATGGTGACCCTCTCCTGATACTGCCGCTATCTTAGCCGTCCACTTCATCAAATAACAGGGGCCGGGCAAACCCGGCCCCCATGGTTTGATTAAGGATCAACCTTGAGATTGCCTTGATCCAACAAGTCCTGAATGATCTGCAGGTCGGTCCGTGTCGAATTGGCCGTCAGATCCACATTGTCAAAGAAGATGCTGTGAGTCGTGGTGCCACTCCCCGAACCATCCAGATCGATCGTCAGGGTCGATTTATTCACCCCCGGACCTGATGCAAAGTTGAGGTACTGATCCAAGGACGCTGCATTGGCATGCTCGCCACTGAGCAACTCACTCAGGTCCAGCACATCCCCGTTGGCCCCCGTGGTGAAGTCCTTGATGATGTCGGTACCACCGGCATCTCCCGCCTGCCACTTGAAGGTATCCTTGCCAGCATTGCCTGTCAGGGTGTCACTGCCCATACCACCTATCAGCAGGTCGTCGCCACCGCCTCCTATCAAGGAGTCATTGCCGGCCAAGCCGCTGAGGATATTGGCACTGCCATCACCTGTCAGAGTGTCACCAAACATCGAGCCGACCAGGTTCTCCATGTTGCTCAGGCTATCGGTGCCGGCGCCACCGGTAGCCTGGTTGTTGCCATTGACTATCACGGTGACTCCGACGCCACCCGTGATGTCGATGTAACTGGCAGTGTCGTTGCCAGCACCACCGTTCAAGGTATCGTTGCCTGCGCCGCCGACGAGGATGTCGTTGCCATCTCCACCGTTCAACCCATCGTTGCCGCCACCACCGAGCAGGATGTCGTTGCCGGCATTGCCGTTGAGCGTCTCATCGCCAGATCCACCAATCAGGATCTCGTCGAGATAGCTCCCGGTGAGCGTCCCGCTCTGCACATCCACGAAGACCTTGGCAGTATCCGAGGTCGTGCTGTTGGTGTAGTTGAAGGACCCCTGATAAGTGTTGGGTGTGATATTGCCCGAGGTATCATCGAAGGTCACCGAGCCCACATTGTCGGTTACCGTACCACTGACCGCGCCCGAGACCCCTATGATCGTCTGGGTAGCCGCCAGCGGCCCCGTATCGTTGACCAGCAGGGCCCAATCCGGGATGGTGGACGGATCCTGATTGGTGATGATGAAGTCATCACGCACCACGGTAGGACCGACCGCCGGATTGACGATGATGGACAAGGTGCTGGACGCAGTATCCCCATCGTTATCGATCACGCTGTAGCCAAAGCTCTGATTGATACCACCAACTGGTATGGATGATGGCGGAGTATAGGTATATACACCGTTGTCCATGTCAACCTTGAGGATGCCCCCGGCGACCGTGATTGACCATTCGTTGGTCGTCGTATTAAAGGTACCGGCTGAAGCCCCACCCGAGACGCCCGAAGTATCAGTCTTCTGGTTATAGCTGTAAGTAACGCCCGCAACTGTGATGGAATTGATCCAGCCACCGTCAGCCCCGGTACTCGCTGTTACACCATCGATCAGTTGTCCGGACAGAGGAGGCGCCACAACGGTGCTGAGCAGAGTGGCGGCCAGCTGGCTGAAGTCCGTCACCACCACTGCTGTGGTGTTCGCCGGGCTTGCTCCGCTGACCCCGTTGTAGGCGATCGGATTGAGTGCCGATTGGGTTGCACCAGAGCCCATCCCGAGTGCAAAGGAGTTGATGTTGTTCGCCGTCAGGAAATCGGTCCAGTCTTTCTCGTTGGCGGCACTGATGCCATCACCATCCCCGAAGCTGTTTGAACCATCGGGAACAGTTGCGGAGTTGCTGACGTTGCTCGCGTTGGGCAAACCATCCGACATGAAGTAGGAGACGTTTTGCGCTCCGACTATCTTGTTGCTCGCCGCAAAGGCATTGATGGCATCGTTCAGCGCATCATCGTAGTTTGTCGAATCTGTCGACGAGAGGCCAAGAATGATCGTCTTGGCCGCATCGACGCTCACCCAGGTCCCTGTGGGATTGGATGCCAAGGTAGCAAAGGTGATGATGTTGACCATCACATTGCCATAAGCGCTGTATTTATCTAGCAGCTCCAGTGCCGACTTCTGCATGACCTGCAACCGACTCATGCCCTGATACCCAGATGATTCATCCATACTGCCGGAGATATCGAGGATCAGCATCAGGTTGGTGTTTTGCACCTGAGTAGCCTGACCGGCATTGGTCACTGCATTCGCTGTCGGGGCATCATCGCTGATGACCACCTGGAGATTGCCGGTGCCAACATCCCCCGTGGCATCCGTGGCAGACACCACGAACAGCGGGCCGTTGACCGTGTCATCATCCCCTTGCACGCTGTGCGTGAGCACATTGTCCTTGAGCGTGTAGGTGTAGTTCACCGTGTACAGCCCACCGCTCGGACCGGTCACCCCGGTCACGACCAGCGTTCCCTGCGCGTTGTCTACCAGCGTCTGGCTGCCGCCGCTGACCAGGTTGTAGACCTGACCCCCGATGGTCAGCCCGGTGAGGTTTTCACCTTGCGTATTGACGGTGAAGCTGCCGGTGAATATCTCGGAGTTGCCTGCCGCAGCCGAACCGGCCGGCTCGCTGCCACGGACCGGCAGACCCTCTTCGTCTACCGTCGCATTGCCGATGGTAAGCACCGGTGTGCGGGTATCCTGGCCGATGTTGATGGTCAGGGTCGCCGGGTCCGTGTCGTTGTCACCATCCTTGAGTGTGTAGGTGAACACGTCCGTTGCCCCGACCGGCACCGAGGCCGCGGTCAGCGTGTAGCTGTACTCGCCATCCGGGCCCATGGTCAGGTTGCCGTACTGGCCCGTGACCGTGAAGCCACCCGACGGGTTGCTGTCGGTGCTGCCATTGAAGCCGACAACCTGGCTGACCGCCGCGTCGTCCGCCCCCTTGACGTCCGCCCCCGCACCACCGGCGCCGCCCGTGGTACCCAGCCCGGTGATGACGTTGCCGGTGACCGGGGTGAACACCCCTTCGACGGCGCTGTCCGCATCGTTGTTGGCCGTCGGGGCATCATCGCTGATGACCACCTGGAGATTACCGGTACCAACATCCCCCGTGGCATCCGTGGCAGACACCACGAACAGCGGGCCATTGACCGTGTCATCATCCCCCTGCACGCTGTGCGTGAGCACATTGTCCTTGAGCGTGTAGGTGTAGTTCACCGTGTACAGACCCCCGCTCGGACCGGTCACCCCGGTCACGACCAGCGTTCCCTGCGCGTTGTCTACCAGCGTCTGGCTGCCGCCGCTGACCAAGTTGTAGACCTGACCCCCGATGGTCAGCCCGGTGAGGTTTTCACCTTGCGTATTGACGGTGAAGCTGCCGGTGAATATCTCGGAGTTGCCTGCCGCAGCCGAACCGGCTGGCTCGCTGCCACGGACCGGCAGACCCTCTTCGTCCACCGTCGCATTGCCGATGGTAAGCACTGGTGTGCGGGTATCCTGGCCGATGTTGATGGTCAGGGTCGCCGGGTCCGTGTCGTTGTCACCATCCTTGAGTGTGTAGGTGAACACGTCCGTTGCCCCGACCGGCACCGAGGCCGCGGTCAGCGTGTAGCTGTACTCGCCATCCGGGCCCATGGTCAGGTTGCCGTACTGGCCCGTGACCGTGAAGCCGCCCGACGGGTTGCTGTCGGTGCTGCCATTGAAGCCGACAACCTGGCTGACCGCCGCATCGTCCGCCCCCTTGACGTCCGCCCCCGCACCACCGGCGCCGCCCGTGGTACCCAGCCCGGTGATGACGTTGCCGGTGACCGGGGTGAACACCCCTTCGACGGCGCTGTCCGCATCGTTGTTGGCCGTCGGGGCATCATCGCTGATGACCACCTGGAGATTACCGGTACCAACATCCCCCGTGGCATCCGTGGCAGACACCACGAACAGCGGGCCATTGACCGTGTCATCATCCCCCTGCACGCTGTGCGTGAGCACATTGTCCTTGAGCGTGTAGGTGTAGTTCACCGTGTACAGCCCACCGCTCGGACCGGTCACCCCGGTCACGACCAGCGTTCCCTGCGCGTTGTCTACCAGCGTCTGGCTGCCGCCGCTGACCAGGTTGTAGACCTGACCCCCGATGGTCAGCCCGGTGAGGTTTTCACCTTGCGTATTGACGGTGAAGCTGCCGGTGAATATCTCGGAGTTGCCTGCCGCAGCCGAACCGGCCGGCTCGCTGCCACGGACCGGCAGACCCTCTTCGTCTACCGTCGCATTGCCGATGGTAAGCACCGGTGTGCGGGTATCCTGGCCGATGTTGATGGTCAGGGTGGCCGGGTCAGTGTCGTTGTCACCATCCTTGAGTGTGTAGGTGAACACGTCCGTTGCCCCGACCGGCACAGAGGCCGCGGTCAGCGTGTAGCTGTACTCGCCGTCCGGGCCCATGGTCAGGTTGCCGTACTGGCCCGTGACCGTGAAGCCACCCGACGGGTTGCTGTCGGTGCTGCCATTGAAGCCGACGACCTGGCTGACCGCCGCATCGTCCGCCCCCTTGACGTCCGCCCCCGCACCACCGGCGCCGCCCGTGGTACCCAGCCCGGTGATGACGTTGCCGGTGACCGGGGTGAACACCCCTTCGACGGCGCTGTCCGCATCGTTGTTGGCCGTCGGGGCATCATCGCTGATGACCACCTGGAGATTACCGGTACCAACATCCCCCGTGGCATCCGTGGCAGACACCACGAACAGCGGGCCATTGACCGTGTCATCATCCCCCTGCACGCTGTGCGTGAGCACATTGTCCTTGAGCGTGTAGGTGTAGTTCACCGTGTACAGACCCCCGCTCGGACCGGTCACCCCGGTCACGACCAGCGTTCCCTGCGCGTTGTCTACCAGCGTCTGGCTGCCGCCGCTGACCAAGTTGTAGACCTGACCCCCGATGGTCAGCCCGGTGAGGTTTTCACCTTGCGTATTGACGGTGAAGCTGCCGGTGAATATCTCGGAGTTGCCTGCCGCAGCCGAACCGGCTGGCTCGCTGCCACGGACCGGCAGACCCTCTTCGTCCACCGTCGCATTGCCGATGGTAAGCACTGGTGTGCGGGTATCCTGGCCGATGTTGATGGTCAGGGTCGCCGGGTCCGTGTCGTTGTCACCATCCTTGAGTGTGTAGGTGAACACGTCCGTTGCCCCGACCGGCACCGAGGCCGCGGTCAGCGTGTAGCTGTACTCGCCATCCGGGCCCATGGTCAGGTTGCCGTACTGGCCCGTGACCGTGAAGCCACCCGACGGGTTGCTGTCGGTGCTGCCATTGAAGCCGACGACCTGGCTGACCGCCGCGTCGTCCGCCCCCTTGACGTCCGCCCCCGCACCACCGGCGCCGCCCGTGGTACCCAGCCCGGTGATGACGTTGCCGGTGACCGGGGTGAACACCCCTTCGACGGCGCTGTCCGCATCGTTGTTGGCCGTCGGGGCATCATCGCTGATGACCACCTGGAGATTACCGGTACCAACATCCCCCGTGGCATCCGTGGCAGACACCACGAACAGCGGGCCGTTGACCGTGTCATCATCCCCTTGCACGCTGTGCGTGAGCACATTGTCCTTGAGCGTGTAGGTGTAGTTCACCGTGTACAGCCCACCGCTCGGACCGGTCACCCCGGTCACGACCAGCGTTCCCTGCGCGTTGTCTACCAGCGTCTGGCTGCCGCCGCTGACCAGGTTGTAGACCTGACCCCCGATGGTCAGCCCGGTGAGGTTTTCACCTTGCGTATTGACGGTGAAGCTGCCGGTGAATATCTCGGAGTTGCCTGCCGCAGCCGAACCGGCCGGCTCGCTGCCACGGACCGGCAGACCCTCTTCGTCTACCGTCGCATTGCCGATGGTAAGCACCGGTGTGCGGGTATCCTGGCCGATGTTGATGGTCAGGGTGGCCGGGTCCGTGTCGTTGTCACCATCCTTGAGTGTGTAGGTGAACACGTCCGTTGCCCCGACCGGCACAGAGGCCGCGGTCAGCGTGTAGCTGTACTCGCCGTCCGGGCCCATGGTCAGGTTGCCGTACTGGCCCGTGACCGTGAAGCCACCCGACGGGTTGCTGTCGGTGCTGCCATTGAAGCCGACAACCTGGCTGACCGCCGCGTCGTCCGCCCCCTTGACGTCCGCCCCCGCACCACCGGCGCCGCCCGTGGTACCCAGCCCGGTGATGACGTTGCCGGTGACCGGGGTGAACACCCCTTCGACGGCGCTGTCCGCATCGTTGTTGGCCGTCGGGGCATCATCGCTGATGACCACCTGGAGATTACCGGTACCAACATCCCCCGTGGCATCCGTGGCAGACACCACGAACAGCGGGCCATTGACCGTGTCATCATCCCCCTGCACGCTGTGCGTGAGCACATTGTCCTTGAGCGTGTAGGTGTAGTTCACCGTGTACAGACCCCCGCTCGGACCGGTCACCCCGGTCACGACCAGCGTTCCCTGCGCGTTGTCTACCAGCGTCTGGCTGCCGCCGCTGACCAAGTTGTAGACCTGACCCCCGATGGTCAGCCCGGTGAGGTTTTCACCTTGCGTATTGACGGTGAAGCTGCCGGTGAATATCTCGGAGTTGCCTGCCGCAGCCGAACCGGCTGGCTCGCTGCCACGGACCGGCAGACCCTCTTCGTCCACCGTCGCATTGCCGATGGTAAGCACTGGTGTGCGGGTATCCTGGCCGATGTTGATGGTCAGGGTCGCCGGGTCCGTGTCGTTGTCACCATCCTTGAGTGTGTAGGTGAACACGTCCGTTGCCCCGACCGGCACCGAGGCCGCGGTCAGCGTGTAGCTGTACTCGCCATCCGGGCCCATGGTCAGGTTGCCGTACTGGCCCGTGACCGTGAAGCCACCCGACGGGTTGCTGTCGGTGCTGCCATTGAAGCCGACGACCTGGCTGACCGCCGCGTCGTCCGCCCCCTTGACGTCCGCCCCCGCACCACCGGCGCCGCCCGTGGTACCCAGCCCGGTGATGACGTTGCCGGTGACCGGGGTGAACACCCCTTCGACGGCGCTGTCCGCATCGTTGTTGGCCATTGGCACGTCGTCTTCGACATGGATCAGGAAGCTGCCAGCCAAAGTGCCACTGCCGCCGGTGGCCTTCAGGATGCTGGTGAAATCTAGGGTCAGCAGTTCGTTGTCATCACCGTTACCCAGCGGATGATTCAGTGACTTGACCAAGTTGAACTGATAGCTGCCATTTGAACCAACCTGGAGCGTAAACACAGTAGCCCCATTGGCCGTGGCGGTCAGGGTATCGCCCACTACCGTATAGACCAGCGCCACACCACCCGAACTGGCCGGGGTCACACCACTGGTATCAGTGCTGAGGCTGATGGTCGCGGAATTATCCGGACCGACAATCAAGGGGGCTACAGTGCCACTGACGCTACTGGTGACGCTGTCATTATCGGTGAGGCCAGTTGGCAACTCATCCTCATCGACATAAGCCTCCACCGAGCCCACATCTTCGACATATAGATGCAGGGTAGCCGTGGCCGGATCGCCGTCCTTGTCGATGAGGGTGTATTGGAAGTCCTCGGTCAGATCGCCATTCACATTGGCGGGGGCCTGGTAACTCCATGCCCCAGTGGAGAAGTTGAAGCTCAACTTGCCACCCGCGGGAGTAGTGACGGCCGTCAGCTGCTGATCGCCATCGAGCACCCCGTCCCAGCTGTAGGTAGTCGCACCAATCTTGATGGACTGGATATAACCCGGGCCATCAGCGCCATAGGCATCATCGTCCCCACCACCCACGACGTTGTTGGAGCCGTTGAGTACGTTGCCTTGCACCAGACCACCAATGACCTGATTGAGCAGGGTATCGACCAGATCGCCGAAGTTGTTCACTCGCAGCGGGGTATTGTTCGGACCCGCATCCAGGTCGACTTCTTGCAGGCGGATATCATTGATCCCATTGCCAATGCCTATGGTGGTGACATTGACTAGGTTGGTATCGACGAAATTGTTCCAGTTGGTTGCCACCGTGTTGGTGAGTGAAGCACCACCTGGGCCGGTTTGCTCATTGGGGTCACCATCGCTGATAAAGACCACCTGATTGTTCCACCCCGAGATCGGGGTATAGGAAGCAATGGTCTCCTGGATGGCATCGGTAAAGTCGGTGCTGCCATTGAATGGACGAACACCGCCTGGCTCTTGCGGGTTCAGTGAGTTCACCAGATTCGTAAACGCGGCGATGTTGTCGGTTGGCAGATAAGCAATGGAATCGCCGGAAAACGCCACAATCTGGATCTTGACTTGGCCACCAGAGGTATTGAACAGCGCCTGCCCTGCGGTACGTACTGCATCGAGCATGACATTCAGTTCGTTATTATCGATACTGCCGCTGAAGTCGAGCACAAACACCATATTGATGTTCTGAGACTGACCGGCAAGCACGGTGGCGTAGTCATCTTGGGCCACCGGAATATCATCCTGCACATCGATGACGAATGACCCTTTCGTGAAGCCCTGGACCCGATCACCATCCCCATCGGTTGCAACCAGGACACCCGAGAAGTCAATAGGTACCGGCAGCAACTCATTATCGCCATTCGGCAACCCTTCCTTGACAGGATGATCCAGCGGTCCCTTCAGGGTGAAGGAATAATCACCGTCAGCAGCCACCGTCAAGGTGAAGATCACTGTCCCGCCTGCGGTTGCTGTCAGCACATTGCCCGCCACGCTATAACTCAGCGCCACACCGCCGCTGCTCAGCCCTTGTGAGACCAGTGAACTGACATTATTCGACAGACTGAACACGCCAGGGCCATCTGCCCCGAATTCCACCAAGGTATTCAGAGAGCCCGAGGTATCGCTGACCGTGGTGGTCTGCCCGGGCCCTTCATGGTTGCCCTCATGGGGAGCTCCGCCAGCCAGCGTCAGAGCATCCTCCTGTACCGAACCATGCACAATGGGGCCTTGCCCGTTGCCAGACTGCACGGGGCCATCGTCCTCGAAGCGGAACGTCCCGTTGACGCCCAGATCGATGCTGGCCTTGGCGTTGTCGCCATCGGCATCGGTGATGGTCTGCACCAGGGTCAGCACACCGCTGTTCAGGGTCAGGCTGACACTGTCATCGTGACTGCCGGTATTGCCGTGCCAGACGTTGTCCAAGAGGTTCAGGGTCACGGCACCCGTGACCGGATCTATGGTGAGGGTGAAGTAGCTCACCCCGTTGGCGCTGCCGGTGATGACATTGCCCACTTGGTTGAGCACTATCTGGGTGCCCTGGCCATTGACGGCCAGCGGGTCAACCGCATAGAGGCCGCTCGCCACATTGCTGCCATTGAGGGCCAGGGTGTAGCCGATGCTGCCCGCACCATCCGCACCGAAGGCATGGCTGAACTGGGCTTGCACCGTCGCGGCGGCCAGGGTCGCACTGACGATACCGTCACCGCCTACGCCGCCCAGCGCCGGCAGACTCTCGTCCACCTTCACCGACCCCAGACTCGGGGCCTGAGTTGCCAGTCCGGCCGTCGGGCCATCGTCTTCGAAGCGGAACGTCCCGTTGACGCCCAGATCGATGCTGGCCTTGGCGTTGTCGCCATCGGCATCGGTCACTGTCTGCACCAGGGTCAGCACACCGCTGTTCAGGGTCAGGCTGACGCTGTCATCGTGACTGCCGGTATTGCCGTGCCAGACGTTGTCCAAGAGGTTCAGGGTCACGGCGCCCGTGGCCGGATCTATGGTGAGGGTGAAGTAGCTCACCCCGTTGGCGCTGCCGGTGATGACATTGCCCACTTGGTTGAGCAGGATCTGGGTGCCCTGGCCATTGGCGGCCAGCGGATCAACCGCATAGAGGCCGCTCGCCACATTGCTGCCATTGAGGGCCAGGGTGTAGCCGATGCTGCCCGCACCATCCGCACCGAAGGCATGGCTGAACTGGGCTTGCACCGTGGCGGCGGCCAGGGTCGCACTGACGATACCGTCACCGCCTACGCCGCCCAGCGCCGGCAGACTCTCGTCCACCTTCACCGACCCCAGACTCGGGGCCTGGGTTGCCAGCCCCGCGGTCGGGCCATCGTCCTCGAAGCGGAACACGCCACCCGTCCCCAGATCGATGCTGGCCTTGGCGTTGTCGCCATCGGCATCGGTCACTGTCTGCACCAGGGTCAGCACACCGCTGTTCAGCGTCAGGCTGACGCTGTCATCGTGACTGCCGGTATTGCCGTGCCAGACGTTGTCCAAGAGGTTCAGGGTCACGGCACCCGTGGCCGGATCTATGGTGAGGGTGAAGTAGCTCACCCCGTTGGCGCTGCCGGTGATGACATTGCCCACTTGATTGAGCACTATCTGGGTGCCCTGGCCATTGGCGGCCAGCGGATCAACCGCATAGAGGCCGCTCGCCACATTGCTGCCATTGAGGGCCAGGTTGTAGCCGATATTGCCCGCTCCGTCCGCACCGAAGGCATGGCTGAACTGGGCTTGCACCGTCGCGGCAGCCAGGGTCGCGCTGACGATTCCGTCGCCGCCCACGCCGCCCAGCGCCGGCAGACTTTCGTCCACCTTCACCGACCCCAGACTCGGGGCCTCACCGGCCAGTCCTGCGGTCGGACCATCGTCCTCGAAGCGGAACACGCCGCCGGTTCCCAGATCGATGCTGGCCTTGGCGTTGTCGCCATCGGCATCGGTCACTGTCTGCACCAGGGTCAGCACACCGCTGTTCAGGGTCAGGCTGACACTGTCATCGTGACTGCCGGTATTGCCGTGCCAGACGTTGTCCAAGAGGTTCAGGGTCACGGCACCCGTGGCCGTATCTATGGTGAGGGTGAAGTAGCTCACCCCGTTGGCGCTGCCGGTGATGACATTGCCCACTTGGTTGAGCAGGATCTGGGTGCCCTGGCCATTGGCGGCCAGCGGATCAACCGCATAGAGGCCGCTCGCCACATTGCTGCCATTGAGGGCCAGGTTGTAGCCGATGCTGCCGGCACCATCCGCCCCGAAGGCATGGCTGAACTGGGCTTGCACCACAGCTGCCGCCAGGGTCGCGCTGACGATTCCGTCGCCGCCCACGCCGCCCAGCGCCGGCAGACTTTCGTCCACCTTCACCGACCCCAGACTCGGGGCCTCACCGGCCAGTCCTGCGGTCGGACCATCGTCCTCGAAGCGGAACACGCCGCCGGTTCCCAGATCGATGCTGGCCTTGGCGTTGTCGCCATCGGCATCGGTCACTGTCTGCACCAGGGTCAGCACACCGCTGTTCAGCGTCAGGCTGACGCTGTCATCGTGACTGCCGGTATTGCCGTGCCAGACGTTGTCCAAGAGGTTCAGGGTCACGGCACCCGTGGCCGTATCTATGGTGAGGGTGAAGTAGCTCACCCCGTTGGCGCTGCCGGTGATGACATTGCCCACTTGATTGAGCACTATCTGGGTGCCCTGGCCATTGGCGGCCAGCGGATCAACCGCATAGAGGCCGCTCGCCACATTGCTGCCATTGAGGGCCAGGTTGTAGCCGATGCTGCCGGCACCATCCGCCCCGAAGGCATGGCTGAACTGGGCTTGCACCACAGCTGCCGCCAGGGTCGCACTACCTATGCCATCGCCGTCTGCACCACCCAAGGCAGGCAAGCTCTCGTCCACGCTGACCACGCCCAGCTCCCCGGCCCCAGGGAGCAGGCGCACGCTGGGTACGTCATCCAGTATCACCACATCCAGACTGGCGCTGGTGCTGTCACCGTCGCTGTCCGTCAGCACAACGTTGAAGCTCTCGGTCAGGGCAGTGTCATTGGCAGGCTGGGTGTGAGCCTCGTTATCGCTCAGGGTGTAGCTGTAAGTCACAGTGCCAGCGCCAGTCACCGGGTTGTAGCTGATGCCTGTCACCAACAGCTGATTGCCCAGAGGGCTCGGGATCGCCTGCGGGAAACTGCTGATGACCTGACCGTTACTGATGAGTACCACGCCACCCAGCGTCAGGCTCTGGATGCCATCTGCCGCATTGAAGGTGAAGGCGCCGCTCTTGGTCAGGCCAGCAGCATCCGGGCTGCTGCCATCGGCCAATGCAGCTTCATTCAGAACAAGCTCGCCCCCCTCGACCTGCAACCCCCCCAAGGAGACTGTCTCATCCGTGGGGGTAATGGTAATGGTCAGAGTGGAGTTATTGGTATCGTCGCCATCGGTCACTATGTAGTTGGCTGGCGGCACTGGGCCTGTGTAATTGAGTGCCGGAGTAAAGGTGTAGGAGCCGTCGGCATTGATGATGAGGGTGCCTATCCCGTCCAATGAACTCTCGACACCGGCCAGAATGCCGATGTTGCTGCCCCAGCTATAGGAAACAATCGATGTATCTTGAGGGCCATCCGAGTTGCTGCTGTTGAGCAGCAGGTTGCCACTGATGGCTTGGTCTTCCTGGGTGACTTCAGATTCATCCAGATCATCGAGCTCATTTTCTGGCAGAAGATCGTCTTCCTGCAGCACATTCTGATCGAGCAAGGCGTCATAACTGGTATCAAATCCGGCCTCGGCTATGGTCGCATCACCGACACGATCGATGACGACAAAGCCGCCGTTGCCACTGGCCCCCGCGACCCCGCCGATGCCGCCACCCCCACCAGCGGCAGGCGCCCCGCCGGCGGCGGCGGCTTCAAAGTCCTTGGTCGGGTCGACCCCTTGCAGGATGGATTCTTGCAAGGCCGCAATTTCTGGAGGGAGGTTGCTGTTCTCGGCCGATGATGAGGGTTGCCCTTCGGCCGGTGTATCTGTCTCGGCGGGGGCAGCTGCGGCCTGCCCGGGGTTGTCATCGTAGGGTGCCAACATCAATTTCGCATCGTCGGCAATATTGAGCTTGGCGCCCGGTTGCAATATCTCGCCAGGCTGGAGAGGACGGCTGCTGCCATCGGCAAGCAGGATCTGAACATTGCCTTCCACGGAAGAGACGACGACGGTTTTGTCGATGATTTGGGTGCGCATATCCATTGCTCCAGGGTGACAGATCTTGATGCGTACACTCTAGATGCGCGCCCATCGAGCTTCAGTTGCAAAAATGTACAACATTGAATCTGTTTGGCTTCATCCGATGCAGCGAATCGAATGAATATTTTTTACACAGATAAATCAATAAACTAACAACTCGCCTTTCAGGCTTTCTGTATCTTCATCGCAGCAAAGCACCTTCATATATTCTAAATGGATATAAAAAAGGGCCCTTATTGGGGCCCTTTTCAATATAATTGCGTGATTCACGGCAATGGGAATGCCGGATGAACGAAGCCCTGGTAACCGTCTATGTGCAGGTTGGCCAGCACATCGACCTGCTGCTGATCCTCCACTCGGGTGGCGATGGTCGTGACACCCGCATTGTGGGCTGCCCGGCAGACCGCAGCCAAGAAGGAGGTATCGGCTCCCGGCTCCATGACCTGGCTGGTATAGCCATGATCCACCTTGACGTAGGCAGGAGCCAGCTCCTCCAGATACCCGAGAGACTGGAAGTGGCGACCATAGTGATCGACCCCCCACAGGAAGCCCTGCTCTCGCAGTACGTCGACCAGGTTGGTCACATGCTGCTTGTGTTTCATGATGGCGGCCTCAGGGATCTCGAACAGCAGTCTCTCCTTCAACTCGCCGTTCACGGCCAGATAGCCTCTCAGCCAGGTCAGGAACTCATCCGAGCAGAGCGACCCGGCGGTGATGTTGACCGCCAGCACCAGCTCGGGTTGCTGCCTGAACAAGGGCACGCAGGATTCCAGTACGGCCTTGTCAAACTCGGCTCCCATCTGGAACTGCTCTATGGCGGGCAAGAACTGGCCTGCGAAATAGTCGGTCCCATCGCGCGAGATGGAAGCAAACAGCTCGGCATGCAGGCGCGTGCCATCATCGAAGCGGCAGGCAGGCTGCGCCTTGAAGCGCCACAGGTTTCGGGCCATTGCATCCTGTACCAGATCACGCCATGCCAGACGCCCCATCAACCCCTGATCCGATCCCCCTTCCATGACGACGGCACCCCGCCGCTCGTTGCGCGCCTTGCCCAGCGCATTGTCCGCCTTGGTCAGCAGGGCGGAGAGATCATCATCACCATCACGGCCAGCGATCCCGACGACCGAGAGCGCACCGCTCTCACCCATGGGATTGACCACCAGATCGGCGATACGGCTATTGATAAGCTCCGCCAGATCCTTGAGCTGCGACAGATCATCGGTAGGACAGAGCAGGGCATACTCGGTAGCCGAGATCCGGGCCAGCGCCGCACCATCCCAGCCGTCTAGCAGCTCCCTGAGCACCTGGGCGATGGACTTGACCATGTTGTCCCGTGCGGCATAGCCTTCCTCACGATAGAGATCGTCCAGCATGTCGACGGCCACCAGCATGACGCCCCCCTGTCCCGCCTCGGCGATCCAGGCATTGACCTGTCCCACGAAGTAGGAGCGGTTGCCGAGCCCGGAGACCGCATCCACATAGACGCGGGCGCGCAGGTTCTCGGCTTCATCGGCCTGCTCCTTGAACTGCACCGCCAGCTTGCTCGAGAGGGTGTTGATGGCCTGCACCACCTGTTTCAACTCACGGCTCTTGGGCTCGGGAATGGCGTGCCCGAAGTGGTGCAGCTCGATCTCGACCGCCTGCTCGCAGATGAGCTTGAGCGGTTTGAGCAGGTAGTTGAGTGCCCGCATCAGTAGTATGGTGGTGACCAGGAAGCCCACCAGGAACCAGGTCGCCAGCTCGCTCATCCCCTTCCAGAGCTCGTAGTAGGCCTGTCCTGGATGGCCCACTATCTTCAGCTTGCCCAGTTGCAACCAGCCCGAGGTCAGAATGGATTCGTTGGATACCTCAGGGAAGAGCCCCAACCCGATGAACCACTGCGGCACCCCCTGAATGTTGCTGCTGTTCTCCAGCTCGATGACATCCTTGGAAGCCAGCAGATCGAGGCGGACCAGTCGATAGTAGCCACCGTCGAACACGGCCTTCATGACGGATTCGGCACTCACCTTGTCCCCATTCTCCAGATAAGGCGTCAACGCCAGACCCAGGGCGGTGGAGGTGTTGATGACTGTGGTCTCCTGCTGTTGCGCCAGATAGTTGCGGGTCGAATTGAACTGTACCCAGTAGGTGGCGGCAAACAGCAATCCGAACAGTAACAGCATGGTTGCCAATAGTTGTCTGTAGAGCGTCATAGGTTAATCATCCAAATTCACCACAGGCCGAGCCAATCGCCCTGAAGTCATGCGATTGCGTAAGTCAGTCCATAATCCCAAGCGGGATGATTGCCCGGCCAGTTCCCCTTGACCACGCGCCTTCATCAACCACAAGTGACTACCGTTAAAGCTGTAAATTGGCACCAGGTCCGCCCGCTGACTGGCCGGGCGAATGGCGCCGACGAGATTGTCCAGAATGAGAGGCACTGATGCGGGCGTCTCATAATAGGCAACAACCATATGAAACTGGTTATAATCCAATGCCTTGACATATACCATCCGCATTTTTTCATCCGGAATGCCAAGCTCCAGCAGCGTAAAGTATTTGGAAATGCTGAAGTCTTCACAATCTCCGCCTGCCGCCCCCAGAAACTCCAGCGGGGTCGCCCAGTAATCCTTCTTGCGCCACAGCTTAATGTCATCGATAAACCGCATCTGATTGAAAAACTGGTTCACCTTCTCCAGCTTCTGCCGCTCCGTCAGACCCGCAGCTCTGTTCTGCATCGCCAGCGTGCGCCAGCTGGTGACCCGCTTGCCTGCACGAGGGCCATAGGTCTCCTCCGCCCGCTTGACCAGCTTCAGATCTTCCGACGACAGGGGCTGGCTGGCGCTGAGCAACAGCGGGATCGACAGTAGCACCAGCCACAACAGCTGGAGCCGCCAACGCTGCACGGGGCGGATGGGCCATGCTGGCCAGAAGAGCCCGCGGCTCCCTGCCTTGCACCACGATGTCACATGTTTCCCCTGCTGCATGCCATTGCAATCTTCATTTGAAAGCCAAATGCATAAAAGAATGACTGCAGCAAGCTGCAGCCATTTCTTTTGACTGATATGGCATCAGCACGATGACCATCAGTTGTTTTTGGCCTGCCAATCAGCGGGCTGCTGTACATTCATGGCATTGAGCAGTCCCCCGGTGGCATTGAGGATACGGTAATCCGCCAGCAGGGAATCATACTCGGCCGTGATGTAGCTGCGACGAGCCTCGAACAGTTCGTTTTCCGTGTTCAGCACGTCCAGCAAGGTCCGTTGCCCCAGACCAAACTGCTTCTTGTACGCCTGTACGGTGTCGTAGCTGGCGTCCACGTGCTCTTTCAGGAAGACTTTCTGCTTGGCCAGCGACTCCTTGGCATTCCAGGCGAGGCGGGTCCCCTCTTCCACCTGGCGGAAGGCATTCAGGTGAATGTCTTTGGCCTGGGAATAGAGTGCCGAGGTGGCCTTGCTTTCAGCCAGATCGGAGCCACCACGGAACAGGTTGTAACGCATCCGGACCATGGCGGTGAGATCGTCGTTGCGCCCCTTGACCGCATCGATGTCCTCATTCCAGTTCTGATCCACCTCGAAGGCCACGTTCGGGTAGAACCCGGACTTGGAGCCTTCATGCTGATACTTGGCCTCTTCGATGTCTTGAAGGGAGGACAGCAGGGTCGGGTGAACCTCGGTGGCCGTCTTCAGCGCGTCCTCCAGGGTGGCGGGCAGCAGCTGGCTGTTGGGGGCCGGCTGCACCAGATCCTTGGGCACCTCATTCACGACCCGGATGAACTCGCTCTCAGCATCCCGATAGTTGTTCTCCGCAGCCGCCTGGTTGGAGTAGGCACGTGCCACACGACCATCGATCTGGGTCTGATCCGCGGTCGAACCCAGACCTGAGTCTGTTCGTTTCTGGATGTCACTGCGGATCTGCTCGTGGGTTTCCAGGTTCTGCTTGGACAGCTCCAGGATCTCCTGCTGACGCAGCATGTTGAGGTACACCTCGGCCACACGCAGGGCCGTGTTCTCCGCCTCGGAGATCATGGCCAGACGCTGGGCCTGGGCGGCGGCATCGGTCCGGGCCACGTTGCTGCTGACATCGAAGCCGTCAAACAGCATCTGGCGCAGGCTGATCCCGGCCTCCTTACGAGTCATGGAATCATCGATCGTCTGGGAGTTGGCGGGCGCCGCACGGGTCGAGGGGCTGTCGGTCTTCTCGTAACCAACGCCGCCACGCAGATCTATGGTGGGATAGTAGCCGCCCTTGGCTCCATCATGCTGGTACAGTCGTGCCTGATAGAGATCAAAAGCTTCCTTGATTTTCGGATGGGTAGCCAGTGACTGTGCCACTGACTGTTCCAGTGTCTGTGCCTGGCTCAGGCCCGGGAACAGTATGGTGCCACTAACCAGCATGGCAACAATCGTCTTCTTCATGGTATCTCCAGTCATGTTGTTTTTAGATTGTTGGCTTATCGTTCTCTCAGTGCCGACTGCTTAGCCCGCAGGATGGGCTTGAGCAAGTAGTCTAGGACACTTTTTTTACCAGTAATAATATCTGCACTGGCTAACATACCGGGGATGATGGGAAGTGCGTTAAGCTCATCGCCCAGATAACTCTTCTCGGTACGCACCCGAACCAGATAGAAGGAGTTGCCCTCCTCATCCTGGATCGAGTCGGCGCTTATCTGCTCAACCTTGCCATGTAAACCTCCATAAACAGTGAAATCATAAGCGGTTATCTTGACCACGGCCTCCAACCCGGGTCGCAGGAAGGCTATGTCCTTGGGTGATACCTTGGCTTCCACCAGCAGGGTATCCTCCAGCGGCACTATCTCCATCAGATCCATGCCAGGCTGCACGACCCCTCCAAGGGTATTGATCTTGAGCTTCTTGATGGTGCCCTTGAGAGGCGCTATCACGCTGGTACGATCGACCCTGTCCCGCAGACCGACCTGGCCTTCGGACAACTGGCTCAGCTTGCCCTGGCGTTCATTGAGCTCGGTCTGGGAATCCGCTCTGAACTTCAAGGCGATGTCATTGCGCTTGGAGATGGTCTCCCGCAGCACCGAGTTGAGTTTGGGGATGAGCAGGCGGTTGGCTTCCAGCTCGCCCTGCATCTCGTTGACCTGCCGCTCCAGTTTAATTAGCTCCACTTGAGGAACTATACCCTCTTTTGCGAGAGGCCGGCTGATGTTCAGCTCCTGGCGGGCCAGATCCACGCTGCGACTCACCGTCCTTATCTTGGCATTGAGCTCAATGGTCTCCTGCTCCTTCTGCTCGATCTGCTGACCAAGAATGTAGAGCTGGTTGTTCAAGTTGTTGAGCCGCTCGTCCTGTACCGACTTTTCACGGGCCACGTATTCGGCAAAGACGTTCTCGAACCCTTCGGGGAAGACGATGGGCTGCTTGTCGATGACCACCTGCTCACGCCAGCCGAGGTTGGGTTCTCTCTTGACCACCACACTGCGGATCTCGGCACGCAGACGGGCGATGTCGCCCTTGAGGATCACCAGCTCCTGTTCACGCTCGCGAAAATCCGACTTGAAGCGGGTATCGTCTATGCGCAGCAGAGGCTGCCCCTCCTCGACGATGTCCCCCTCCTTGACGAAGATCTCCTTGACGATCCCCCCTTCTAGGTTCTGGATCACCTGCAGCTGGCGAGATGGAATGACCTTGCCCTGACCGACGGTGACCTCGTCAAGCTCGGCCCAGGCGGCCCAGATGATGGCACTCATGAAGAACAGGAAACAGGCCCAGAGCAGCACCTTGGCGCGGGTTGGCGTGCTCAGCAAGACGGCTGCGGCACCATCGTCGACATACTCGAGGTGCTCGGGGGCGGGCAACACTGTGTCTGGTGCCGTTTTCTTGAACCAGTTGTTAGCCATTGGCAGTCTCCTGCACCCGTACCTTGCCTTCCTTCAGTTGCTGCAGCACCGTCTCCTTGGGGCCGTCAGCCACTATCTTCCCCTGCTCCACGACGATGACCCGGGAGGCCACATCCAGCATGGAGGTCTTGTGGGTGATGAGGATCAGCGTGGTTTCGGGCCCCAACCTGGCCAGCTCCTGCTTCACGTGCATCTCTGACTGGTTGTCCATGTTGGACGTTGGTTCATCCATCACCAGGATAGGGGGATCGTTGAGCAGGGCACGGGCCAGCAAAATGGCCTGTCGCTGACCACCTGAGAGCTGACGCCCGCCTTCGCCAATCTGCCGGTCCAGCCCATTGGGATCACGATTGGTGAAATTGGTGACGCCGGCCCGCTTGGCGGCGCGCACGACCCGGGCATCATCCACCAGCGGGTTGCCCAGCATGATGTTGTCTCGCACCGAGCCAAAGAAGAGGGTCACATCCTGTGGCACACAGCCGATGTTGCGACGGATGGCGGCCGGCGGCAACTGATCCAGCTCGAAGCCATCGAGGCGCACCAGGCCGTCCGTCGGTCGGTAGAGCCCCATCAGCAGCTTCTCAAGGGTGGTCTTGCCCGCCCCGATCCGCCCTATGATGGCCACCTTCTCCCCCGGCTCGATGCGCAGGTTGATGTTATGCAGGGTGCTGCTTTCCATGCCCGGGTATTTGAAGGAGACATTTTCGAACTCGATGCGGCCCTGGATGATGGGGTGATGGATGTACTGCTTGCCCTCCTCCTGCTCGCCCGGCGTCATCATGATCTTCTCCAGGATCTCCAGGGCAGACTTGGCCTGGTTGTAGCGGGTCGACAGCACGGAGAGCTGCACCATGGGCGCAATGGCCCGGCTGGACAACATGACGGCGGCGATCATGCCCCCCATGGTCACCAGCCCTTCGGAGATCTGGTAGACCCCGACGATGACCAGCCCCACCGTCACCACCTGCTGGATGTAGCTCGCCAGAGAGGACATGGAGTTGGTGATGCGACGGGTCTGCACGCCCCAGGTCGAGATGTGGGACACCGCCTGCTCCCAGCGGTGCTGGAACATGCTCTCGGCGCCGAAGATCTTGACGGTCTCAAGGCCTGAGATGCTTTCGATCAGGTTGGCGTTCTTCTGGGAGGCCAGGCGGGAGCCCTCCTCGATGGACTGCTTGAGCGGTGCCTGGATATAGAAGCTGTAGGCCACCAGGATCAGCATGGCGACGATGGGCACCACCACCATGACGCCGGCAAACAGCCAGATGATGAAGAGGAAGAAGACCGCAAACGGCAGATCAATCAGGGTCGATACGGTGGCGGAGGTGAAGAACTCCCGCACCGATTCAAACTCCTGGAGATGTTTGGCGAACGCCCCCGTCGAGGCCGGGCGAGACTCCATCTTCATCCCCATCACCTTGGCAAAGATCTTGGCCGACAGCAGCACGTCCGATTTCTTGCCGGCAATGTCGATGAAATAACTGCGCAACTGGCGCATCACGAAATCGAAGGTAAACACTACCATGGCCCCTACCGCCAGCACCCAGAGGGAGTCGAACGCCAGGTTGGGCACTATCTTGTCGTAGACATTCATGGTGAACAGGGGGCTGGCCACCGCAAAGAGGTTGATGAGGATGGAGGCAATCAGCACATCGCGATAGATGCCGCGGGATTCAAACAGCGTGCTCCAGAACCAGTGACCGTCCCGGGTCTCCAGCACCTTGGGGGAGCGTTCATCGAACTTGAACTGCTTCTTGACGAAGAACAGCCGGCCGTTGTACTCGTCGCCCAGCTGGGCTGTGCTGACCCACTGCGCCGCATCACCGGCCTGGGGGAAGATGACCTTGGCTTGGCTCCTGTCCTTGTTCCACTCCAGCAGGATGCAGGCGCCGCCCTGCCGCGTCTGCAAGACGCAGGGCAACAGCAGGGGAGAGATGTTTGCGAGTGGCTGGATCACCTCACGGGCGGACAAACCGCCACGCTCGGCAGCGCGACTGAAGAGTGCCGTACTCAGACGGCCCGAGACCAGTGGCAAGCCCGTGGTGAGGGCATCCTGACTATTGGGTACGCCATAAAAACGGGTCAAAAAGACCAAGCATTCCAATAGTTCATCTATATGGCTGGTTTCTGCTTGCATAGCATCCTGTCAAAACATGATTCAGACGGTTGTCGCAGGGAAATCATCACCCGGAACCTGGTGGCGACCTGTGAATGCTGAGCAGATCCCATCATCGCGAAACGACAACCCAATTAGCGCACTGGGCAGTGACATCGAATGCCATGCCAGACTCACACATCGTCAAGCCGGGGAGAGAGGAGCCACGCACGTCATCTGATGACGGCAAGGAGTGCGAGATATCCTGCCCGGTCCATTAATTACTAAAGAGTTATTGATAACAATGTCTTTTTCAAGCCGACCATCTTATCAAGGCGACTTGAACGAAACTATACTGCAAAGACTGAATTTCATCTAATAACCCTCTGTTTTTTTAATGAAATTAGAGTCGTCACTCATTAAAAGGAGCGAGCGAGAAGGGTCGCCCCAGGGCATACCCTTGGGGGCCTGAACGAGTCAGCTCAGCGGCAATCTCGGCCATGGCGGTCCAGCGATTCTCACACCAAGCTGGGGCCAGCAGGGTCGGACGACGGGCCGATGCCGAAATCCGGTGATAGACCACCTCGGGGGGGGTGTGCTGGATCATGGCCACCGCCGCCTCCACATATTGTTCCAGGGTCAGCACCTCCAGCCGCCCTGCCTGCCACGCCTTGCCAAGGGTGCTCCCCTCCACCACGTGGAGCGGATGCAACTTGATCCCCTCGACCCCGGTCGCAACGATGCGATGCAGTGTCTCCAGGCTATCCATGGGCACCTCGCCGGGCAGGCCGACGATCAGATGGGCACATACCTTGATGCCCCGTCGATGAGCCCGCTCGACCGCATCGGCATAGGCGGCGTAGCCGTGGCCCCGGTTGATGCGCTGCAGCGTCTTGTCATTGGCGCTCTGCAGCCCCAGCTCCAGCCATACCTCGTAGCCACGGGCCTGATAGCCCGCCAGCAGATCCAGCACCGCATCCGGCACGCAGTCGGGCCGGGTCCCGACACAGAGCCCCACCATGTCGCTGACCGACAACGCCTCCTCATACATGCGCTGCAGGTATTCCACCTCGGCATAGGTGCTGGTATAGGCCTGAAAGTAGGCGAGATAGCGCTTGGCACGGGTCACTTCGTCCCGGCGCGCCAGCAGTTGTTGCACCACAGAAAGCTGCTGGGTCGACTCGTCGGCGAAAGAGGAAACATTGCAGAAGGTGCAGCCGCCGCGGCCCAGGGTGCCGTCCCGGTTAGGGCAGGTGAAGGCGCCGTGGATGGAGAGTTTGTGGATCTTCTGGCCGTGACGCTGCTTGAGATCCTGGCCGAATGTATTGATGAGTTCGTGTAACTGCATGACACCTCCAAGATGAGCTGTCATTGTACTGGCAGAGGCCCCCCGCCAGGCTGAGCTGGATCAAGCCGTCCTGCCCCCAAAAAACATATAAATATTCACATTGCGTGCGATAAATACCCACAGACAGGGTTTTAAGGTTACTTTTGGAAACCACAGACCTTCGACAAAGAGGGAAAACCGGATCAATTCTTCCCTTCTAACCGGCTGTTAGCACTGCAAAAATCTCACATAGCCCGCATCCGGATAAATGCAAGACGCAGGATCCTGAAATGTGATCCCCGCCCGCCCCCATCGGGATGGATTGGTAAAATTACTACAGTTGGGTGATGCGAAGCAGTCAACCACCAAATCCATCATTACCAGTCCAATCAACTTAAAAAAATAAAAATAATAGGTTTTTATATAGCTAAAACCGGATTGAGTCTCTAAAACCCGCATTTTGTTATGGCGGTGTAACATTACAAACAAGCGGGATGTCCAATTGACCTTGCTCGAAAATCCCATTAGTTTGGAGATTCGCCACCTCAGGCGGACGGAACCACAAGAGCCAATCGCAATTTATGCAGTTTGCGATGGAAGGCCGAGCAAGGGAGAAATGCAATGTCACTATATGATCCAAAGCTGGAGAGGGATAACTGTGGCTTCGGCCTGTTGGCCCACATGGAAGGGGAAGCCAGCCACAAGC
Organism: Aeromonas rivipollensis; assembly: GCF_037811135.1. NCBI lineage: Bacteria > Pseudomonadati > Pseudomonadota > Gammaproteobacteria > Aeromonadales > Aeromonadaceae > Aeromonas > Aeromonas rivipollensis. The sequence goes on along the minus strand of NZ_CP149130.1, from coordinate 1,784,833 downwards.
TTGTCCGTCTCGCGATGTCAGCCTTGGCTCGCATGCAGCACCGCGGCGGCATCTCCGCCGACGGCAAGACCGGCGATGGCTGTGGTCTGCTGTTGCAAAAACCGGACAGCTTCTATCGCGCTGTCGCCGAAGAGAAGGGATGGCACCTGGGCCGCAACTACGCGGTGGGCATGCTGTTCCTGAACCCGGACCCCGTATTGGCCCAAGCCACCCGCGACATCATCGACGAGGAGCTGGAAAGAGAGACCCTGAGTCTGGTCGGTTGGCGCAAGGTGCCCATCGATACCAATGTGCTCGGTCCCATCGCCAAGGCGTCCCTGCCAAGCATTGAACAGGTCTTTGTCAACGCGCCCCCAGGCTGGGTCGACAAGGATCTCGAGCGCCGCCTTTATATAGTCCGCCGCCGCATCGAGAAACGCATCAGCGACGACTACTTCTATGTGGTCAGCCTCTCCAACCTGGTCACCGTCTATAAAGGACTGTGCATGCCGGTGGATTTGCCGCGCTTCTATCTGGATCTCGCCGACATCCGCATGCAGGCCGCCATCTGCGTGTTCCACCAGCGTTTCTCCACCAACACCAGCCCGCGCTGGCCGCTGGCACAGCCATTCCGCTACCTCGCCCACAACGGCGAGATCAACACCATCGCCGGCAACCGCCAGTGGGCCAAGGCCCGCAGCTACAAGTTCGCCACCCCGCTGATCCCGGATCTGCAAGAGGCCGCCCCCTTCGTCAACACCACGGGCTCCGACTCCTCCAGCCTCGACAACATGCTGGATCTCTTCCTGGCCGGTGGCATGGACCTGTTCCGGGCCATGCGCCTGCTGATCCCGCCTGCGTGGCAGAAGCACCCGAACATGGATGACGACCTGCGCGCCTTCTATGACTTCAACTCCATGCACATGGAGCCCTGGGATGGCCCGGCCGGCATCGTCATGACCGACGGCCGCTACGCCACCTGCGCGCTGGATCGCAACGGCCTGCGACCGGCCCGCTACGTCATCACCAAGGACAAGTTCATCACCCTCGCATCTGAGGTCGGTACCTGGGACTACACCCCGGACGAAGTGCTGGAGAAGGGCCGGGTCGGCCCGGGGGAGCTGTTCGTGGTGGATACCAGCAACGGCAAGATCTGGACCAGCTTCGAGATCGATGACGATCTCAAGAGCCGCCACACCTACAAGCAGTGGATGGACAAGCACTGCAAGCGACTGGTGCCGTTCGAGCAGATGGATGACGCCAGCACCGGCGCCCGCGAATTCTCCGACGATCAGCTGAAAACCTATCAGAAGCTGTTCGGCTACTCCTACGAGGAGCTGGATCAGATCATCCGCGTGCTCGGCGAGAACGGCCAGGAGGCGGTGGGCTCCATGGGGGATGACACCCCGATGGCGGTGCTCTCCTCCAGCCAGCGTACCCTGTACGACTACTTCCGCCAGATGTTCGCCCAGGTGACCAACCCGCCCATCGATCCGCTGCGGGAAAACCACGTGATGTCGCTGGCCACCTGTATCGGTCGCGAGCAGAACGTCTTCAACGAGACCTTCGGCCACGCCCACCGGGTGCTGTTCCAGTCGCCTATCCTGCTCTACTCCGACTTCCACCAGCTGCTGGCACTGGAAGGGGAGCACTACCGCCACGCGGTACTGAGCCTCAACTACCTGCCCGAAGAGGGGCTGCAGGCCGCCCTTGAGCGCCTGTGCCAGGACGCGGCCGACAAGGCGCGCAATGGTACCGTGCTGCTGGTGCTGTCTGACCGGGACATCAGTGCCGGCACCCTGCCCATTCCGGCTGCCATGGCAGTGGGAGCGGTGCAGCGTACCCTGGTGGACAACAACCTGCGCTGCGACGCCAACATTCTGGTAGAGACCGCGAGCGTGCGGGACCCGCACCACTTCGCCGTGCTGCTGGGCTTTGGCGCCACCGCCATCTACCCCTATCTCGCCTACGAAACCCTGGCCAAGCAGGTCGAGGAAGGGGTGCTGAAGATGAGCCTGCGCCAGGCCATGCTCAACTACCGCAACGGCATCAACAAGGGCCTCTACAAGGTGATGTCCAAGATGGGCATCAGCACTGTGGCAAGCTACCGCTGCTCCCAGCTGTTCGAAGCCGTGGGTCTGTCCAGCTCCGTGGTCGAGCTCTGCTTCCGCGGTGTATCGAGCCGCATTCAGGGGGCAGACTTCACCGACATCCAGCAGGATCAGGTCAACCTGGCACGCCAGGCCTGGCTCGGCCGCAAACCGCTGACCCAGGGCGGGCTGCTCAAATTCGTCCACGGCGGCGAGTACCACACCTACAACCCAGATGTGGTGCAGACCCTGCAAGTGGCGGTGCGCTCCGGCAACTACAGCGATTACAAGGAGTACGCCCGCCTGGTGAACGAGCGCCCCGTCGCCACCTTGCGCGATCTGCTCGTCCTCAAGCAGGGAACGACGCCGGTTGCGCTGGAACAGGTCGAGCCCGCGGCCAAGCTGTTCCCCCGCTTCGACTCCGCCGCCATGTCCATCGGCGCGCTCGGCCCCGAGGCGCACGAGGCACTGGCGGTGGCCATGAACCGCCTCGGCGGTCAGAGCAACTCTGGCGAAGGCGGTGAAGATCCCAAGCGCTTTGGCACCGAGAAGAATTCGCGCATCAAGCAGGTGGCCTCGGGGCGCTTTGGCGTCACCCCCCACTACCTGATGAACGCGGACGTGGTTCAGATCAAGGTGGCCCAGGGCGCCAAGCCCGGCGAAGGTGGCCAGCTGCCCGGTGACAAGGTGACTGCCCAGATAGCCAAGCTGCGCTATTCGGTACCCGGTGTGACCCTGATCTCCCCGCCGCCGCACCACGACATCTACTCCATCGAGGACTTGGCCCAGCTCATCTTCGACATCAAGCAGATCAACCCGGACTGCCTGGTGTCGGTCAAGCTGGTCTCCGAGCCCGGCGTCGGCACCATCGCCTGCGGCGTGGCCAAGGCCTATGCGGACTTCATCACCGTCTCCGGTTATGACGGCGGCACCGGTGCCAGCCCGCTGACCTCGGTCAAGTATGCCGGTTCCCCCTGGGAGCTGGGACTGGCCGAGACCCAACAGGCCCTGGTCGCCAACGGCCTGCGCCACAAGGTGCGGCTGCAGGTGGACGGCGGTCTCAAGACCGGCCTGGACATCATCAAGGCGGCCATCCTCGGCGCCGAGAGCTTCGGCTTCGGCACCGGCCCCATGGTGGCGCTCGGCTGCAAATACCTGCGCATCTGCCACCTGAACAACTGCGCCACCGGCGTCGCCACCCAGGATGAGAAGCTGCGTCGCGAGCACTTCACCGGCCTGCCGGAGATGGTGATGAACTACTTCAAGTTCATCGCCGAAGAGACCCGCGAGCTGATGGCAGAGCTCGGCGTCACCCAGCTGACCGACCTCATCGGTCGCACCGACCTGCTGGAAGCCCTGCCCGGCCTCACCGCCCGTCAGGCCAAGCTGGACTTGTCCGGCATTCTGGCAAGCCCGGTGGCACCGGCAGGCTCCAGCCTGTTCAGCCAGCAGCACAACCCCACCTTCGACAAGGGGCCTTTGAACCTCAAGATGGTGGACGACCTGCTGGAGGCGGTAGAAAACATGAGTGGTGGCGAGTTCCGCTACGACATTCGCAACACCGACCGCTCTGTGGGGGCGCGCCTGTCCGGCGAGATCGTCAAGCGTCACGGCAACCAGGGCATGGCCGCCGATCCGGTGCGGGTCCACTTCAACGGCACCGCAGGTCAGAGCTTCGGCGTCTGGAACGCCGGTGGCCTCGAGATGATACTCACGGGTGATGCCAACGACTACGTGGGCAAGGGGATGACCGGTGGCAAGCTGGTGATCAAGCCCCATGTCGGCGTGGCCTTCAAGTCCCACGAGGCGGCCATCATCGGCAACACCTGCCTCTATGGCGCCACCGGCGGCAAGCTCTACGCCGCAGGCACAGCGGGCGAGCGCTTCGCGGTGCGCAACTCCGGCGCCCTTGCGGTGGTCGAGGGGATTGGCGACAACGGCTGTGAATATATGACCGGCGGCATCGTGACCATCCTTGGTACCACCGGGGTCAACTTCGCGGCGGGCATGACAGGGGGCTTTGCCTACGTGCTGGACGAGTGCGGCAACTTTGCCAAACGCACCAACCCCGAGCTGGTGGAACTGCTGGACGTGGCGGATCTCGCCATCCATCAGGAGCACCTGCGCGGCATCATCACGGCGCACCTCAACGAGACAGGCAGCTCGCGCGCCGAGGAGATACTGGCCAATTTCGACTCCTATGTGCCCAAGTTCAGGCTGATCAAACCCAAGTCCAGCGACGTCAAGTCCCTGCTTGGTCACACCAGCCGCTCTAGTGCAGAACTCAGAATCCAGGCGCAATAAGGAGGGAACCCTATGAGCCAGAACGTATTCCAGTTTATCGATGTCCAGCGGGTCGACCCGCCCAAGAAGCCGCTCAAGATCCGCAAGATCCAGTTCGTGGAGATCTACGAGCCCTTCAACCAGGCCCAGGTCGGCATGCAGGCGGATCGTTGCCTCGACTGCGGCAACCCCTATTGCGAGTGGAAGTGCCCGGTGCACAACTACATCCCCAACTGGCTGAAGCTGGCCAACGAGGGGCGCATCCTGGAGGCGGTGGAGCTCTCCCACCAGACCAACAGCCTGCCGGAGGTGTGCGGCCGGGTCTGCCCGCAAGACAGGCTGTGTGAGGGTGCCTGCACCCTCAACGATCGCTTCGGTGCAGTGACCATCGGCAACATCGAAAAATACATCACCGACAAGGCATTCGAGATGGGCTGGCGCCCGGATCTCTCCAAGGTGGTGAAGACCGGCAAGCGGGTCGCCGTCATCGGCGCCGGCCCCGCCGGCCTCGCCTGTGCCGACGTCCTGGCGCGCAATGGCGTCACCCCTGTGGTGTTCGACAAGTACCCGGAGATCGGCGGCCTGCTGACCTTCGGCATCCCCTCCTTCAAGCTGGAAAAAGAGGTGATGCAGCGCCGTCGCGAGATCTTCGAGGGCATGGGGGTGGAGTTCCGTCTCGAGACCGAAGTGGGTCGTGACGTCACCTTCGCCGACTTGCTCGGCGAGTTCGATGCGGTCTTCCTCGGGGTCGGCACCTACAAGTACATGAAGGGCGGGTTCGAGAACGAGACTGCGCCGGGGGTCTATGATGCCCTGCCCTACCTCATCTCCAACGCCAACCGGCTGCTGGGCTTCGAGAAGGCGCAGGCCGATTACATCGACTTCGCCGGCAAGCAGGTAGTGGTGCTGGGTGGCGGCGATACCGCCATGGACTGCGTGCGCACCGCCATCCGTCAGGGGGCCGATCGGGTGATCTGCGCCTACCGCCGCGATGCCGAGAACATGCCTGGCTCCAAGCGGGAGGTAAAGAACGCCCAGGAGGAAGGGGTGGAATTCATGTTCAACCTCCAGCCCGTTGGTGTGGAGCTGGACGCCCAGGGCCGCACCTGCGGCATCAAGGTAGTGAGCACCGAGCTCGGCGAACCCGATGCCAACGGTCGCCGCAATCCGGTGGTTATCGAGGGCTCCGAGCAGGTGCTGGCCGCCGATGCGGTGGTGATGGCCTTTGGCTTCCAGCCCAACCCCCAGCCCTGGATGCGTGATCACGGTATCGAGCTCGACAGCCGGGATCGCATCAAGGCCCCCGAGAAGGCTGAACATGCTTTCCAGACCAGCAATCCCAAGGTGTTTGCCGGTGGCGATGCGGTGCGCGGCTCGGATCTGGTGGTGACCGCCATCTATGAGGGCCGCAAGGCCGCCGAAGGGATCATGGACTACCTGGCCGTGTAAGCTGCCATCCAAGCCTCCCCAAGCAAACAGCCCCGCCAATGCGGGGCTGTTTTTTATATCACTCTCGAACAGCCAGAACCGGCTAGATGCTCCAGCTCTCCGGCAACCGCTCGGTCAGGGTGGAGATGTATTCGAAGGTGCGCGCCCGCTTGGGGGTGGTGAACATCTGGCGCGCACTGCCCGCCTCCACCACCTCCCCCGCTTCCAGAAAGATCACCTGTTGCGCTATCTGGGCCGCGAGGCGCAGATCATGGGTGGCGATCAGCATGGTAGTGCCTTCGCGTGCCAGCTGGCGCAGCACCGCCACCACCTCCTGGGCGAGCTCGGGATCCAGCGCCGAGGTGGGCTCGTCACAGAGCAGCACCTTGGGCGCCGGTGCCAGCGCCCGGGCTATGGCGACTCTCTGCTGCTGGCCCCCTGAGAGGGTAGCGGGCACCGCCTCGGCCTTGTGCCTGAGCCCCACCTTGTCGAGCAGTTGCAGGCCGCGCGCCTTCGCCTTCTCCTTTGGCCACTTCAGCACTGTCACCAGCCCCTCCATCACGTTTTCCAGCACCGTCATGTGCGGAAACAGCTGGAAGTTCTGAAACACCATGCCGGTCTGCTGGCGCAGGGCCAGCACGCTTTGCCGTGACAGATGATGGGAGAAGTCGAGCTCGCTCCCCCCCAGCACCAGCTGCCCCGCATCCGGTCGCTCCAGCAGATTCACACAGCGAAGCAGTGTGCTCTTGCCGCTGCCAGAGGGGCCTATCAGGGCGGTGACGCTGCCCGCCGCCATCGCAAGCCCTATTCCCTTGAGCACCGGCTTGCCACCAAAGTGTTTCTCGATACCGCTCAACCGGATCATAAGGCGACCTCCCGGGTCTCTTTGTGGGTCAATCTGCGCTCCAGCCGGTCTTGCAGGGTGGAGAGCACAGAGCTGAACAGCAGGTAGATGAGGGCCGTCTCTATGTAGAGGATGAGCGGCTCATAGGTGACGGAGGCGAGCCGCTGGGCCGCCTGAAACAGTTCAGGCACTGTCACCGCCGCCGCCAGCGAGGTGTCCTTGACCAGGGAGATGAAGGTGTTGGAGAGCGGCGGCACTGCGATGCGCGCCGCCTGCGGCAATATCACCCGCCACATCGCCTGGGGCCAGCTCATGCCGATGGAGTGCGCCGCCTCCCACTGCCCCTTGGGGATGGCCGCCAGGGTGGCACGGATGATCTCCGAGCTGTAGGCGCCGATGTTGAGGGTAAAACCGATGACGGCGGCGGTGAAGGCATCCAGCACTATGCCGGCGCTCGGCAAGCCGTAGAAGATAAGAAAGAGCTGCACCAGCAGCGGGGTGCCTCGGACAAGCCAGACATAGAAACGGACCAGGGCCACCAGCGGTGTGGGACCATACAACCTTGCCAGCGCCACCAGGAAACCGAGCAATATTCCCAGCACGAAGGTGATCAGGGTCAGCGGCACGGTGAAAATAAGCCCCGCACTGAGCAGGGGCCAAAAAGAGTCGATCATTAACTGCAACCAGGTTGGCACGTTAATTACCTCTGTCGTTATTATGTTGCCGCAATATTATTGCGAGACGTCAGTGCCAAAATATTTAACCGATATTTTTTGATAGCTGCCATCCTGCTTGGCGGTGCGCAGCGCCTGATTGATGGCGGCCAGCAATTCCGGCTGCCCCTTGGCCAGCAAGGCGGCGGATTGATCCCCCTTCGCCTCGGTAGCCGCCACCTTCAGTCTGGCGTCCGGTTTCTGCTTCTTGAAGTCAAGGAAGGAGAGGCTGTCGTTGATGGTGGCATCCACCCGCCCGGTCAGCACCAGCTCCAGGGACTGGTTGAAGCCCTCGGTGGCCACCACCTCGGCGCCCGATGACTTCGCCAGCTGGGCGAAGTTGCTGGTCAGGGACTGGGAGGACTTCTTGCCCTTCAGATCCGCGAAACTCTTGATGCTGTGGTTGTCGCTATGCACCACTATCACCGCCTTGGAGGTGATGTAGGGATCTGAAAAATCATACTTTTTCAGTCGCTCCTGCGTGATGGCCACTTCGTTGAGCACCAGATCGTAGCGCTTGGCATCCACCCCGGCGATGAGCCCGTCCCACTTGCCTTCGACGAACTGTGGCTTCACACCGAGACCGCTTGCGATCAGCTCGCCAATCTCCACATCAAAGCCCACCAGCTTGCCGCTCTTGTCGTGGTAGGTGAAGGGAGGATAGGCCCCTTCGGTCCCTATCTTGATCACCCCGGCGCTCTGGATGGCGGCGAGGCTGGATTGGGCCTCGGCCGATGTCATCAGGGCCAGCGGAAGTGCCGCCAGCAAAAACAGGGAGCGTACTTTATTCATGATCCACCTCGTTATATTTATAAACACCCGGAACGCTTGCCAAACAATATTGATTGGCGCCATGCAATAGTTATTTTCAAAGCCTGAATCAGTAGCGGACTGATTAATATTCTTCACTGCGATGTCGAATATTGAACCGGCTGACTATCGGCATGGACAAAACATATCGCGGGGCGTTTCATCGCCCAACCATGAAATACGAGGATATTTAGCGAAATAGTGGATAACGCCAACCAAGGTGGCGATGCGATGCGCCGGCAGAGGGGCTGAAGAGTAGAGCAAGGGGCAGAAAAAGAGGAACCAGAAAGAGCAAAGAGAGAAGAGAGAAGACGAAGGCACGGGGAGCCCTCTGGATCAGGGGCTCGCCCGCCTGCTATTCATCGACGGGGGGCAGCTCCCCCAGCAAGTAACGAGGGCCGCTCCCCTGGCCTGCGGCCCTGTCCTCCGGGTTGTAGAGGGCGCAATGCTCGAGCGACAGGCAGCCACAGCCGATACAGGCGCTGAGTTTGCGCTTCATCAGCTGCAGGGCGTCTATGCGCCTGTCCAGCAGCGACTGCCACTGACCGGCGATCCGCTCCCAGTCGTGGCGATCCGGCGTGCGGCCATCGGGCAGGCCCTGAAGGGCCCCGGCTATCTCGTCGAGGCTGAGGCCCATCCCTTGCGCCACCCGGATAAAGGCGATGCGCCGCAGCGCATCCTGCGGGTAGAGACGTCGGCCGCCTTCGCTGCGCAGACTCTGGATCAGCCCCTTCTGCTCGTAGAAGCGCAGGGCGCTGGCGTTCACGCCGGCACGTTTGGCTATCTGGCCTATGGCCAGCCACTTACGATCCGATCTCATCCTTGATCTCAAGTTAACTTCAACTTGCATAATCCTGTCTCCCCTGACAAAAGGAGTCAAATGCTAATGGATCATCTCTACGCTCTGCTCGATGCCAACCAGGCCTTCGCCCTCAATGGTCGCGGCACCACCAACCACTGTCCCATGGCGCTGCACGCCCTGCACGAGATGGGAGCCAGCCCCCGGCAGTTGCAGCGCTTCTTCACCCACTGGCAGACCACTCAAGCCCTGCCAAGCGGGGTTGACAACCAGGGTGAAGAGGAGGAGGCCCTGTTCGTGGCACTGCGCCAGCAACTGCGGACCCGGTTTGCCGAAGAGGGCTGGCTGCCTTGCTTCGAGGAGCTGCTGGCCCGGCGTTTCTCCCCGGCGGGAGGCGCCTTTCATCCGCTTATTCGCTTCGCCTGTGCGCTGGAAAACGGTCACTTGGGGGAGCAGGCGGCGGCGCTGGCCGCCTGGCAGTGCAAGGCCCTGATCCTGCCTGCAGGAATGGGTGCCCCCAGCCGGGACATCACCCGCCTGCTGGCGGGGCTGTCAGCCCAGTGGGAGGGGTCACGCTGGGAGGGAGACTGGATCACCGCCCGCCTGCGGCAGGTGGCGGCGGATCCCCGCTGGCCGGAGTCGCTGCCGCAAAGCCTCGATGACGGGCAAGATGTGCTGGCACAGCTGACCGAGGCCGCCCTGCCCCTCTACTGGCAGACCGGCAACTTCACCGTCTTGCATATGGTGACCGGCAGCCGGGCCGCCGCCATCGTCGACCGCCACCTGCCGGATGAGCTGAAAGCGCCCTGGCAGCGCCTGATGTGGCAGGCGGTGGCCGCCGCCTATGTCACAGTCGGGGCACCAGAGCTGCAGGCCCAGCGCTGGCCGGATACGGCTGGGCTGGATTGGGCACAAGTGTTGCCGCTGGCGATCGAGAGCCTGGACGATCACCTGATCAAGCTGGTGCACTGCTGCTGGCGGGAGCAGGCCCGCTCACCCCATTATCTGGCGAGCGCCGCCCGCGCTGTGGGGTTGCTGGGCGCGGCCTCTCATCCTTAGCGCCCCTAGGGCAAGGCAACCCGGTTAAAGCTGATGGCTGGGCAGTTGGGTGCCGCCCCCTGAGTCAGGGTAGAGAGGGGGGCGCGATAGCGCAGGCGATAGGTTCCTGGACGCGACAGATCATAGACCAGAGTCAGATCCGCATCCGCCTGACTCTGCTCCCCCGGCCCCAACAGGAGGAAGTCGTCGGCACCGGGCTCGCCACGCTTGGCAAGGGGGCCCTTGTAGGGCACCAGCTGCTCGCCGAAGGTGAGATCGATGGCGTCGGCGAACCAGCCCTCAAAGGGGGTGAACCAGGTCAATACCTCGAGTGGCCCCTCCCCCTTGTTGGTCAACGTCATCACCAGGGGCAGGGGCTCGTTCACCCCGCTCTCGGCGCTGACCGACAGCTCGCACTGCAAGGGCGCCAGCGCCAGGGTGGTGAGCAAGAGTGTCATCATGGTGCCTCCGTCAAAAAAGGGGCCATCCGGCCCCTGCTTACGACTCAGTTTTCGCTCGGGGTATTCTCGGCGAAATACTCGTGGTTGTCGGCGTTGTTGAGCGCCTTGACCGGATCCGTGCTCGCCAGATTGCGGGCATTGGCCTGACCGTAACCCAGATCATCGGTACCCGCCACCACGTTGAAGTGGCTCAGCTCGTGGACTATGGTGCCGGCGCGGGAATCTGTCCCGGTGACGGGGGCAGTCCAGAAGCTCTTGCACAGATAGACCTTGTAGGGCTGATCCGGATAGACATAGGCGAAGTAGCTCTGCTTGCAGCCGCAGTCGAAGGTGAGCGGCTTGTTGTCGATGGCATCCTTGATCTTGCTGAATTGTGCCTCGGCCTGGTTCCAGCGGGAGGCATCATAGGCGCCAAACCAGCTGCGGTAACGCTGGCCATCCGGCTTGTCCACCGCCAGGTAGCTGCTGGAGTTGTTGCTGATGCCGCTGGCGGCATCGAGCGCGGCCAGGATGTCGCTCTTCTGGGTGTTGCTGCAGCGACCGCTGAAGCTGACCGAGGCGGTCAGGGCCGCAGGTTCGGTGGCGGCCACCTTGGCCTGCACTCGCTCATCATTGACCCCCTCTACCCACAGAGTCACGGCATTGGACTCGCTCGCCTGGGCCTGTCTGGCCTTGGCGGCTCTCGCCTCCTGCGCCACGGTCGGCAACAGGTAACGGATGCTGTACTGACCCTGGGTGCTCATGTCGTAGAGACCGGAGACCTCCGCCTGCACCGTCAGGCTCTGACCAGCCTTGAGCAACTGGAAGTCCTTGTCGGTCGGTGCGGCTCGCTTGATCAGGGCCCCCTCATAGCTGACCTTCTCGCCGTCGCGCTCCACCAGGAACAGAGGGGCATCTTCGCTGCCCGGCAGCTGCCACTTGAGCAAGCGGATGGGCTTGTCACCCGTGTTGGTCAGGGTCAGGTTGACGCGCACATCATCGGTGCTGCCATCCACCAGGGTGAGCCTGGCGTCGAGCCCGGCGGCGCAGAGCGGAGAGGCCAGCACGCTGGCCAGCAGCAGGGCAAGGGGAGTTGCTTTCATCATGTTTCCTCATTCATTGAGTAGCGCCATCAGGCGGTTTGCTTCCATATGGCCCTCTTTGGGGCCAATCCACCCTAGAGCAGAATAGCTGCGCCACCATCTCACCATATGGGGGACGTCCCCCATCAGAGGGGGACGGGCGAACAGGCACCTCAAACGCGACAAAAATGGCCGGCTGCGGCATCAGGGCGCACGCCGGTACTGGCCTTCCTCCCCAGCGATCACCCTGCCGCCATCCCCGCTGGCGGCCAGCCATCAAAAACCCCGGCACGGGGCCGGGGTAATGAGAGAAGCATGAGCGCCAGGGCACTGATCAGGCTCTGCCCTCGGCCAGCAGCGCCAGGGCGGGCTGGGCATTGCCCGGCACCAGACGGTAGGCCTTGTGGTGCTTGACCAGGGTGCTCTTCTTGTCACCCTGGCTCAGCAGCAGCCCCTGCTTGAAGGCCGCCTCGGCCAGCTGTTTTTCATCCCCGCGCACATAGAGGGTGAGAGGCTTCACCAGCTCTCCCCCCTCGATATGGCCCTGATACTCGCTGGCCGAGATGACCAGGCTGGATTGACCCTGGCTCAGCAGCCGCTGCCTGGCGCTCAGTTCGCTGTCGGTAAACACCAGCCAACCCGCGCTCTCCAGCTCGGCGACCAGGGTGGCAAGCCTGGCTCCCAACTGCCCGGGCTCGGCCATGGCCCGGCCGTACTGGCAGACGATGCGCGAAAGCAATCCCTTGAGATCGGCGCCGGCCCCCTGGGTTCGACCCAGCTGTACCCAGGCTTTCAAATCTTCCATCACCAGACGGGAGAAACGCTTCTCCTTGAGGGAGTCCGCCATCCAGGTGCAGAGGAAGTGGCTCTCTTGCGCCGGGGTGCGCTTGCCTGCCTTCTGCTCTGCGGTGCGGGCCAGCTCGGCCAGGCTCTGGGTGGCCATGTCGAGCAGGGCCTGGTTATAGGTGCTAAGGGTCATGGGCGATCCTCGGGTTGAGAACAGAGATGGCAAAGGCGCCATGGGCGCCTTTGCGGTTCAATAGAGAGGGTTCGAGGCCCTTACTTGCCCTGACGGGGCTTCTTGGCGGCCGCCAGACGCTTGAGACGCTGGCCCTGCAGCTTGGCCTCGGCCATCACCTGGGCGGCGGCGTTGTCTTCCCGCTGCGGGCGCTTGCCGAAACGGCGGCGCTCCTGCAACTGCTTGATCAGCTCGTCGCGGCTGCTCACCTCGTAGCCCGGCACCATGATGCGGCGGATCTTCTGGCCGATCAGCGCTTCGATCTCGAGCAGGGTGCGTTCCTCTTCGCGGCTGACGAAGGAGACGGCCATGCCACTCTTGCCGGCGCGGCCGGTGCGGCCGATGCGGTGGACGTAATCTTCCGCCAGGAAGGGCAGATCGTAGTTGACCACGTACTGCAGATCCGGGATGTCCAGACCACGGGCGGCCACTTCGGTGGCGACCAGCACCCGTACCTTGCCTTCCATGAACTCGCGCAGGGCGCGGCGACGGCTGCCCTGGGCCTTCTCGCCATGGACCACGGCGGACTTGATGCCGTCGAGGTTCAGCTCTTCCACCAGCACGTCACAGCTCTCGCGAGTACTGGCGAACACCAGCACCTGTTGCCAGTTCTGCTTGCCGATGAGCTCGGAGAGCAGCTCGCGCTTGCGCTTCTGCTCCACCGGATAGACGGTGTGGCTGACGGTATCGGCGGTGGAGTTCTGCTTGTTGACGCTGATGATCTGCGGTCTGTCCAGCATCAAGTTGGCCAGCTTCTTCACGGCGTCGGAGAAGGTGGCGGAGAAGAGCAGGTTCTGACGGGTCTTGTTCACAGCCTGCAGGATCTGCTGCACATCGGCGCTGAAGCCCATGTCGAGGATGCGATCCGCTTCGTCCAGTACCAGGGTCTCGACACCGGAGAGGCTGAGGTTGCAGGCGGTCAGGTGCTCGAGCAGGCGGCCCGGGGTCGCCACTATGATGTGCGCACCGGCCTTGAGTTTGCGGGCCTGCACGTCCTGCTTGCCACCACCGACCAGGGTCAGCACGCTGATGTCCAGATACTTGGCGAAGTCGTTGATGTTGCTCGCCACCTGGGCAGCCAGCTCGCGGGTCGGGGTCAGGATCAGCACCCGGGCGTTGGACGGCTGGGCCGGGGCCGGGTTATCCACCAGACGTTGCAGTATGGGCAGCGCAAAGGCCGCCGTCTTGCCGGTGCCAGTCTGGGCGCTGGCCAGCACGTCGCTGCCACGGCGAATGGTCGGGATCGCCTGCTGCTGCACAGGGGTCATCTCCTGATAACCGCACTCTGAGACGGCACGCAAAATCTCGGGGGCAAAATCGAACGATTCAAATCTCATAATGGGTTCCTGTGTTCCAGCTGAGCTGTAGTTGGCTTAAGTGGCCTGGGCCGGCATGTGGCACGGCCTCGGCGAGGCTTGGGGCCAAGGACGGCTGGGTCTGACATCACATCAGAAGATGAGCCGGAAAATGGCGGGCGCGAAGTGTAACAGATAGGCATCAGGATTTCCGCCTCAAATGGCCTGTATTTTTACGCCACCGGGGCGAGCCGCCTGAGGCAGGCGGCTCGGGGACAAGGGACGGGGGGCAGGCCCGTCCCTTGCTCAGCTCAGCGCGCCCTCTTGGTCGAGCGCTTGAGCAGCCGCATGCCGATGGCGGCCACGGCGATGACGAAGAGGGCGAAGGAGGTCACCAGCAGGCACTTGGTCAACAGCTCGTGATGATCGGCCAAGAGCGGCGTCGCCATCATGAACTTGCCGACCATGCTGAGAACCAGGGCCCAGAGGAAGGCGCTGGCAAAGCTGCTCATGGCCACCCGCAGCAGGTTCAGGCGGGAGATCCCCATCAGCATGGGCGTCAGCACCCGCACGAAGGGGATGAAACGGGAGACGAACATGGCCCAGAAGCCATAGCGTTCGAGCAGCCGGGAGGCGCGGGGCAGGCTGCCTTCCGGGATCACCCGCTCCACCTGGCCCATGAAGCGGGTACCATGGAGCGCATGGCCCTGCCAGTACGCCATCACGCTGCCGACGCCGGCCGCCAGGGGCAGATAGAGGAACACCACCTCGGGCCCGAGCACTCCCATGCCCACCAGACCACCGGCCAGCAGCACCAGGCTGTCCCCCGGCAGCGGCAAAAAGACGAAGCTCGATTCGAGAAAGAGGATCACCACCAGACAGGTGACGAGCAGACCGACTGCCTGCAGTTGTATTAATTGCTCAAAGTCCTGATGCCATATGGCAAGCAGCATGTCCTGCATCTGGTATGACTCCCATCAACGTAATGCGCATCCGTCATGACGGCCCTAAGGCCCGGTCTGGTCACCCCTCCCTGGTACCACCCCCATAAGTTCCTGCGGGAGGCCCGTTATACACCCGGGGAACTGAACAATAAATTAATGTCTGCCATTTATGTGGATACTCCGTCATCCGGCACCGGCAACCCGGTGCACCGGCGGCAAGGTGATCTCGCGGCCAGAGCCCTCTCACTCCTGCGCCGTAAAATGGCAAAGAATATAGTCAGTTGGCGCCTAGGCGGGCTGCCATGGCGGTAGAAAAACCGTTACAGTGTAAGGACTCCTCAGTGGACGAGGAGGTCCACGGAGCTAGGTATGGCGCATCTCCCCTCTTCTTATCTTCACGCAAGCATGCTTCTGCTGGGCGGGCTCGGACTCTTCAGCCAGGCCGCCCAGGCCAATGACGGGTCCCTGGTTCAACAGCGAGCCAATGCGGTGGTCTCCCTGATGAGCTACACAGTGGTGCCGGACATCACCGCCAGCAACCTGGACATAGGGGGGGGCACCAACGAAAGTTCGGCCCTGACCATCACCCAGCTCGGCGGCGGCGCCACCATGAGCGAGGGCTTCCCCATCTATCTGGAGGGCACCCTGGGATACAGCCGCTACGATCCCCAGTTCGTGTTCACCGACGGCAACGAGACCCGCACCATCCCCACCAAATGGAACAGCCTGAGCGCCACCGGCGGCATCGGCTGGGACTTCAGCCTGCACCGTGACCGCTTTGGCGGCAACCTGGTGCTGCGCCCCATCGCCAACTTCACCCTGGGCACGGTGGCGAGCGATCTGCGCATCGGCGCCGCCCTGATCGAATACAGGACGGGCAGAAACCTCGACTTCCTCGATGGCGGCAACCTCAACGTCTATGGACTGGGGGGATCCCTCATGCTCGACTATGAGCTCTTCTCCAAGTCCCAGGACATCGACGCCGAGCTGCGCTACTCCTATCAGCATCTGCAAAGTTTCACCGGCACCGCCGACAGCGTCACCGGTCAGGCCGAGGCGGAGAACCTCGGGCTCTACCTGCGCCGCCGGGCGCCACTCTTCACCTGGACCCTGCTGGATCGCCCGCTGCGCTACGTGCTGGAAGGCGCCAGAACCGAGTACCTGGGAGAGCAGCGAGGCCTGCTCGGCTTCAACAGCCTCAACTCCCTGGGCCTTGGCCTCGAGCTCGACAGCAGCAAATACGACATCTTCATCACCCGTACCCGGCTGGTGGCCCGCTATATGTTCAGCCACAACACCAGCGGCTACTCCATCGGGCTGGCGATGAGTTTCTAGTCGGATCAAAGGGCTATGTCCCTCGGCTCAGTTAAGTTAGCCCACAACAAGATTCAATGTGAGCCGTCCAGAATGCTATCCTGACCTTTCCCATGCTTCAGGAACCATTTCATGCTCATCACAACACTGCTGACCTCTGCACTCGGCTCATTTACTGAAGGGATCTCTTTTCAACACAAAGACTGGGAAGTGGCCTGCGACAACACGCGCACATGCCGAGCAGCTGGTTACAGTGCAAAATTGGGTGGACTATCGGTTCTACTCACCCGAGAGGCTGGCGCCAAGGGCACACTGCATGCCGAGCTTGCCATCGCAGAAGTTGATGAACAGACCCCGGAGGCCCCCGCTGATGGTTTGATCACACTGCGCATCAATAATGAGGTACTCGGCACCGTAAAAGAGCGGATTCCGTTCAGTCAGCTACAAACTGCAGCGCTAGTTCGAGCAATTAAAGGAACTGGCAAGGTGGTATTTGAATGGAGCAAGCACCAGGAACCGCTATCCGGTGCCGGTGCCTATGCCATTTTTCTCAAAATGGATGAGTTCCAAGGCCGTCTCAATACCAGTACAGCCCTGACCAAACAGGGCTCGCTACCCACAACATCCATACCTCCTGCCTTGGCGGCCCCCGTGATCCACGCCGGCGCCGTAACCGCAGATAACCTCTCCCGCCCGCTCACCCAGCAGGAGCAACAGAGCATAGGTATGTGGCTGAAACAGCAAGTCGATAAAGACACCTGTCCCATAACCTATGAAGATTCGGAAGGTGGCATGCTCTATCCCCTGAACCAAGAACGAGCCTTGGTCCAGCTACCCTGCTGGCTCGCCGCTTACAACGACGGTTCGGCATTCATTCTGATTGATACGAACCTTGATACCGGCAGTGCGACCCTCATCAACACTGACGCAAATGGTTATGGAATGGGTGAACTGAGTGCCTCACATAAAGGAAGAGGGATAGGAGATTGTTTTTCTTTCGAAAGCTGGGTCTGGGACGGCAAAACCTTCGTGCAGCGCGAGAAAAGCACCACAGGCAGCTGCCGCATGATAGCCCTGGGGGGAACCTGGCACCTACCAACCCTGACCAGCCAGGTGGTCAAAGCACAATGAACAAGGGCGGCCAAGTGGCCGCCCTTGTTGTCTCTGACTGTCAGCGAATGCTCGCCAGCTTTCTGACGCAGGCCTGCTCCCTGTCATCCACCCGCTTGGCGAACCAGGCGGTGGTGAGGTTGCGGGTGATCTTGGGGCTTTTCAGCTGGATGCCAGGCAGCACGGCGCGGGGCTGTCGCTTGCCCGCCTGCTTGTCGGCCAGGGTAAAGACCCTGTGATAGAGGTCGGTCTGGGCAAAATCGCTGCTGTCTCCCTTGAGCAGGCTCTGGTGGATGGCCTGCTTGCTCATGTTGACGCGGCTGGCGATGCTGTGCACCGCGAGCTCCGTCTTGCCGGGCAGGTCGGAGTCGTAGCGAACGAGATCCCCGTCCAGGGCCAGGGTCTTGCCGCTGACCCGGCTCACCGCAGCCTGGAAGGCGGCGTTGCGGCTCGCATACCAGCCGGCGTTGAAGTCGGCGAAGCGATAGAGGGTGTCCGGGTAGTCGGCGGGATAGCCGAAGATGTGTTTGGTGCCAAACCAGATGCCGCCGCGACGGGTGAAGACTTCGTGGCGGATGGACTCCTTCACCGGATAGGGATAACCGCGGGCGTTGGCCTCGGCAAAGGCCACGCTCACCTGCATGGGGCCCCCGGTACGCACCGGATTGAGGTTGCCAAACAGCGTCTTGCCCATGGGCACGGCCCCTATCATGTCCTCGAAGATCTCGCTCATCTCTCGCTCGGTGCGAAGGGCATCGATGCGCGCGGCGTAGGATTTGCCCGTGGGAGAGGTGATGGAGAGGGCGGTGCGCACCACAAACTCGGGGATCAGCAGCTTGGCGGCCCGGGCGTTGATCTCCTTCCAGGCTATCTTGCCAAGCCCCGGCACCACGGGATCGGCCTGATAGGTGGCCTCCTGCTCCGCCACCGCCAGCACCGAGCAGACATTGTGATCGCTCACCGTCAGCCCCTGGGTGCTGAGCGCCGTCACCACGTCGTTAGCCCAACCCGGCTTGTCCTGCACCTGGCGCGGCAGGAAGCGCACTATGCGGCTCTTCATGTCCGCTGGCTTGCGCGGCTGCATCGCCTTGGGTTGTTTGGCGATGACGGCGGCCTCCTCGACGGTAGGAGCGGTCGGTTCACTGGCGCAGCCCGCCAGCATGGCGGCAACCAGCAGTGCGCAGAGGCGCCAGGGGGCGAAGGATAAAGGATGAGAGGGGATCATGAGGGCTTCCGATAAAGTGCGGGTACGGGCCCCTCATCCCGGATGACGGGCCCCGAATGCAAACAGGTGGTCATTGTAGTGGATGGTGCGGGCAATCTGAAGGCAGTAGAGCGGCCCGGGCCCAGAGCTGCGGCATCCCCTGGCGTCATCACGCCAGCTCGACCCGGTTGCGCCCCAGGTGCTTGGCCCGGTAGAGCGCGAGATCGGTGCGTTTGACCAGCGTCTCGACCGTCTCCCCCGCCTGGCCGATGCCGACGGCGATGCTAACTGTGAACTTCACCTCGTCGCAGGCAACCAGGGCCTCGGTGGCCACTCTTATCTGCTCCGCCAGTACCTGGGCCTTGTCGCTCAGCATGCCGGGCAGCCAGATGGCGAACTCCTCTCCCCCCAGGCGCGCCACCACACCGTCCGGCGGACAGTGCTGACACAGCAAGGCGCTGAACTCCTGCAGCACATTGTCACCTATGCCGTGGCCGTAGCGATCGTTGATCTGCTTGAAGTGATCGAGATCCAGCAGCAGCAACGGCGTCCCCTGATCCACATGGGCTTCCAGCACGGCGCGAAACGCGCGGCGATTGGAGAGACCCGTCAGTTCGTCGGACATGGCGAGCGAGGCCAGCCTAGACTGGGTGCCATACATCTGTTGCACCATCAACAGCACGCCCCAGGCCGTGGCCAGCATGCCGAGGGTACGCAGGCTGTCCTCGACGGTGGAGAGCCACCAGGGCTGGAAGTAGGCCTCGTCCATCAGATCTATGGTCCCCGACACCAGCCACCCCCCCAGACCGGCACTGAGAAACAGGTAGGTCCGGTTCGAGATCTGGGCACACTGCACCACCCAGAACATGAACAGCAGGGTCAGCACGTTGATGGCCTCGGCTAGGGCACCGATGGTGTAGAGGTTATGCTCGGACAAGCGCGCGAAACTCGCGGCATAGAGCCCTCCCGTCAGCAGCAACAGGCAGAGCAGGCTCAGCAGGGCGAAGCGGCGACCGGGGGAGAGCGAGAAGAACCGGGCGGGGTGTACGGATAACCTGAGGGGAGTCTTCATCATTGTTATGGCTCCAAACCTGCACTTCCTCTATCCCAGGCGGCTGCACCCAGCCGCCAGCACCCAATGAACCGCAAGGCCAATCCTGGCCGCACGGCGCTCGTATTGTGAGCTGATTTTTCCATAAAAAACAATCCCCTCACCACATGGGTGAAGGGATCCAGGTACCAATTTGCGCTGTGGGCCGCCCTGTTGCCGCCGGCTAACCCCTGGCACGGGCGGTGCACAGGACGCCCTTCAAGGGGCTGGCCTCATCCCAGGCACGCCCGCCCCTCACGCACTCTGGCGCAGGGCGCGGATCTGGGCGGCGCCATTGATCACCGCCTGCAAGGAGGCGTTGACCACATCGCGACCTATGGCCACCCCGCACATGCGCTGGCCGTCGACGCTCAGCAGCACATAGGCGGCGGCGCGGGATTCGGTTCCGGCGCAGAGCGCATGTTCCGAGTAGTCCAGCACGTCGATGTGCATGCCGGTCTGGCGCTCCCAGCCGTTGACCAGGGCCGTGATGGCCCCCTCCCCCTCACCACGGAGCTGCAGGCTGCCGTCCGGGGTCTGCAGCTCGAGGCGCAGTGTCTCCTGGCTGTCGTGGCCGAGCTGGAAGCGACCGATGCGATAACCGTGCGGCGGCTCGAGGTAGTGCTGCTCGAACAGGGCGCGGATCTGCTCCGGGCTGATTTCGCTGCTGCAAGCCTCAGCCTGGGCCTGGACCCGGCGGCTGAAGTCGATCTGCAGCCAGCGCGGCAGTTGCAGGCCAAGATCGCGCTCCAGCAGATAGGTGACGCCCCCCTTGCCGGACTGGCTGTTGATGCGGATCACCGCCTCGTAGCTGCGGCCCAGATCGGAAGGATCGATGGGCAGGTAGGCCACGTCCCAGTAGGCGTCGGGCTTCTCGGCCGCCAGGGACTTGCGGATGGCGTCCTGGTGGCTGCCGGAAAACGCCGTGTAGACCAGCTCGCCGGCATAGGGGTGGCGCGGGTGCAGGGCAATCTGGGTGCAGGCGCCCACTGTCGCCACTATGGCATCCATGTCCGACAAGTCCAGCTCGGGGTCTATGCCCTGGCTGTAGAGGTTCATGGCCATGGTGACTATGTCCATGTTGCCGGTGCGCTCGCCGTTGCCAAGCAGGGTGCCCTCGATACGATCGGCCCCCGCCAGCACCGCCAGCTCGGCGGCGGCCACCCCGCAGCCCCTATCGTTATGGGTGTGGATGGAGATGCTCACCTCGGGGCGCGCCTTGAGGTGGCGGCAGAACCACTCCACCTGATCCGCAAACACGTTGGGGGTGCTCACCTCGACAGTGGCGGGGAGGTTGAGGATCATGGGACGGGCGGCGGGGCGCCACTCGTCGATGACGGCGTCGCACACCTCCACCGCGAACTCCACCTCTGTGCTGCTGAAACTCTCGGGGGAATACTGGAAGCTCCACTCGGTGCCGTGGTTGCGGGCCGCGTATTCCCGCACCCAGCGCGCACCCTGCACGGCGATGGCCTTGACCCCCTCCTTCCCTGAGTTGAACACATAGTTGCGCTGGGTCGGGTTGACCGAGTTGTAGACATGGACGATGGCCCGTTTCACCCCCTTGAGGGAGTCGAAGGTGCGGGCGATGAGATCTTCGCGGGCCTGCACCAGCACCTGGATGGTGACATCGTCCGGAATGAGGTTGCGCTCGATGAGTTCCCGCACGAAGTCAAAGTCGGGTTGGGAGGCGGCGGGGAAACCCACCTCGATATGCTTGAAGCCGACATGGGTCATCAGGGCCCACATTTGCAGCTTCTGGGCCACCGTCATGGGCTCGACCAGCGCCTGGTTGCCGTCCCGCAGGTCCACGGCGCACCAGAGCGGCGCACGCGTCATCACCCGGTTGGGCCACTGTCTGTCCGCCAGTGCGATGACGGGGGCTGGGCGGTATTTGCGATGATCGAAGCTCATATTCAGATTCCCTTGGCAGATATGCTGAGGTGCCAGGCGACCGGGCAGGTAACAGGGGGCAAGGAGGGGGAGCGGGCTGGCGCGATAACGCTGGCCCTGACTGGCGGTGCGGCGGTTACCCCACAGCCGGTTTCCATTGGCCCCTATCGGTGGAAGGGGCCGGCCAGGCTGGCTGGATAAGCCGCTGGCCCTGATCCTCTCGCAACCCTGTGACACTGAATGCTTGCCGGCGCGGACGACCTTGTTTGCTCACGCATGTGATGAGAAACCAGTATAGGGAGGCGTTCGGGGTGAGTGATTGCGAAGGTTGTTGCCAATGGCATCATATAGGCAATTTATGTTCTCACTTAGTCTATTAAAGGGCGTTTTTCACCCTTCATTGTCGCTGTTTACGCCACCCCGTGCATGATGGCCCGATGCGCCCGGGATCCGCCGCCCCCACCAAAAGAAACACCCCGCCATCGCTGGCGGGGTGTTGTCAGGCTTGCATCCAGGGCCGGAAGAGCCGGCCCTGGCCGCGCGCACCTTAGCGGTGCTTGACCTTGTGGTGCAGCTCCTGCACCGAGTTCACGTTGGCGGTGGCATCGACGCTGATGGCCATGCAGGTGGCGAAGGCCGCGTGCAGCGTGGTGGTGTAGGCCACCTTGTGCTGCAGGGCGCCGCGGCGCAGCTGCTTGGAGTCCTGGATGGCCTGACGACCCTCGGCGGTGTTGACGATGTAGGTGTACTCGCCATTCTTGATGCGATCCAGAATGTGCGGACGGCCTTCATGCACCTTGTTCACCAGACGGGGGTTGATGCTCGCCTCCCCCAGGGTCACGGCGGTGCCGTGAGTGGCGTCGAGGTCATAACCCAGCTCCAGCAACTTGGCAGCCAGGTTCACCACCCGCTCCTTGTCGCCGTGGCGCACCGAGAGCAGGGCGCGGCCTTCGCTCGGCACCTGGTGGCCGGCACCCAGCTGAGCCTTGGCATAGGCCTCGGCGAAGCTGCTGCCCACCCCCATCACCTCGCCGGTGGAGCGCATTTCTGGCCCCAGCAGCGGATCCACCCCCGGGAACTTCGCAAAGGGCAGCACCACCTCTTTGACCGAGTAGTAGGGCGGGATGATCTCGGTGGTGAAACCTTGATCCTGCAGGCTCTGACCGGCCATGACGCGGGCGGCAATCTTGGCCAGCGGGGCACCGGTGGCCTTGGAGACGAATGGCACTGTCCGGGCGGCGCGCGGGTTCACCTCGATGAGGTAGATCTCGTTGTCTTTCACCGCGAACTGCACGTTCATCAAGCCCACCACGCCGAGTTCCAGCGCCAGCTTGCGTACCTGCTCGCGCATCTCGTCCTGGATGGCCTTGGACAGGGTGTAGGGCGGCAGGGAGCAGGCGGAGTCACCGGAGTGGATACCGGCCTGCTCGATGTGCTCCATGATGCCGCCGATGACCACGTCCACGCCGTCACAGATGGCGTCCACATCCACCTCGGTGGCGTCGTCGAGGAAGCGATCCAGCAGTACCGGCGACTCGTTGGAGACGCTCACGGCTTCGGCGAAGTAGCGGCGCAGATCCTGCTCGTCATAGACGATTTCCATGGCGCGGCCACCCAGTACATAGGAGGGGCGCACTACCAGGGGGTAGGTGATGCGGGCGGCGACCTGTACCGCCTGCTCCAGGGCGGTGACGGTGCCGTTTTCCGGCTGCTTGAGGCCGAGGCGCTCGACGGCGGACTGGAAACGCTCGCGGTCTTCGGCGCGGTCGATGGCATCCGGGCTGGTGCCGATGACAGGCACGCCGTTCGCTTCCAGGGCACGGGCAAGCTTGAGCGGGGTCTGACCGCCGTACTGGACGATGACGCCCTTGGGCTGCTCGACCCGCACGATTTCCAGCACGTCTTCCAGGGTCACCGGCTCGAAATAGAGACGGTCGGAGGTGTCGTAGTCGGTGGAGACGGTTTCCGGGTTGCAGTTGACCATGATGGTCTCGTAACCGTCTTCGCGCAGGGCCAGGGCCGCGTGCACGCAGCAGTAGTCAAACTCGATGCCCTGACCGATGCGGTTCGGGCCGCCACCGATGATCATGATCTTGTCACGATTGGTCGGGGCCGCTTCGCACTCCTCGTCATAGCTGGAGTACATGTAGGCGGTGTTGGTGGCAAACTCGGCGGCGCAGGTATCGACCCGCTTGTAGACCGGGAAGATGTTGTGGCGGGCACGGGCTTTGCGCACCTCGCCCTCGGCCACGCCGAGGATCTTGGCCAGACGAGCGTCGGCGAAGCCCTTGCGCTTCAGGGTGCGCAGGAAGTCGGCGTCAAGGCCAGCCATGCCGCGCTCTTTCACCTGCTCTTCCAGCTTCACCAGCTCTTCGATCTGCACCAGGAACCAGGGGTCAATCTTGGTCAGCTTGAAGATGCCGTCCATGGAGAGGCCGGCGCGGAACGCATCGGCGATGTACCAGATCCGGTCGCAACCGGCATCCTGCAGCTCGTGGCGGATGCGGGTCAGGGAGTCGGGGGCATTGAGGTCCACCATGGGGTCGAAGCCGGTCTTGCCGGTCTCGAGGCTGCGCAGCGCCTTGTGCAGGGACTCCTGGAAGTTGCGGCCGATGGCCATCACTTC